>CAZSBF010000008.1:0-63519 GCA_964605185.1 uncultured Planctomycetaceae bacterium
AACTATGCCGTCAACCGGTATTACTATGTGTACTACACCGTTATCGGTGGCGCAAGCAATGTGGTCGCACGCTACACGGCCAACGTGGACCTACTCACGACAGACCTCACCTCCGCAATGATCATGCTCACCATGCCCAACGTCGAGTCCAATCACAACGGCGGTTGCCTCCAGTTCGGTCCGGACGGAAAGCTCTATGTCGGAACCGGTGACGGCGGCGGCGCGGGAGACGTGCACGGCACCATTGGCAATGGCCAAGCGCTCAATACCTACCTTGGAAAAATCCTCCGCATGGATGTCGATATCGCCTCACCTTATATTCCTGCCGATCAACCCAGCGTGGGAGGCAGCGCGATCGACTTGAAATGGGCATTCGGCCTGAGAAACCCCTGGAGATTCAGCTTCGACCGAGGAACGGGAGACCTGTACTTGGCCGACGTCGGACAAAACGCATGGGAAGAGGTCAACTACGTACCGGCTGGAACGGGTGGCGGGCTTAACTATGGCTGGCGCTGCATGGAGGGCAATGCCTGTTTTACGACACCAAGTGGTCCGAACTGCACGTGTAATGGTGTCAATCTCACGGATCCTGTCATCGTCTATGACCATGTCACGGGTATTTCGGTCACAGGCGGCTATTGCTATCGCGGACTCGAGATCCCCGGCGAACAGGCGAACTACTTTTACGGTGACTATTCATCCGTCCGCATCTGGACCTTCAAGATGGTGGGTGGTGTTGCCACCGGAAATACGCAACGCCTGACCTTTACTCAACTCACATCGTTTGGTGAGGATGCCAAAGGCGAAATCTATCTTGTCAATGGCAACACCACCATCAACGGAACCATCCGCCGAATCGTCCCCACGTGCAACAACAAGGCCGACATCAATTCGGATTGTGCGAAGGATCAGCTCGACATCGATATCCTTGTGAACGTACTATTGGGTTCGCCGCCGGCGGACCCGGCGCTGGTCAACCGAGCTGATGTGAACGATGACACGCTCAACAACGGTCTCGACATCAAGGCATGGATCGACACGCCGTTCCCCTAATCGCACTGCGTTAATAAAAGGAATTCACGTGACCGAGCCGGCTCAGCGTCGGCTCGGTCAGTTTTATACGCCGCGCGGAATTGCCAACTGGATGGCGCAATGGGTCTGTCAGGGGTCACCGCGCGTTGCGCTCGACCCGGCCGTGGGCCCCGGGGTCTTTGCAGACGCGATTGCGAATCTTCCGCGACTCAAGAGGCCGTGTGAATTGCACCTGCTGGATGTCGATCCGGCCATGGTCGCAAGTTTCCAGGCGCCGTCGTCGGTCAGATGCCGGGTAGCGACGGCGGACTTCATCACGTCACGGCACGACAAACGATTCGACGCCATTATCGCGAACCCGCCCTATGTTCGACATCACGATTTCGACTATGGCCCAAAGGTTTGGCGCGAGTTGGAGCGCGTCGCGGGTTCCTCGATTCCGCGCACCACCAATCTTTACGGTCTATTCGTCCTGAAAATCGGCTCGTTGCTTTCGGCGAAGGGCCGCGCTGCGATTATCACGCCGTCCGAATGGCTTCGCGCGGACTTTGGCGCGGCGATGAAGTCATACCTACTCAGAGAAAACCTACTCGATGCCATTATTCAGTTTGATCATGCCGCCAGTGTGTTTAAGGATGTGCTCACAACGGCCTGCATCACACTCCTTCGCAGGGGGCGGCGGAGATCGGAGCCAATCCGATGTGTGACGGTCGATGACGAGCGCGGCCTCGCTGCATTGGACCTCCAGGTCGGCACGCCTCGGCTTCCGACGGAATTGAATCCAAAGGAAAAGTGGAACGCGCTGGACAAGCGGCCTTCGTCAGCGAAATCCACTCGGAGGCTTTCCAAGATTGCCACCTGCTCACGCGGGATCGCCACGGGCGCAAATGACTATTTCACGCTTCGCGCATCCGACCTTGCAAAATGGAAAATTTCACGTCGAGACGTTCGGCCGTGCATCACCAAGGCTCGCCAGATTCGCGGCAACCAACTCACTAGGGACGACTTGAGAAAATTGATCGCGGATGATGATCGCGTCTTTCTCTTGCACCCCGGCGCGCCGCTGCGCCAGGCCGTTCGCCGATACCTTGAATACCTCAAGACGCAGGGCATTCACGCCCGCTACCTGCCATCCCATCGGCCGACTTGGTATGTCCCCGAGCACCGAGAACCCGCGCCGGTTCTTATCTCCGTGTTCGCACGGGGGCGATTTCGAATCGTCTGGAATGAGGCGGGCGTGCTTAATCTCACGGCGTACCATGGAATCTATCCACGTGATGGGCGGCGCGTGACGGCAAGAAAAATATTCCAATGGTTAAGCAGTCCGGCGGGACATGACGCGCTTCGCGCACATGTTCGACTCTATGCTGATGGATTATTTAAGGTGGAGCCGAAGGATGTTGAGGCGATGACGATCCCTGACGATTTGATTCCTACTCGCGAACGTCCTCGATCGGCTCTGAAACGGGGTTTGACGTTCCGATCGGCCTAGTGTGATTCTTCAAAGCCAAGTCCACCGCCAAGCGAATCGCCGATTTCATCGAGCCAGCGTCGGCCAGATTCTTGCCGGCGATATCATAGGCCGTGCCGTGGTCAGGGCTGGTGCGAATGATTGGCAGGCCCAGCGTGAGGTTGACGGCACGGTCGAATGCCAGAAGCTTCACGGGGATCAACGCCTGATCGTGATACATTGCGACGACGCCGTCGAACTCCCCGTGGGCTGCACGCCAGAAGAGCGTATCGGCCGGATAGGGACCGCTTGCCGCGATGCCGGCGTTTCGGGCCATGTCGATGGCCGGCTCAATCACACGTAGTTCCTCGTCGCCGAATTGCCCGCCTTCGCCGGCGTGTGGGTTCAGGCCGGCCACGCCGATCCGCGGTCGTTCGATGCCGAACCAGCGCTGCAGGGCCTGATGCATGAGGTCGATGGGTTGAAAAACCAACCCGATGGTGAAGTGATTGCGCAATTCAAAGAGGGGCTCGTGAACACTGGCCAGCGCCACCTTGAGCGGCCCACCGGTGAACATCATCGTCACCCGACGCGTCTTGAAGCGCGCTGCCAGCAATTCCGTATGGCCCGGCCATTCATAGCCGGCCATGTGCCACGCGGCTTTGTTGATCGGTGCGGTAACGAGCGCGTCGATTCGATTGGCCCGCGCGTCGGTGATGCCATCGTCGAGGAATCGCATGGAGGCGCGGCCTTGCTCGGTCGATGGCTTTCGCAACAGCCGACCTTCCAGTGATAGCTCGTCATAATCCGCGACGACGACCTCTCCCTCGGCAGGCAGTGCGTCTTCATGGGGGCGGCGCGTCCAGAATTGTCGCAACTCTGCCTGATCGGCTGCGTATTCCAATTGCTCGTCGAGGCCATAGATGATGAAACGGGCACGGCTGCGGAGCGATTCATCTGCTAGCGCCTTGATGACAACTTCCGCCCCGATGCCGCCGGGGTCTCCCATGGTGATGCCGATGGTGGGACGATAGGGGAGGGATGTCGCCACGTTACACTCCACTCGCCTTTGGCATTCGCGCGGCAGTGACGCGATCGAGGGTTTCGACAATCGTCCGCGAGAGGATGTCTGTCTCGATGTTGACGGCGTCGCCGATCCGTTTTGTACCCAGAGTGGTTAGTTCAAGCGTTGTGGGAATAATGGCGACACCCAATCGCAGGCCGTCGATCGCGGCGACGGTCAGGGAGATTCCGTCAATCGCTACCGACCCCTTGGGGATAAGGTAGCGCCGGGTGGACTCGTCAACATCGAACCACCACATTGATTCGCCGCGTTCCCGGTCGATGCGGGCGATGGTTCCCAGAGCATCGACGTGCCCTTGGACGAAATGGCCGTCGATCCGTTCACCGGCGCGAAGGGACTTTTGCAGGTTTACACGATGTCCCGGCTTCAGACCGCCGAGCGTTGTGCATCGAAGGGTTTCTGCGACGACGTCAAACGACGCATCGGCCTCGTTGTGGCTTGTTACAGTGAGGCAGACGCCGTCGATGGCGATGCTGGCGCCATGCACTGCGTCGGTCCAATATCCCGGCGCGCGAATCGTCAGACGTCGCCCGGCCGCACTCGGCTCGCACGATCGCACCTCGCCTGTTGCATCAATGATGCCGCTGAACATCGGGTACCTTTCAATGCCATCGTATTGTACGCCTGCTGTGTGTTAACGACCATTTCGGTTGCCACCATAATGACAACGACCCGTCTGACGTTAAGCCAAGCGGGTCGTCGGTGGAAATCAAATTCGAAATGCGGACGCCTAGGTCCCCAAAATCTGGTTTAGCAGATTAATCAGGATCGTCGGATCGAGGTTCGAAGGATCGATCGTCTCTTCACCGAACGCAGCGGCCAGCGCATCCAAACCCTGGAGATCTTCGCCGGCTTCAATGCGGGCCGGGAGCCCCTCGATGTCCTGAGCGGTGCAAATGGCGTTCAGGGCGAAGAAGTCGGCAATCGCCTGTGCCTGAGCGTCATTAATCGTTGGAATCACAAGGGGCGGCGTCTGTGACGCGCCGACTTGAATCGCCGCACCGTTGAGCGCCTTGATTTCATTTGCTGTGAGCGAACAGATCTGCCCGCTGGCTATCTTATTAACACCCGAGACCAGATCGCCGCAGCCGGTTGAAGCCGCCGCCGACACAACACACACAAGGCCCATCAATAGCTGTTTCGTTCGCATCATTCTCATCTCCATTTGTTCGCGAGGTCAATCCGGCCTCCGTGGGCCTGTTTGAAATCATACCATTCGATTCGTTATCGCTTCATCCGTTACGGGATGTTTAGGTCCAACAGGAATTCGACAAGTCGGTCGCCCTCCGGCGTATCAGGCGCGCTGATGGCGGTCCGAATCTCTTCGCGTTTTTCGTCCTCCGTCAGGCGCTCATCTTCCTGGATCGCCTTAAGACCCTCAAGATCCAGACCTTCTATCGTTGACGTAAGCGCCGGGTCGAATGCAGATGGAGTGCAGCCGCCGAGGATGGCCGATAAGCCAAGGGACATGGCAGTGAGTCGGTTCAGGATCATCCGTGATGCCATAAATTATCCGTGGGAGAAACCTGTGCTAGCGAGGCTTCCTCATTCTATCATCGGCATGGTCCGCATTCCAAGTTTGCCCTGTGCTTTTTCGCGGCAGAAGCCGCGGCAAACAGTCTTTTGACCGGCGTGCGGAGCGACCTATAATCGAGCCAACATGCCATTCTTGCGCGACTTACGGATCTTTCGAATGACCAGGTGTTTCGCGTGTGGAGATGCACATGGGTGCCAAGGTAGGCCTTTCACCTTGGTGATTCTCTCTCTGCTGGCCCTGTGTAGCCCCGCTCGTGCGGTGCCGGAGGGTCCCTCAAAGGACCCGGCTCTGATCACGACGACCCAATCAGATAAGGATCGTGGGAATTCTGACGGCGCATGTGGTGATGCAGAATCACTAATCGCATCGTGGACCGACAATGTGGCCACCGAGTCTGAATCGTTGAGTCGAGTGCGCGGCTACCTGTCGGCGGCTCGGTGCCGGCTGGTCACCGATGCATCGGCTCACCTGTCCGGCATCCTGAATCAACGCAAACGCCTCGGTGTGAAGCAAGGCGATGATTCAGCGCCGTCGAATGGTCCGAACGGCACGCCGCCTGCGAAACCAAAGCATGGCGACACAGTGCTTTCTCTACAACAACACATCGCCGAGCTGAACGGAATCACCCATAAGGCCTTCTTCCATCTCGATGCCGCCGACCGCCTGCTCGACGAGGTTGAATCCAAGAACAAAGACGCCGACACCGTCGAACTGCGTCGTCGCTCCGAATTGCTTCGGGCGTTCGGCCGGGCATTCTCCGCGTTGAGCGAATCAGCTGACCCAGAGGAATCACGCCAGCGCCTGATCGACGCCTGCGGTGAGTTGGCTCCTTATGTAGACGACGACAATAAGCAGGTCGCTGAATCCGCCAAGCTCTGGCAGGTCATTGCCTATCGCCGCGCGGGCAAAACGGATCGAGCCCTGCAAGTCGCTCGGCCGGTGCTCTCGCCGCCTGCAACGCCGTCCATTGGGCTCTATCTGCGAATCGAGCGGTGCCGAGCCCTGGCCGAGAAGGGTGACTATGTCGGGGCGATCTCGCTTTCGGCGCGCATCACCTCGCGAGTGGAATCGTGGTTTGAGGGCAAAGACGAATCAATTCGAACCGCGGTAATGGGCATGGTCAAAGAATTGCAGTCTGACCTGTATCGCGAGTGGGCCGAGCGACTTCGCGCGGACGGCAACGCCGAACGCGCGGAAGCGGCAGCGGAAGAATCGCGGAAGCTGGCGCCGCGCGAAGAAAGGAACGTCGCTCCAGTCTTGGACGAAGCCATTGCTGGCATTCCGGAATTTACGGACGCGTCATCCAAGCCCATACCGGATGACGAAGAAGAACCCGGCGAACCATGACCGGTGCCATTTGACAGAGATACCTACTGGACCGAGTGGCGATTCCGGCGCCTGCAAGACTGGTGCATCGTGGCGCGCCTATTTGCTGTGGTTGGCGATTGCGATAGCGGTTGTGTTTCTCATCGACGGCTCCCGCATCCGCATGACGGATTGGGAAGTCACCCCGGCCCACAACATCAATCTCGCCGAGGCCATCGCGTGGGACCGTGGCACGTTTGAACTCGATCCGCCGCAGCGCGAGGCCGCGCGAGTTGACGGACGACTGCTCAACGCCTTCCCGCCCGGTTTCACGATTATCAGTTACGCCGCTTTGAAAGTGTCGCAGTTTGTCGGTGCCCAATCCCCGTTTCCGCCGTGGCTCTTTCGTGTCTTCGTAGGCGGCTTCGCGTTGATCATTCCATTCGGCGCGTTTGCACGAGCCACCGCCAAGCCGTGGCAGGCGGCCGTTCTCACGATCGCGTTTCTCCTTGGAACTCCGATGCTGGTCATGCTCTCGCTCTGCCGGATCGGCGGCTTTTTCGAGGTGAATCACGTACTCGCATGTTGCGGGTTGTTTCTTATTACGTCGGACTTACTCGGATGCCGTCGCGGGTGGCCGAGCATCGTCGGATTCGTGATGGCGTTTTGGAGTCGGCAGCTCACGCTGCTTTATCTGCCGGCGTTGTTATGGTTCGCGTGGAAATCGAATGATGCGGAGCGGTCGCGCCGAATCGGCATGGTAGTGGCCGGTGCCGTGATTGCCCTCGGCGGTTACATGGCGATGAACACAGCCAAGTTCGGTTCGCCTTTCGACACAGGATATGTTCGCATTTACGAAGGTCGAGACGACCCTATTGCTCTCCGGGCGCGGGCGGGGTTGTTTCGACCGAACTATGTCGCGGAGAATTTTCGCTTCATGGTACTGGAGCCGCCCGGCGTGCGCGTGTCGTCGGCCGGTGTTGAGCGGGCGATGAATGATTTTGGCGCGGGAATCTTCTGGACCTGCCCCATACTCTTGGCCGTCGTCACCTCGGCGCGGCAGTGGTGGCGCGACCCGGTGCGTCGCGTCTTGATGGTGTGTTCATTTGTCATAGTGGGGATGTTGTTGATGTACCACAACTCCGGTTGGCGGCAGCCGGGGTATTACCGATTTGCACTCGATGTCATCCCGATTTGGATGGCCGTGATCGCACCGTACATATGGAGCCGCAAAGCAATGGTGCCATTGGCCGTATGCATTCTGTGGAGCGTGTGGTACTTTCGGTTTATCACCTATGGAAACCTGTCCTGGGTGGGTTTACCCGGCTAGGCCGTTGAATTGTATTTCGTAGTACGAATAGGTAGAATTTGGTAACCGTGAGAGACCGTCGCGGGTGTGGCGTCCGTATTTCCGTGTTTATTACGCGGGAAACCACGTGGAGGAGGAGAACATGGTACGCTTTGCCAAGTTCAGGATATTGCTTGTAACCTCGGGTGCAATCATTATTAGCGTATTCGGTTCGGCAGCGCACGGACAAATTGCCATCGACGTCGTTGGAAGTTTGTCGTCATCGGCGCAGGCGAATCCCTACAATGCAAAGGGCAATGTCTTTCGCATGACCGCTCAGCGGTTGATTACAGAACAGGAGTTCTATCTCGATTTTACCGGCCCGCGAACCATCAACTATTACGTGTACCAATCCGACGCGCAATTCTCAACGTACTCGTTGATACATTCAGCCGTCGTGAACCATGTCGGCACTGGCCCCGGCTGGTATTCCTCGGGTGGAATCGGCGTTACGCTTCTAAACAACAGTTTTTATCTGCTTGCGTTCTCGTTTGACTCTGGCGTGACGTATTACTTTAACAGCGGGCAGTCACAGTCCACGTCTTTTGGATTGCAGGAGAACGGCTATAGCGTCGGGTCACACCCGATGGGATCGATGGTCACGACGTCGGTCAATGATCTCGCCATCTACTACCATCGCATTACAACGTATCCGGAGCCTGCGGGCGCGATACTTGCAATCATGGCAATGAGCATTCGACGACCACGCGGTCGCCGCCGTCACTAGTCCGGCGAGTGAACGGTGCCTGCTCCTTTGCGATCCTTTACTTTTCCCTTTGCGAGCAGCCGCTTCACGCGGAAGTCGTCGATTTTCGAACCGTCGTAGGCAGCGGTCCAGACACCAGCCAGCATCTCGCCACCGGCGACGAGGCGTGCTTCGACGAAGGGTTTGCCCGGGGCTTTTCGCAATTCACCACTCTTTTCCATCTCGTAGAGCGGAATCACGTGCTGATGGGTCTCCTCGATGTACGCGCAGATCTCTCCAAAATAGCCCTTCGGCGTCACCGTTCGCGGAGTTGCCTTCAACGAGGCCATCGACTCCGGCGTGACGTGGTGGATGTCCATTAACCCGCCGTCGAGAAACGAGTGAAACTTCTTGTCGGTGGTGTAGCCCTTCGGATTCTCGCCGACCCAGCCATTGTGATGATGGGTGGTGTGCAGCGGCTGGCTGCCGTCGCCAACGTAATGACTCAGGATGCCCATGTGGAAAACGACGTTGGCACGGGCGAACTCGATCATGTCGTCGGTGACGTACTCGCGATATTGCTCGTAGGTCCGGAGCGTGGTCCAGCTTGACGCGACCTTCCACTGAAGTTCCGCGATTTGGTACGGTAGCAGTCCCGGCACAAGTCGCGTGTAATCCCTGTCTTTCGCCGCGATGTAGTCCTTAAGCAAATCCGGGTTCTTGGCTCGCGCGGCAGCCAGCACGTCGGTAAACTGCCGTCGAAACGTCGGCAGCGTCTTCATCGTCAGGCCATAGTCGGCGATCTGTTCCACGTCGAAGTAGTGGTCGGGGTTGTTAGTGTGTTCGAGGTCGGAAGCGTTCTGGCCACGCCACCGATCCGGTTCGGCCGACAGGTATTCAAGCTGCATCCGGATTTCAGGCGACTTCACCCATGCCGGAATTCGCTCAGGCATGATGCGGTGGGCGATTCGGGTGACCGCGATGTGGCCGTCCTCATCCCAAGCCATCGCTGGAGTTGAAAAACACGCGGCCAAAACGGTCGCGATTACGAGATGGTACTTCTGTTGATTGCGTGCCATAGGGAGAACTCCGTAGCCATTAGGCGGGTCAATCGCAGGGCCGTATTGTAAGGCGTGAGACGCTAACCCCCAAGAAGTCGCGTCAGGGCGCCGGCAGTTTCAGACGTTTTCGAAAGGGTGCCTCCCGCATGGGGTCGGACACGTGCTCAAAGTACATCAGTTTCAGCTTTCCGTAGAGATCGGCGACTTCCGCATCCGAGGCCGTGTTGAGCTGCACAATCCAACCGTCAATCGTTGACGGCAGATCCTCAACCTGACCACCGCGTTGCCGCACCGAGGCGACCATGGCGGGGTCCCAGGTCAGAACAAAGCCGGGCATTCCGTCGAGGACGATCGACACGGGCAACAAAAGTTCCGTCATACGCAAGACCTCGACGGCGGAACTGTGGAATGTGAAATGAGTCTTGCGGGTGCGGATAAGGTAATCAAGCGGGGCGTTCTTTTCGTGGCCGACCCGGCCTCGATCGGAAATCGGCTGGTGGGCAACAAAGCGATCCGTGAGTCCTGCCTCGCTTTCGATCGCCGTCGCGATCCTCGCTCGGTACATCACGTGAGCCTCGGCCCCGAGAAACGCAATGCGGACAGGCAGATCTCTGAAGTACTTCTTGAGTACGGCCGACCGTTGATCCTGTGCCTCATCGGTGAGGTAGGTTCCATAGAAGGAATGCTCGTTCACAACGCCGGATACAAATTCAAGACGCTTCATCGGGTAGTCGGGCAGGATTAACGCGATCAGAACAAGGGTCGCTGTGGCGGCCTGTGCCAGTACGCGTGTCGGCATCCATCGAGCGAGCCCCAGCTCGATGAGCAGCAGATAAAACGGAGTCGCGGGGATCAGCATCCGCGCGAACATGAAATCGCCGCCGACGCGCACGATGTACAGCGTGTAGGTCCCCGCCATCGCAGCGGCAATATAGGCAAGGCGGCGAAGCGATGCGTCGATGTCGCTTGAATCTTTGCGGTGGTTTTTCATGCACGCAGTGAGGCCGAGTAGGCACGCGCCCGTTGCCCAGTATTTTTGCAAGTAGAGCGTCAGGTACGCCCACCCCTGGCTCCACCAGGCGAGATTTCCGCTCTTGGCGTAATAGGTATTCGGGAAAAAGTCGCCGTAATACCAGATCCGCCATGCCACAAAGGCTGCGTGGGGGATGGCGAAGGCCGCGGCGTACGAGAGGGCGATTCGCCAGCGGGGTCTTGCCAATGCGAGGTAAGCTGCGCCGAGCACCAAGGCAAAGATGACGCCGTCTGGACGGGTCAATGCGGCGAGGGTCATGACGAATCCCGCCGCAATTGGACGGTGGCGCCCTGTAGTCTCCCCGCACACGAATACCCAAAACCCGGCAGTTGCCAGCATTGTGAACAGGGACGTTTCAAGGCCGCTGGTGGCGAAGACGGCCATATCGGCGTGTGCGGCGCAGAGAATTGCCGCGATCGGGAGAATCTGAGTTGTGCCGAGTCTTTTTCCAAGGCGGCGGGAGATGTCGCCCAGCAGTGTGAGGGTGCCCGCGTAGCAGACGATGCCCCACGTGATCGTCCACGTCTCGCACCGAATACCAAGCACGATCGGCACGACACACCAAAGCGTCCAGAGGAAGTTGCTGTAGCCCTCGACGCGCTCGCCCGCGTTATAGACCAGCCCGTGGCCCTCGACGAGATTCAGTGCATAGCGATAAGAGATGAACGCGTCGTCGCAGACCCATCGTTTCTGAAACGCCGAGGCGACGCCGTACAGGATCGTCGCAGCGAGCAACAGGCAGAAGATGATGTGGTTGCGTCGCGCGGGCTTGGTTGGATCGGATTGATTGTTCATTCGCGCGGCGGTGTTTTTCCAACGCGAATGATAGGCTGTCGGCGACGAACGGGCTACCGGTCAGGCGCGACAGGTGGCGAAGCGGGTGGCATGTCGCGGGCGAAGGATGGGCGCCATGAAGGCGACAAAGGCGAACATGATCGGCTCTGGGATGGTCTGGTGGGCGGTCAACGAGGCTGTCATTTTCTGCTTCCTCGGCACGCCGACCTTTGTTCGTGAACCGGCTTTGCTGAGTGGTGTGACTGTTGCGGGAGTGGCCGCAGGGAGATGTTGCAGGATTGCGGGAGCCAATTCAGCGTTCGGTGATTCAGCCTGACGCTGGGTCGGAACGACTGGGTGACAAATGCTCGCGGCCGGGGTGCTGTCTCTAATCTGAACGGTGTTCCGTGAGTCGTGTGTGTTGCCGAATGCGTGGACCATGGCGGCGGCTTGGAGGGAGGCGGACGGCGAGGTGGCGCGGAGCGATTGAGCGATGCTTGTGTCGTTCTGGACGGAGGGCGCAACGGAAATGAGCCCGCCAAAACAGGGTGTCGCGAGCAAGGTGACGGCGAGCGCGGTCCACGGTGTGCGAGGCATGATGATTCCCCCAAATGCTTCGCCGGAGCACCACGCGCGCAGCGGAGCGGCATTCTTTCCGGTCGAAAGGTACGATTTACTTTGCCCGGCGGCAAAGCGAATCGAGGTCGCCGATAATGGGCAAGCTATTCCACCGTTGGGTCGACGCTTCTCGGGCTTATTTCTTTGCGGACAGGAATTGGACCATCGCCGCGCCGAAGGCGGGTAGGTCCGGCGGCCGTCGGCTGCTGATGTGATGACCATCCACCACGACCGGCTCATCCACCCACGTCGCACCGGCGTTGGTCAGATCATCCTTGATGCCCGGGGTGCTGGTCATGCGGACGCCGCGCACCACGCCCGCCGAGATGTTGATCCACGGGCCATGACAGATCGACGCGATCATCTTCTTGGCATTGTTGAACTCGGCCACCAACTCCAACACCATCGGGTCGCGGCGCAACTTGTCCGGCATCCAGCCGCCGACCACGACCACGCCGTCGAAGTCGGCGCTGAGCACGTCGGCAATGGCCGTGTCTGATTCGCAGGGATAGCCGTGCTTCCCGCGATAGGTAATGCCCGCCTTTTGCCCCGCGATGACGACCTTCGCGCCGGCCTCCTCCAGCCGGAGTTTCGGGTACCACAGTTCGAGGTCCTCATAATCATCGCCGACGAAGATGAGGATGCGGCAATTCTTCAACGTGCTCATGCTCGGCTCCTTGAGTTGTCGATGGGCAATTTTACCCGGCCTTTCGGCGCTGATATACTGGTCGTTTTGGAGAATTCATTGTGAGCAGCATTCCCTCGACGCTCTTCGGACGACAACCGCACAAAGGCGTGCGCGTCCTCGTGACCGGCCAGGTCGGCGTGGACAAGAAGGCCTTTCTGGAGGAAGTGGCCCGCATTGCCCGATCGCGCGGCCACGACCTGACGCTCTGCAACATTGGCGACATGATGTACCGCGAGGCGCCCGACGTGGTGCCCGGGCGCATCCTCGATCTGCCGCGCACGCGACTCAATACGCTGCGCCGGGCCGTCTTCAAGGATGCCATCGCCGTCTGCGAGAAGCAGCAGAATGTCATCATCAATACGCACGCCACCTTCCGTTGGAAGCATGGTCTGTTCGAGGCCTTCGACTTCGACCACATGACGGCCATCGACGCCGATTTGTATGTGACGCTCGTCGATAACGTCGATGCCGTACATGAGCGGCTGCTGCGCGATCACGACATCGTCCACACGCTCAAAGACATCATGGTCTGGCGAGAGGAGGAAATCCTCGCGACCGAGATTCTGGCCCATGCCATCGGCGGCTATGGAAAGTATTACGTCCTGGCCCGCGGCGTGGAGGGGCGGACGGCCGAGTCGCTGGTGCGGCTGATGTTTGAGCCGCAGAAGAAGCGGATCTACCCGAGCTTCCCGATGTCGCACGTCATGGACATGCCCGACGTGTTGGCCGAGATCGACGCGTTTCGCGAAGCATTGGCCGAGCATTTCATCTGCTTCGACCCCGGCGACCTCGATGAGAAGCGCCTGCTCTTCGAGGCCGACATGGCGGCCAAACGCGGCGAGCAGAAGATCAAGATCAGCGTCAACGGCAAGGATTTGTCCTTTAACGTCGCCGACGTAAAAAGCGTCGAGGCCGACATCGACAGCCAGATTTACGCCCGCGATTTCAAGCTGATTGACCAGTCCGACATGATCGTCAGCTACATCCCCGAAGTCACCGGCGGCTTCCCCGGCCTCTCCAGCGGCGTCGAGCGCGAGCTTCAGCACGCCTTCGAGGGTACCAAGGAGGTCTACCTCATCTGGCGGCCGAAGAAAGACCCCAGCCCATTCGTCACCGAGACGGCCACCAAGGTGTTCACCAGCGTGGACGACCTGTTCAAGCATTTCCAGGCCAAGGGCTACATGGGCGACTACCAACTGAACCTGATCCGCACCGGCGGCGCGAAAGAACGCGGGCGGTTTGGGTAGGGGAAAGTGGGGCGGGCGTCCCTGCCCGCTTCTCGTCGGCGACGAATTGCGCAAACCACGAGCCGCGCTATTCGGAAGGCACTCGCGCACCAGTTGGTTCATGACCGCCTAATGGTCCTAGCCCCGTTCACGGGGCTTTCCCGAAGGGCTATTAGCCCGGCCATTTCATGGCCGGGGATTTAGTGAATGCCACCCGCTCCCCTCTTCCCACCCCCGCCCGCCGTCGGCGGGCGGGGGTGGGAGGTGGGAAATGAGACGGATCGCCTCGTCGACCAGTCCTAAAGGAGTGGCCTATGAGCCCTTCGGGAAAGGCCGGTGAACCGGCCTGAGTACAAAAGACACGGGTCTATTCTTCTGCCAAGAGTCTCACGCCGACCCAATCCACGCCCGGCCCAGCGACTTCCGACTGTAGGAATAATTCAAAAACCCCTTGCTTCCGCCGTCACGAGCGCTATATTAGTTAGGTCAATGTTCGCTCCGCCTCGGGCCGGAAAAGGAGGCCCCCGCATGATCCGCGCCCATGAAAACATCAACTGTTGCGTAGCAACGATTTCGTCCACTTGGTCCCTTGAACCCTTAACCCCTCGGGCCCTCTCTGGCCGAGTACGCCAGGAAACGCCAGCAAACGCCAGCTGTTTTCAAGAACATGGCCTCAATTTGCCCTAATTCCGACTACATCAAGTTTCGTGGTGCAGCGCCCTTGCCAGTGCGTTCCAACCCTCAGGTCGCAAGACTCAAGACTCAAGCCTACTCTGCGGCCTCTTGCGGGCATTTGCACCTTTTTGCGGGGGGCCTATGCACCCATCGTCTTGCGATAGAGCGATTCGAATTGGTCGAGGAGGGTGTCAAAGAGTTGCATGGTGTCTTCGATGGGTTTCGGCGTTGTCATGTCCACGCCGGCGAGTTTGAGGATGTCGATTGGGTACTTGCTGCTGCCGGCGGAGAGGAACCTCATCAGTCCATCCACCGCGCTGCGGTCGCCGGTGAGGATGCGGTGGCCGATGTTGGTCGAGGCGCAGTGGCTGGTGGCATACGTATAGACGTAGAAGTTGCGATAGAAGTGGGGGATGCGCAGGCCTTCGACCGGGGCGTTTTCGTCGACGGCGAGGTCAGGGCCGTAATAAGCGCGAACGAGGTCGGCGTACCAGGTGCACAACACGTCGCTGGTCAGGGCCTCGCCGGCTTCGGCGCGATCATGGATTAGCCGTTCGTATTCGGCAAACAGCGTCTGGCGGAAGACAGTGGTGCGAATCTCGTCGATCTGTTGCTGGAGGATGGCGAGGCGGACGGCGTCGGACGGGGCGTGCTTGTAGAGATAGTCCGCGAGCAGGACTTCGTTGACCGTCGACGCGACCTCGGCGCAGAAGGTGGCGTAGTGGCCGTAGACCATGGGCTGGTGCTTGACGGTGTACCACGAGTGCATGGCGTGGCCGAGTTCGTGGGCGATGGTGGATTGATCGTTAAGCGTGCCGTTGTAATTGAGCAGCAGATAGGGGTGCGATAGGTAGCTGCCCCAGCAGTACGCGCCACTGCGCTTGTTCGGCGTCTCATAGACATCGATCCAGCGCGAATCGAACGCGGTGCGGAGTGTGTTGACGTAATCGGTGCCGAGCGGGGCGAGGGCGTCGAGGATGGTGTGCTGGGCGGCAGCGTAGTCGATGCGATCGTCGCCGGCCTGGACCATGGGAACATAGAGGTCGTAGGCGTGAATTTCGTCGAGGCGCATGAGGCGCTTGCGTATGGCGACATATTTGTGGAGTTTGGGCGTGTGGGCGCGGATCGTCTTGACGAGATTGTCATAGACGGCGACGGGGATATTCGGCCCGGAAAGGGCGGCTTCGAGGCAGGAGTGATAGCCGCGGGCGCGGGCGTGGAAAATGTGCTGCTTCACATGGGCCGAGAGCATGGCGGAGATGGTGCCGGCCTTGGCGCGATAGGTGCGGTGCATGCCTTCGAAGGCCTCGCGGCGCACGCGGCGGTCGGTGCTGTAGATGAAACGGCCGTACTTCGCGGCAGACAGCGTGACGGATTCGCCGTGCTCATCGGTGACGGTGGGGAAGTCGAGGTTCGTGTTGGTGAAGCGGCTGTAAATATTCTCCGGCGCGGAGCAGACTTCGCCGGCCATGGCGAGGAGCTGCTCCTCGCGCGGGGTGAGGGTGTGGTAGCGCTCGCGCTCGATGTCGTGCAGATGATGGCGGAAGACGGCGAGGCGTGGGTTTTCGTCGAGCCAGATGCGGATCGTGGACGGCTCGATGGCGAGGATTTCGGGGATCATCCAACTCGCGCCCTCGGAGGCCTTGGTGCTGAGGCTTTGGACGCGATCCCAGCGGCCCTGCTTGGCGGCGACGCTCATGTCCTCGTGGTAGGTGAGGCCGGCGTAGAGGATGACCTTGTCGAGCTGGGCGAAGGATTCGTCACGCAGGACGAGTCCGGCGAGGAGGTCGTCACTCGATTGGCCGAGGGTGCCTTTCTTTGCGGCGAGGTCGGCAATGCGACGGTCGGCATCGGCGAAGGCAGTTTCGAATTCGGCGTCGCTTCGGAACAGGTCGTTGAGGTCCCAGCGGAGCGGGTCGGGGACTTCCTCCCGACGCGCAAAGGCGACGGGCCGGGTGGGCTTCTCTAGGGTGGCGGCGTCCGTGCGCGAGGATCGGATCACTGGAGATTCCTTTTCCAATGGATGACACGCGAAGGGCCGCGTGGTTGGGTCGTCGTGACTCACAGGTTGGAAACCTGTGCCACACCTAGTCGAGCAGGAGGAAGTCCTTCATGTGCTTGTCGTATTGCTCCTGCGCGGCGGGGTCGAACATGGGGAGGCGAAGTTCGTTGATGACCTTGGTGCCCATGCCGACCCATTCCTTCCAGCATTGGGCGCAGACCGTGGCGAGGATCTTTTCACCGAGCTGGCCTTTGAAGGGTCGCTCGGCCAACTTAGGACCGGGGCCACTGCAGCGTCGGCAGGAGAAACCTGCTTCGCCGGGGACGCCGCCGGCCGGGGCTTCCTTCTTTTCGGCGATTTCGGGAACGGGGGCGTTGAGCGATTTCAACAACTCGCCCATGGCCTTCATCGGCATGAGGTCGCCTTTGCGGTGGGCGATTCGGTAGCCGTTGGTCAGCGTCTGGATGGCGAGGTCGGCGTGGCCGGTGGCCTTTTGGATTTCGCCGAGGAGTTGGTAGGCCTTGGAGTTCTGGCTGTTGAGGGCGATGACGCGCTGCAGCGAGGGGCCGGCGTCCTTGTGCTGGCCGGCTTCCATGAGGGCCTGGCCGAGGGCGAAGTGGGACAACTCGTCGGAGGGGTCGGCTTCGGCGAGAGAACGGAGCTTGGCGATTCGGTCGTCGTCGGGCATTAAGGATGCTTTCTATTTGCGGCGGTTACTTGCCGTAGATTTTGATGATTTCGTCGAGGAACTTGAGTGCGTCGTTCTTTTTGCGCTGGAAGGTGTTACGGCCGATGATGGAACCGAAGCCGCCGCCGGCGCGGATGGCCTTGCACTCCTCGAAGACGTCCTGATCGTTTTCCTTCTTGGCACCGCCGCTGAAGATGACGATGCGTCGGCCGTTGAAGGAGCATTGGACGACGTGCTTGACGCGGTCGGCGAGTGTGCCGATGGCGATTTTTTCTTTTTCGTAGACCTTCTTCGCGGCGTCCTGCTCGATGAAGTCGGTGGGGAGTTTCACTTTCACGATGTGGGCGCCGAGTTGGCAGGCGATTTGTGCTGCATAGCCCGCGACGTCGATGCCGGTTTCGCCATCTTTGCTCAAGCTGCTGCCGCGCGGGTAGCTCCAGACGATAACGGCGAGGCCGCAGGACTTGGCTTCTTCGGCATAGGCTCGAAGGTTTTCGTACATCTCCTTGCGAAGGGCGGAGCCGGGGTAGATGGTGAGGCCGACGCCGACGCAACCGAGGCGCACGGCATCTTTGACAGAGGCGGTGAGCGCCTGCCAGGAGTCTTTCTCGTCGGCGAGGGCGTCGTGGTTGTTGGCTTTTAGGATAAGCGGCACTTCGCCGGCGAAGTCGGCGGCACCGGCTTCGAGGAAGCCGAGCGGCGCGGCGTAGGCATTCAGCCCGGCCTCGATGGCGATCTTGAAATGGTAGTGCGGGTCGTATCCGGCATCGTTGGGACCGAAGCTGCGGGCGGGGCCGTGTTCCCAGCCTTGGTCGACCGGAAGGATGACCATGCGGCCGGTGCCTCCGAGGCGACCTTGGTTCAACATGCGGGCGAGGTTGGTGAGTGTGCCGGGGTTGTCGCTTCGATACCAACTGAGGATTTCACGCACGCGTTCGGTCATGGCCGGTTCTCCGATTGTGTTGAGATTCTATGGTGCGACGCGGGCTCCCCTCGTTCGCACGGGAAATATGGTAGCGTATCGTGCGATTGCATCAAGGTTGGGAGCGGCGGATGGAAAGCGAGACGGCATGGTGGTTGGTCGGCATTGCCGGACTCGTCTTCTGGGGGATCAAGATATGGCCGATGGCCATTGTGCTTCGGCATCCCCGGTATTTGAGCGCAGTGCGCGTGCAGGAGGATGGCGGCGCGCCGCGCGTGACGGTCATTGTGCCGGCGCGAGACGAGGGGGAGACGATTCGTGCTTGTTTGGAATCGCTTCTTGCACAGACGTACGAAGATTTTGAAGTGATCGCGGTGAATGATCGTTCCGCGGATGAGACGGGCCGCGTGATGGATGAATTTGCGGGGCGCGATGGGCGCGTGCGGGTGATTCACGTTTCGGAGCTGCCGGCGGGGTGGTTGGGCAAGAACCATGCAAACCAGTCGGGCGCTGCCGCGGCGACGGGGGACTATTTGTTATTCACGGATGGCGATGTTCTGTTTGCGCCCGATGCGCTGTGTAAGGCGATTCGCCACATGCGCGTGGAGGGGCTGGATCATCTCTGCATTTTCCCGGGGATGATTACGGATGGCTTTTTCGAGAGGGCCGCGGTTTGTTTTTTTGGCATTCTATTTTACGTCGCGCTTCGACTGCGGCAGGTGCGGAATCCTCTGGAGCCGCGAGCGTTCTGCGGGATTGGGGCATTCAATCTGGTGCGAACGCGGGCGTACAGGGCTTTCGGGGGACATGAGCCATTGCGCATGGAGGTCGCGGATGATGCCAAGCTCGGGAAGCTCATGAAGATGAATGGGTTTGTTACGGATGTATTGGAGGGGCGGCCGGACGTTCGTGTGCGATGGCAAAAGGGCTGGTGGGGGGTGGTGACAGGGCTGGAGAAGAACGGGTTTGCGGGGTCGGACTATTTGTTTGGAAAGGCGGTTGCGGGGATCGCCGGTGTTGTTCTGTTGGGCGTCGCGCCGTTGATTGGATTGGCGTTTGCACCGGATTGGAGCCGATTACCGTACGGATTATTACTGCTGAGCGAGATTTCGCTGCTCGCGCGGGTGGCGCGGCAGCAGGGGTTTTCGAGGGCCGTGGGCTTGGCGTTTCCGGTGGCGGCACTGACGTTGGCGTTTGCGATGGGGCGGTCGGTCGTTTTGACGCTGGTGCGAGGCGGCATTCGATGGCGGGGGACATTTTATCCACTGACGGAGCTGCGAAAAGGCGTTGTGTAGTAGGGCCGGATCTTGGGGTCGTCACTACTTTGGGAACGCAGTGGACCATTCTGGAACGAGCATCGGCGGCTTGGTGAATGGGGGTATGGCCGAATTGCTGCGAGCGTTGCACGCGTCTGCGAGGCCTAGTTTGCAGGCTTTGTCCAGATAGGACCGGGAAAGGGACTCGTTCGACGGGACGCCGATTCCTGTCCCATGAAGGTATGCGAGATACCAGGCGCTTTCAGAATCGCCGGTGTCGGCGGCTGATTTGAGTACCTGGGCGGCATTGGTGAGATTGTTCGGACGCAAAGGACTGGTGAGTGCGATGCGGGCGAGGCCTTTGCAGGCGTAGAGGTTGGCGACTCCGGTGCGCTCGAAGCACTCCATCGCCTTTTGCTTGTTGAGCGGGCGTCCTCGGCCGGATTCGTAGGCAATTCCGGTGAGCAGGCAGCATTTCCAATTCGCATCCGATTTGCAATTCTGCTCAAGCCGGTCGAGGGCGAGCTGCACGTCTTCATCGGAGCGGCGTTCGTGAAGGAAGAGGAATTGGCCAGCGACGTTGGCGCAACCATTGAGGTCGCCGAGTTCGCAGGCCTTGGCGAAGTACTTCGCCGCGGCGGCGCGGTTTTGCTTGACGAGTTTTCCTTCCATACACAGAAGGCCGAGTTCGTTGTATGCGGGCCCCGAGTTCAATGCCTCGGCCTGGGTGCCGATGGCCATGACAAGGCTGTGCGCGGCGTGCGGTTTGTTGTCGGCGATCGCCTTTTGCCAGAAAGGAATGGAATTGCCGGGGTGTTTGGCGTCGACGAAACCGGTTCCCCAGATGAAAGCGAAAAGTGCGATCCAACAGGCCATATGGACGCCGTTGAGGCGGGGCACGGTCAGGGCAGACTGCCACGTGGTATTGAGTTTGCCAATGATGTTGGCGCGGGCGAGTCTGTCGAGCAGGGGGACCGCGAGATTGAGAATGGGAACCGGTAGCAACTTGTCCCAAAACGTCGGCACTTCGTAGATATCCAGCATCCGAAAGAGAAAGCAGTATGCAAAGGCGTAAAGGGTGCCGAAGATGACTTGGCCGACGTTGGTGCGCGGGGAGGTGGCTGGGTCGGTGATGAGCAGGTGGATGCCGAGGAAAATGGGAGCGGCAACGTTTACGTTGACGAAAAAGTAGGTGCCGTATGCACGGGTGTAGAGGATGTTGACGAGGCACAACGTGATCGCTGCGGCGACCGTCATGAGAGTGACGCGAAAGAGGGATTGCACGACGAGCCCGCCGAGGAAGATTACGACGAGCATGTGGGGTGTTTCGAATGACGCGGCGATTTGCTTGCCCCAGGTGAGGTCATTCGTCGTGCCGGTGGCGATGAGTGCGATGGCGACGATGAACTGTCCAAATGCGGAGGGATTGAAGATGTGAGTGCGTTTGCCTTCGCGCTCCCATGTGATGAACTGTTTGCCGAGCGCACCAAGCGTGAGCATGGCGAACTGGTAATAGAAAACGTCGGCCTTGAACCAAAGAAGCAGATTGGTGCTGAAGACGATGGGGAGGGGTCCGAAGCCGAGCCGCCATGTTCGGCCGCGCGACCATGTAAGAAGTGCTTCGAGAATATAGAGATAGAAGACTTGTGCAAGGATAAACGGTGCCTGCAATCCAACTTCGTGCGCGAACCAGCCCCAGTACGCGAGAATGCAGAATTGGACGAATGCCTGAACATAGTGAGATCGAACCGGGGTGAATTCGACGGAAAGGGGGATACCTGTTCGCCTTCGCACAAACCAAAGGGATATGAACCAAGCGACTAACAGGGCTGATATCGCTAGGAACGAGGTTTTGAGCACCACGTCTTCGAGAACTAGAGGAAATAGGGCAAACCCCGAGAATAGTAGGATCAGCAGCAAGGGGATTCGGCTGAGGGCACTTGCTTTCGATGAGGGGTAGGTCATGGGTGACGCGATTGTAGTAGGCCGTCGCTTTTGATAGAATTGGGATTCGTGCGGCGTCAGGAGGACTCCGCAATCGTGGGAACCCCCGCGGGTTGGGAGTCGTCATTTCATGATGAAGAATCGTCACGGATCCATGCTGCTTGCGGCATTGCTTTTGGTCTGCGCCAGTGGCAGCCCTGTACTTGGGCAGTGGGTGCAGTTCACCAATGAAACGGCGACGCGACTAAGCGCGCCGGCGGCAAATGGCACGTCGGATGTTGAAGAGAAAGACTACGCGTGGGGCGACGTCGATCAGGACGGCGACATTGACCTTGTCAGTGTTCGCAAGCAGCCGTTCACGTCCGTCGGCAAGCGGACAAATGTCCTCTATATGAATGAAGGCGGGGTGCTGACGGATCGGACGACGCTGTACGCCACGGACACGGACGTGCCCGGGGATCAGGGGTTCAACACGGCGACGAATGACCGCGACGTGTTGCTTGTCGATTTGAATCAAGATGGCTGGCTGGACATTGTGACGGCGGTGACGATCAGCGATGGTGATACCAAGGCCGTGGGGCACCCGCGTATCTATCGCAACAAGGGATCGATATCCGGCGTGTGGCAGGGATTCAAGTATGAAGTGAATCGAATCCCGACGATGTTGAGCCTGACGGGTGGCAACTTCAACCCTCGATTCTGTTCAGTTGCGGCCGGCGACCTGAATGGTGATGGTGCGCCGGAGTTGTGGTTTGGCGACTATGACAGCAGCGGCGCGGGTGGCGTATCGGAACCGGCCGGCGCCGACTTTGATGATCGTCTGCTGATGAATGACGGGAACGGCTTTTTCACCGATGTGACGAATGGCGCGGGCACGCATTTTGCTGGAACGATTACGGTGGGGGCGAGCACCTATCCATTTCAGAGATCGGCGTTCGGTGCGGCCGCGGCCATTGAAGATATGAATGGCGATGGTTTGAAGGACATCGTCAAGCAGACGGCGCTGAATCCGCCGCAGTACATCGGGATTGGCTATAACAAAGTGTCGAACCCGGGGTATTTTGACACCTATCGAAGCGTCTATACGACGGCGCCGTATTTTGTGTCGGTCGGCGATCTCAACAATGACAATCGGCTCGACATGGTCGTCAGCGATGATGGAACGGATCGCTATTTGCTCAACACGGGAAACAACGCTCAGGGGCTGGCCAACTTCTCCACGATTCAGTTCCCGACAGCGACGAATGGCTTCGGCGGACAATCGGTCATTGCGGATTTGAACAACGATGGATGGAAGGACGTGCTCATCTCGGATGTCGATGTGGACATCGGCCCTTGCGGTGGTCGCGTGGCGGATATCCTTCGAAACAACGGCAATGCACCGAGCGTGACGTTTACCACTGATACCGGGAATATTATGGCCAGCACATTTTTGACCGGCGTGCACAATTTCGCCGTGTTCGATATTAACGGGGACGGCTGGCTGGACCTTGTCGTCGGTCGTTGCAGCACCACACAAATCTGGATCAATATACCACCGACGGGTTTGGCGTTCACCTATCCATCGGGGCTTCCATCGCAAGTGACGCCGAATGTTCCGACGACGATTTCAGTGCAGGTGACGGAAATCGGCGCGGCGGTGCTTGATGACCCGACGGCCGTCGTTTGGACTCGCGTAAACGGCGGCGCGTGGTCGAGCGCCCCGATGGTCTCGCTCGGATCGCACGGTTTGTATGAAGCAACGCTGCCGGCCGTCGCGTGCGCCGCGACCATCGACTTTTACGTGGCGGCAAATGCAGTTGGAGGAGGGACGTTTACCGGTCCACCGGGCGCGCCGACTTCCTTCAATACCGCAATTGCGTCGGTAGGGACCGACGACACGATCCAGGATTTCGAAGCAAGCGATGGCGGGTGGACGGTTGCCAATGATCCATCGGTCACGGCCGGAGCATGGGTGCGAGTCGACCCGGTAGGGGCGCTCAACGGCACTGTCCAATCGGCACCCGAAGACGACGCTCAGGCGGGAACAGACAAGGTCTTCTGCTTTGTGACAGGAAATGGTGTCGTCGGTGGCGGAAGCGGTGCGGCCGACGTTGACGGTGGGCCTACGCATCTTGTATCGCCGCCGATCGACCTAACGGGGACTGATGCGACGATTTCGTATTCTGCATGGGCCTATAGTTCGGGAACGGACGTGCTGACCGTTGCAGTTTCGAACAACAACGGCACGAATTGGACCACGGTGGAGACGATCGCATCGACCAACTCATCGTGGCAGTCATTTAGCTTCAGGGTCGGCGAGTATTTCCCGGGGCAACCGCTGACTGCGAATGTTCGCGTGCGGTTTAGTTCGTCGGATAATCCAAACAACTCGGTGACGGAAGCTGGAATTGACGTTTTCCAAGTCTCGAAGATCCTGTGCATCCTCCCGTGCGCGTGCGCGGCGGATGTGAATGCTGATACCAAGCGCGACGGAGCGGACATTGGCGGGTTTGTCGCGTGTATGGTCGGTGGAGGTACAAATTGCCAGTGTGGCGATTTGGATTCGACCGGCTCAATCGACTTTATCGACGTTACGGCGTTCGTTGACTCGATCCTGGAAGGCGACAATTGTCCACCGTGAGCCGGCCCGCGACTCCGTTTTGACTGGAAGTTGGGCGAGAAGCGAGATCATCATGTCCTTTGCGATCCACCGCCGTGCGATGGCGTTTTGTTTTTTGATTGCGACCAGCTCGGTGCTGGCCGTTGATCCACAACCTCGAATGGGCGAGCCGCTTGCCGGACTCACGGCCGTCGAGCTTGCCCGATTCAATGCGGGCAAGACAGCATTTCAACGAATCTTCAGCGTTGCCGAAGGGCTTGGACCGATTCTGAATCAGCAGAGTTGTGCTAGTTGTCACAACAATCCGGTGGGGGGATCGGGGTCAATCTCGGTCACGCGGTTTGGTTTTTTTGATAAGAAGGGTGGCGGGTTCAATCCACTGGACAGCCTGGGCGGTTCGCTCCTGCAAAGTGAGTCGATCAGCACGGAATGTGCCGAGAGCATTCCTCCGGAGGCGACAGTTATTGCTACGCGAATAACCACTTCGTCGCTTGGCCTGGGTTTGCTGGAAGCAATTCCGGACGCCTCGATCCTTGCCAACGAGAGTCCGGGGCCGGGGGTTAGCGGTCATGCCCACATGGTGACGGCGTTTGAAGATCCGCCGATGAGCCCGCTGCGCGTGGGACGATTCGGGTGGAAGGCCCAGGTGGCGACGGTGCTGACATTTTCCGCGGATGCGGCATTGAATGAGATGGGGATAACGAATCGTTTTCTGACGGCGGAGAACGATCCGAATGGAGTGAATCCGCCATCGCTGGGTACGTGCGATACAGTGGCCGATCCGGAGGACGGCCCGGACGTCGAGGGTTTTCACTTTATTGATCGCGTGACGGATTTTCAGCGATTTTTAGCCGCGCCACCGCAGACGCCCAAGAGCGGAATGACGGGCGAGGCAATCTTCAACTTAGTTGGGTGTGCCGTATGCCATGTCGCTTCGTACACTACTTCCAACAATCCCGCGCTTGAGGCGTCGATTCGAAATAAGACGATCCTGCCCTATTCGGATTTCCTTGTGCATGACATGGGGTTGCTCGGCGATGGTATTCAACAGGGGCAGGCCGATGTTCGCGAAATTCGAACGCCGCCGCTCTGGGGTGTGCGGGTTCGCGATCCGTTGCTGCATGACGGGCGCGTGGCGGGCGGGACGCTGGCGAGTCGGATCAATCAGGCGGTAATCGAGCATGGTTTGTTTGGGAGCGAGGCGGCGTCATCGGCCGCGGCCTATTCGGCGCTCCTGCCGGCGCAGAAGAATCAGGTCATTGCATTTTTGGATTCACTGGGCCGGGCGGAGTTTGATGCGAATGGTGACAACGTCATCGATGCCCATGACCTTGCGGATTTTGCCGGGTGCTATGGCGGAGGGCCGTACAACGCGGATTCACCCTGTGCCGTCCATGACATCGATCAGGATGGGGATGTGGACGGCGATGATTTCAACACGATGCTCACGGTGTATTCGGGATCGCAGGCCGACTGCAATGGAAACAGCGTGAACGATGCGCGTGATCTGATGCTCATGACCAGCACGGACTGCAACTTCAACAGCGTGCCGGATGAGTGTGACCCGGATACGTCGGACGTGGCGCTGTTTGTCTCTGTGCTTCTTGGCCAGAACAATGACCCGGTGCTTTCGTGTATGGTGGATAAGAACCATGACGGCGGCGTGGATGGGGACGACATCGGGCCGTGGATCGCGGCGCTGCTGGGGTCGTAAGACACCATAGCAAATCGGGGGAAACTGGGCCTGCTCGGACTCGAACCGAGAACCTGGGGATTATGAGTCCCTCGCTCTGACCATTGAGCTACAGGCCCGGGCGTTCGGCGGATTCTACTCGCCGGATGGTGTGTGTGAAATCTGATTGACCCTGTGCGGTTGCGTGGTAGAGTTCGCCGTTGTGAAGGATGGAGCCTCACACACGTTGCATGTCATGATGCGGGTCGCGGTGGCCGGCGCGGGGGTTGTTTTTCTCTACCTGAGCGATTCGGCATTCGGCCAGACTTCAACGTCGGGGCCTACGAGTTCGCCCGCGGCCAGTGCGGCGTCGACCTATGGGCTGTGGGTGATTGCGCCGGCGATGGTGGCGATCATCCTGGCGATCCTCACCCGGCAGGTGGTGATGGCGCTTTCGCTCGGTACGCTGACGGCGTCGGCGATGGTGTGCATCCTGGGCGGGGATTACAACCCGATTCACTTTGTCACGACAATGATCGATCGGTATGTGCTGGGCGTTCTTGCGCCGGTGAAGGACGGCCGTGCCGATTTGGAACACCTGACGATTCTGATCTACACGTTTTTCATCGGGGCGATGATCGGCGTGTTGAATGTCAACGGCGGCACGCGTGCGGTGGTGGAGTTGGTGACACGACGGGTGAAGTCGCGACGTGGGGCGCAACTTGCGGCGGGGGGCAGTGGGCTGGCGGTTTTTTTTGACGACTACGCCAGCGCGATGATCGTGGGGCCGGGGCTGCGGCCAATCTTTGATCGATTGCGAATCAGCCGGGAGAAACTGGCGCAGATCGTGAATTGGACGGCGGCGCCGGTGTCGTCGATGTTTCTGGGGACATGGCTCGCAGTGCAGATTGGGTGGATCGACGCCGGTTTCAAGATGCTGGGGGATGATGTGCCCGCATTCCTGAGAGGGGAGCAGGCGGCGCATACATTTTGGGCAAGCATTCCGTATCGATCGTATTCGGTGTTGGTGATTGTTGCGGTGTTCGTTCTCGCGATGTTGGGGCGCGACTGGGGTGCGCTGCGCAAAGCGGAGTCGCGAGCAGTGGAGGGTTCAACCTCCATGGGCGAGGTACGCGAGGACGATCAAAAATTGGCCGGGCACTGGACGTTGGGATTGATTCCCGCAGCAGTGCTAGTTGTTTTGACTGTAGGACTGATGGTTTACACGGGGTACATGAAGTGTCACGCAGAAGGCGCGACGCTTAACTTTGACAGTGCGGCATCCATTTGGAAATCGATAGAGGACGTGCTGGGCAAGGCGGATTCCCACGCGGCGATGTTGTACGCGTCGCTCTGTGCCGCCGTGGTTGGGATCGTGCTGACGGTTTCGTTGCGGGCCTGCACGCTTGCGAAGACGATGGAGGGGGCGATCTCGGGGATGTCGGCGATGTTTGCGGCGTCGATCATTCTGGTGCTAGCGTGGGGGTTGTCTCAGGCGAGCAAGGACTTGCAACTCGGGCAGGTGGCCGAGGCCTATCTGAAGTCGCAGATCGAGCTAAAGCGATTCTCGGTGGAGTGGCTCCCGCTGTCGCTTTTCCTGACGGCGTGTTTCATTTCATTCTCGACGGGATCGAGTTGGACGACGATGGCGTTGCTCCTGCCGCCGGCCGTTGCGATTTCGGGCGGCTTGCTGCGGGATATGCCGGCGGACGCGGCGCACGGCATGTTCATGGCATGCGTCGGCTCGACCATGGCGGGGGCGGTGTTTGGGAATACGTGCTCACCGCTGGCGGATGTTACCGTGCTTTCGGCGATGTTCAGTGGGTGCGATTTGGGAAGCCATGTGCGGACGGTGACGCCGTATGCGCTGCTTGTGGCCGTGGTCAGTGTGTTGTCGACCGACGGCCTGCGGTTGGGTATGACGAAGTGGACGCCGGCCGTGGCGTGGAACGTCTGGTATGGACTGGCGTCGGGGGTTCTGTTGCTTGTGCTCTGGACGCTGATCGTGGGACGGCGGCCGAAGGGTGTCGTGTTTGAGCCGGCGATCGAGGCCGGGGCGTAGACTACCGCCCGCTCACGTCCTATTCTGTTTACAAGTCCAGATGAGCAAGCGGCTTGCGGCGCGGGGGCGTTTGACAGGGTCGCGGGGGGTGGGTCGTCTGTAGGTCGAGGGATTTCAACCCACAAGTGGTGCCGCTGCGCGCGGCCGTTGGGCCGAAAGGAAAAGGTACGTGACACAATTGGACGTGAAACAGATGGGGCCGGTGATCAAGAAGGCCAGTGAGCCGTTCAATCGGCTACACGATGAGATGCGCCGGGTCATCGTCGGGCAGGACGACATGCTGCGGCATATGTTCATCGGGCTGCTTGCCAACGGGCACATTCTCCTTGAAGGCGTGCCGGGATTGGCGAAGACGCTGGCGGTGTCGTGCCTGGCGCGGGGGATCAGCACGGGATTCTCGCGGATTCAATTTACGCCGGACCTTCTGCCTGCGGACGTGATCGGCACTCTGATTTATCAGCCGCAGACGGGGCAATTCACCGTGAAAAAGGGGCCGATCTTTTCGAACATTATCCTCGCGGATGAAATCAACCGAGCACCGGCGAAGGTTCAGAGTGCACTGCTTGAGGCGATGCAGGAGCGGCACGTCACGATCGGTGATCAGACGCATCCGCTGCCGCAACCGTTCCTGGTGTTGGCGACGCAGAATCCGATTGAACAGGAAGGGACGTATCCGTTGCCCGAGGCGCAGGTGGATCGTTTTATGTTGAAGGTGCGTGTGACCTATCCAACGCCGGTCGAGGAGCGGCTGATTCTGGACCGCATGGGGTTCACCAGCCCGGAGGCGAGCGTGTCGCCGGTCATGAAGCCGGAGGATATTGTCGAGGCGCGAAAGGTGCTCGATGAGATTTACATCGACGACAAGATCAAGGATTACATTGTGAGCTTGGTCGTGGCGACGCGCGATCCGGCGAAGTACAAACTTGATGTGAAGGATTTGATTCAGTATGGGGCGTCGCCGCGTGCGACGATCATGTTGACGTTGGGGGCGAAGGCATGTGCGTTTCTCGCGGGGAGAGGGTTTGTTACTCCACAGGATGTGAAGGATGTTGCGCCGTCCGTGCTGCGGCATCGAGTGATCGTGACCTATGAAGCGGAAGCAGAAGAGAAGACGAGCGATGATATTGTGAAGACCATCCTCGATCATGTCCCAGTCCCCTGAGCCATGCTGCCAAACGAACTACTCAAGAAGATTCGGCGAATTCAGATTCGCACGAGCCATGTCGCGAACGATTTGTTCGCGGGGCACTATCACTCCGCCTTCAAGGGTCAGGGCATGGAGTTTGAGGAGGTGCGCGAATATCAGCCCGGGGATGAGATTCGGCGGATCGACTGGAACGTGACGGCTCGACAGGGGCGGCCGTTTGTGAAGCGGTTTCGGGAAGAGCGCGAGCTGACGGTGGTGCTTCTGGTCGACATCAGTGGATCGCAGGAGTTTGGCTCGACGAATCAGTTAAAGCGAGATTTGGCAGCCGAGATTGGGGCGACGTTGGCGTTTTCCGCCATCAAGAATAACGACAAGGTCGGGCTGATCGGATTTTCGGATCGGATCGAACGTTATGTGAAGCCGGAGAAGGGGCCGCGTCATGTGCTGCGCGTGATACGCGATCTGCTGACCATGAAGGCCGAAGGTCGGGGGACGGATATCGCGGGAGCATTGGATTATCTGAATCGCGTGGTTCGACGTCGGGCCGTGGTGTTCGTGGTAAGCGATTTTTTGTCGAAGGAGTTTGACCGATCGCTTCGGATCGCGAGGCGGCGGCACGATGTGATTCCAATTGCAGTGAGCGATCCGCGCGAGATGGAATTGCCGAAGGTGCGGTTCATCGATGTTGTGGATAACGAGACTGGCGAGTGGATGACGGTCGATACCAGCAGCCGGGCATTTCGTGAGGAGTATCGGCGGCGCGCCTTGGCGGCGGTCGAGCAGAGACGAACAGACTTTCGGAAATTAAAGATTGACTGTGTTGAGTTGTTGACGGGGCAGTCAATCGTGGAACCGCTCACACGGTTCTTCCGGGCGCGGGAGGCGCGGCAGTGAGTCGATTGGCCGTACCAGGAATGATGTTGGCCGCGCTCTTTGTCGCGAGCGTCTCCGCGCAACCTACGACGCAGCCGGCAAGACCGATCACGCGCGAAGCGTCTCGGGGCCCGGTGAAGGCGACACTTACGGTGGACCGGGATGCGGCCGTTTCGGGCGACACGATGACTGCAACGTTGCGGATCGAGGCCGAGAAGGGTGTTGATGTTTCGATTCCAGAGATGGGTGAGACGCTTGGCGACTTTGGAATCAAGGAAACGCGGGAGCTGCCCAAGACTGCGGATGACATGAGCGAACGGATCGGGCGCGAGTACGTGCTGGAGGCGGTGCTGCCGGGTGCGTGCGACATTCCGGAAATTCGAGTGAGCTTCACGGATTCGCGCGAGAAGGCCGATGGGTCTCGCGAGGAATACAAGGATGAAGTCACGATGCAACCGGTCACGATTCAAGTTGCGGCAAATCTGGCGGATATGAAGGGCCCGGCGAGCCTGCCATGGCCGCGATCGTACCGGATTCTTGCATGGGCCATTGCGTTGGTCGCCGCAGCGGCTGCGCTTTGGGCGTTGGCTCGCTGGTATCGACGGCGAATGGCGGCGCGGCTTGCCACCATTGCGGCTCGCATCATCCCCGCGCACGAGTGGGCACTCGCGGAGCTGGACATTCTAACATCCGAGGGCTTGATCGAACGCGGCCGCGTGCAGGAGTTTTACTATCGCGTGAATGCGATTGTGCGCGGGTACATCGAGCGGCGTTGGGGATTGATGGCGGGGGAGCAGACGAGCGAGGAGTTTGTCCGAGACTTGCAGCGGTCGGTGTTTCTTGACGATGGGCATAAGCAGGTGTTACGACGATTCACGGATGCGTGCGACCCGGTGAAGTATGCGCGGCTGCAGCCGAGTGGCGATGAGATCGGCTGGGTGGGATCGACGGCGCGGCAATTCGTGGTCGATACCGCGGCGCGGCCCGAACCGGCGGAGGCGAAGGCGGCATGATCCTGCTGAAGTACCCATGGTTGCTGCTGTTTCTTGCGTGCGTGCCGCTTGTGTGGTGGGCATGGGGGAATCGGCGGCGACGTGCGGCAATTCGATTCGCAGGCGTTTCACGCCTTGCGGCGGCAAACCCGCACGCCGCGAAGCTCACTGTTGTATTGCCAGTGCTTCGGTGCCTCGCGGTGGCGTTGGTCGTTCTCTCCATCGCACGCCCGCAGAAAGCGGATGAACAGACGCGGATCAAGACCGAGGGCGTGGCCATCCAGTTGGTGGTGGATCGGTCGGGGAGCATGTCGCAGGAGGACTTCAAGTCGGACGATGGGAACACCGCGTCACGAATTGAGGCCGTGAAGGAAGTGGTGCGCGGGTTTGTGCGCGGGGACGGTCGCGAACTTCAGGGCCGGGCGGATGATCTGGTGGGGTTGATTGTGTTCGCGCGGTTCGCGGATACCGAGTGCCCGATGACGTTGGATCATGAACAGGTGGTACGGGCACTCGACAAGGTGGAGTTGCCTCGTTCGCGTGACGAGGACGGCACAGCGATTGGCGATGCCCTACTGCTCGCGGTGGAGCGACTGCGCAACATCGAGCGCAAGATGCAGAAGAAGGATGACTTCAAGATCAAGAGCCGCGTAATCGTTCTGCTGACGGACGGCGAGCAAAATGCCGGAAAGTACACACCGGTCAAGGCGGCGGAAGCGGCCGCGGCGCTGGGATTGAAGGTTTATACGATCGGCGCTGCACCGGACTTTCAGGAGCGCGAGGTCGGCGGGTTCTTTCGCCAGTCGCAGACAATCAAGGTGCCGGTGTCGATCGACGAGACGACGCTGACCAAGGTGGCGGAAATGACCGGCGGCAAATTCTTTCGGGCGAAGGACAAGGCGTCGCTTCGGGAGATTTATTCGGAGATTGACCGACTGGAGCGAAGCGCGATCGACGAGACGCGGTTCTATTTGTACGACGAGCTGGCGTACAACTGGGCAACGTGGGGGCCGTGGTCAACGGGTGCAGGCCGGGAGATAGGCCCATTTCGGACACCGCCGCCGCTGTTGGTTGCGCTGGGATTGCTGATGTTGGAGGTAGTGCTGGCCAATACGCGGTTGAGGAGAATTCCGTAGTCGTGGATGAACTGAAGATCGACAATGTGAATCAGCTCAAGTGGTTGCTTGCTGTTGTGGCGTGCGGGTTGCTGTTCGTCTATGGATTTGCAAGGAAACGTCAGGCGCTGGCGGCGTTTGCATCGGCGGCGGTGCTTGGGACGATTGCCCCGGCGGTGAGTCTCCCACGGCAATATGCAAAGGCAGTGCTGCGGTTGCTCGCGATGACGGCCATTGTGCTGGCCATGGTGGGGCCGAGGTGGGGGACGTATTACGAAGATGCAATCCAGAAACGACTGGACCTCATGATCTGTCTTGACGTATCGCGGAGCATGCTGGCCGAGGACGCGGGAATGTCACGAATGGAGCGGGCCAAAGATGACATCAAGCGACTGCTCGATCGGCTTGGCGGAGGGTCCATCGGACTGATCACGTTTGCCGGTAAGGCCGACATGGCCTGCCCGCTGACGGACGACTATGAGTTCTATCGAATGACACTGGACGATGTCGGCGTCCACAGTGTGCCGATGGGCGGCACAAATCTCGAAGAGGCCCTGAAGGCGGCGGTGAAGGGGTTCAGCGGGTCGGCGAACAAGCAACGTGTCATCATCGTTATGACCGATGGCGAGGATACGCTGGGCGGCAAACCGGAAGCGGAAGCAAAGAGGGCGCGCGAGCTTGGGATGCAGGTCTATACGATCGGAATCGGTGATGCGCAGCGCGGGGCACTCATTCCGGTGGGCAAAGACGGCCAAAAGACCTATGTTGAATTTGACGATCAGCAGGTTTGGTCGAAGATGAACCCCGATCAGCTCATGGCCATCGCGATGGCGGGAGGCGGCGAATATCACCCGAGCGGGCAGGTCGGAGCGAATCAGCGGACGCTTGATTGGCTTTACACCGACAAGCTGGCAGCGCGCGAGGAGCGAACGACGAAAGAGAAACGAATTGCGCGGCAGTATGCGCAGTTTGCGTGGCCGGCGTCACTGGCATTGGTGTTGCTGGTGGTGGAGAGCTTGGTGCGAGAACGGAAGGCGGGGGTGGCATGACGCGACTATGCGAATGCGCAAGGGTCTGTGAACGGATGGACGGCTCCGTCGCCCCTTCGAGGCTTTGCATGCTCCGGACACACAACCACGGGCTTGCGCCCGTGGCTACGGTCCGTCGCCCCTTCGTGGCTGGAAAAGCAGCGCGGGTAGGAATCGTTTGCTCGACATTAGCTAGTATTTTCTTCGTGGCGGCATCTTTGAGTGCTGATGAGACGTTGGCCCGGCAGGTGGCGGAGTTTGTGCAGAAGGGGAATGACGCACTGGCAGCCGGAAAATATCAGGACGCACTGTCGGCATTTGATGAGGCAAAGAAGGTCGCACCGGAATCTCCGGAGATTGCGTACAACCGGGGGATCGCGCTGTATCGACTTGGCAAATACGACGATGCGCAAAGGGCTCTGCAGGATGCGCTAAAGCCCGATCGACCAGACATGGAGGAGAAGGTCAAGTACAACCTCGGACGAAGCGCCCACGAGGCGGCGATTGCCGGGCGCGAAAAACCGGAGGAGGCGATTAACTCGCTGGGAAGGGCGATCAATTTTTACAAAGAAGCCCAAACGCTGAGTCCGAAGGATGAGGATCCGAAGCGGAACCTGGAACAGGCCGAACGGCTGCGGGCGTTCCTGGAAAAGAAACTGAAGGAGAAGCAGGAGCAGAAGAAGGACAATCCGAGTTCTCAGCCGACGTCGCAACCCAAGAACGAGCCGTCGTCCCAGCCGGAGGACAAGCAGCAGCCGTCATCGCAACCGAGTTCTCAGCCCGATCAGCAAGAGGGGGAGGAAGGAGATAAGGGCGACGAGGAGCAGCAGCAGGATCAGAAGGGTGAGAACCAAAAAGAGCAGAAGGGGGACAAGCAGAAGAAAGGGGATCAGCAGGGCCAATCGGATTCGCAGGAGGGCGAGCAGAAGGAAGGCGAAGAACAGAAGCCGGACGAACAGAAGGCCGAGCAGTCGAAACAGGAAGAAGTTGAGCCAATGCTTCAGGAGGCCCGCGATGCGGAAAAGGCGAGGCGTGACGCGAAGCGGGCGAAGATGATGCGGCTTCGCGGCAAGGTTCCGGTGACGAAGGATTGGTAATGCCGAATGTTGCAGGACAGTCGCAGGTGGTTGCTCGCCGGGCTTGGGCCGGCACGACCGTGCTGCGCGCGTGCATCATGACGCTTTATGTTTCGGCGTCAGCGTCCGCACAGTCGGTCACGGCACGGGCCAATGCAACATCGGTCGAGGTGGGGGACACGATTTCGGTGGTCGTCGAGGTCACAAATCCCAAGACGGCAACGATGCCGGTGCCGGAGAAATCGGCGGACTTTGAGATTGCGCTCGATCAGACCGTGGCCAATCCCGCGACCAATCAGATGTACCAGAACATCAACGGGCGCGAAAGTACCACGGTCTCATACAAATACACGTTCGAAGCCAAGGCGCTTCGCACCGGCCGGCTCACGATTCCTCGGTTCAAAGTCAACGACGGTGAGCAGGTGATATCGAGCCAGCCCATCGTTGTGAACGGTAAGCGGCCCTCCGCCACGCCGGACCTGATCTGCCGTGTGTTTCGACGGGATGAGGAGACGCCAAAGGTCTATGTGGGGCAGAAGATCGAGTTGACGCTGGAGATCCTTGTTCGCAAGTTTCGCCAAGGTAATTATGAAATGGACGTGAACAGCGCGTGGTCGCTCCTCGATCGCAATCGGTCGAGCATGGGCGTCTTCGCTGACGATCGCAATCCACGCTGGGGTGAGACGACTCAGAAGGGCGAGCAGGGGCGGGCAAGCGATTATTGGGTGTACAGTTTGGACGCAACCGTTTTTCCGCCGAAGCCCGGCCCGCTCGATCTTGGCACGGTGATCGTTGCGTATCGTTATCCGATTCAGTTGTCCTCCAATGTGTTTGGGCAGATGTACCTCGAGCAGGAACGAAAGGTGCAGCAACGCCCGACGCTGCCGGACCTCATGGTGTCGCCGCTTCCGCTCGAGGGCAGGCCGCCCGACTTCAATGGCGCCGTGGGCACCTATTCGATTTCGGCCGCGGCAAAGCCGGCGGATGTGGGCGTTGGTGATCCGGTGACGCTCACGTTGTTCATCCGCGGTTCCGGGCCATTGGAACGGCTGAGTTCGCCGAAGCTGGATCAGGTGGCGGCGCTGACCAACGACTTTGAGATTTCGGGCGATTCACCCGCCGGAAGCCTTGAGGGGGGCACCAAGGTTTTTTCGCAGACCGTCCGGCCGCTTCGGGACGACGTGGCGGCAATTCCACCGGTGCCGATCAGCTATTTCAATCCGAAGTCGGAAAAGTACGAGCAAGCTTTGAGTGCGCCGATTCCGATTCGCGTGCGCGCGGGGCAGAAGCTGGCATTGGCGAATCCGGCCGGGGTGCCGATTCAGGCGCAGAACGTGCTCGCACCGCTGACGGAATCGAGCGAGGGGCTCATTGCGAATGAAACGAACGTGTCGCGTTTGCTTGCGTCGCAGGCGGCCAGTGTTGGCGCGGCGACATGGGGGATGCTGGCGGGATTCCCGTTGGTCTATGCGGGCGTCTGGTTTGTGCGGCAGCGAACCGAGCGATTCCGTTCGGATGACACCTATCGACGGCGCACCCATGCCTACCGCACAGCGAAGGCGGCCCTGACGAACGCAACACCGGGCGGGATTCGAGCCGCGGTCGTGGGCTATGTCGCGGACCGATGCGGCGCGCCGGCCGGAGGGATGACGCGGATCGAAGCCCGACGGCTTCTGGAATCGCGGCCGATCGCGCCGACCATTATTGACCAAGTGGATGCACTGCTGGATTTGGTGGAACAGGCCCAATATGGCGGCGGTTCCGCAGGAATTGGCGTTTCCACTGAGGCGCAGAAGCTCATCGATGCGTTGGAGAAGGAACGGCTCTCATGACGCATCTACTTATCACATTCGGGCTATTTGCCTTCGGGCAAACGGCCGACCGGACCCCTGCGGAGCGACTCTCCGACGCCCTTGCCAAGAGCGACTCGGCCGTGGCGATTCGTGCGAGCAATGGCCCGGAGTCGCAGCGGCTCTTCCGTCAGGCGTTGGAACAGTTCGACGCGCTCATTCAAGACGGGTATCGAAGCGGCGGCCTTTATTACAACATCGGGAACACCTACGTCCGTCTTGGCGACGTGGGCCGGGCCATTGTGGCCTACCGGCGTGCCCAGCGGCTCGATCCGACCGACGATCGTATTCGCAAGAATCTCGACGTCGCCCGGCGGATGTGCGATGTGACGTTCGAGAAGCCGGCCACCAGTGCCCTTGTGGAGACGCTGCTGTTCTGGCATTTCAATTCGTCCCCCAAGACCCGAATGACCCTGGGGATGACGGCCTATGGACTTGCATGGCTTGCCCTGTTGGTAAGGCTGTTCGTGCGGGGGCGCTCGCCAGCCTTGCGGTGGGCGGCGCTTACGCTTGGTGCCATGGCGTTGTGCTGTGGCGCGAGCATCGGTTGGGAACGCGTCGCCGCGGCGAATCGGCTGGAAGGCGTGACGGTGACGGACAAGGTCGTCCTGCGGAAGGGCAACGGCGATTATTACGATCCGCAATTCGACCAGCCGCTGCCCGCGGGGGTGGAGTTTCGCGTTCTGGAGTCGAGGGCCGACGTAAAAGGGGGCCAGTGGCACCACATCGAGCTGGCCGATGGCAAGAGCGGGTGGCTTCGCGCGGACCAGTGCGACGTGATCTGAGCCGGTCGGGGGGATTTCCAAAAAGTTTCGTTAAATCGCCTCGCGGGGCGTGAACCGCGCCGGAGTCCTACGATTGTAGTAGGATAGTACGACAGTTGTAGTAGGCGGGCGAGGGGTGGACGTCCTCCCGGCTTGGGATGCGCGAGCTGCGACGGCTTCGCTCGCGGCCCGCTGTGTACAACCGGAGTGTGGAGTGATGAAGCAATTATTTTTCCAGAATTAAGCGATCCAGCGGAGAGGATTGAGCGTAAGAGGCAGGCGTGGTGACGGGCCGTGGCAATGAAAGGATCAGGAGCGCGCCCATGCGTCGACGATTTCTTTTCGGGCTTCTGTGTTTTTCGGTTAGTTGTGTTTCCACCAGCACCGTGCATGGCGGCGATGACGCTTCAAAAGGAGCAGCGTCAACGCAGAGCTACTACGCCGGGAACGGGCTGCTTCAGCGCGGGATGTATGAGGCTGCCATCGAGGAATATCGCGCGTTCCTTCGGGATCACTCCGACCATGAGAAGGCCGCCGTGGCGCGGTATGGGCTGGCGGTCAGTCTGGTTCGATTGAAGCGTGGCATCGAGGCGATGCCTGAATTGGAGGCGCTCGCGGAATTGCCGTCGTTTGAGTTCGCGGCGGAGTCCACGTATTTGCTGGGACAATGCAAATTGGACGCGGGGAAAAAAGAGGACGCGCTCAGCAGGTTTCAAACCGTCATAAAGCGACATCCGGATCATGCGCTGGCCGTGGAGGCGGCAGTACGGGAGGCGGAGATACTCTATGAATTGGGGAAGCACGACGAGGCAAGCACGACATGTGCGGAAAGCCTGCGGCGATGGCCATCGGTGAGCCAACGGGATCGTTGGCTGTTGATTGCAGGGCTGGCCGAATCGGCGATGGGGAACAACGCTGCAGCGGCGGACCATTTTGAAAAGGTCATCGAGGGGTTTGGCAAGGGATCGTGCGCCACTCAGGCCATGGCGGGGCTGGCGCGGTGCCGGCGAAACGAAGGAAAACTTGATGAGGCGGTAAAGCTGTACCAACAGGTGCTCAGTGCCAATGTGGATGGGCTGCGGACAGAAGCACTGCTGGGCTTGGGCGATGCGCTCCTTGAGAAAGGGGATTTCGACGGGGCGGCCAAGACTTTGGATGAGATGTTGGCGAAGTACAGTGATGGCCCGTTGGTACCGTCGGGACTTGTGACTCGTGGGCGCGTGTGGCTGGCCAAGGGGGACGCCGCACGGGCATTGGAGACCTTTGCCAACGCGGGAGAGCGATCGGCGGACCTGGCGGAGGACGTCGCCTACTGGTCGGCCAAGTGTGAAGTGCGGCAGGAGAAGTTCAAGGAAGCGGCGAAGCGATTGCGGAAGGCCCTGCAGGCGGCACCAAACGGGCGGCTTGCGGCAGAGATGGCGTATGACCGCGCCGTGGCTCTGATGAAGGCGGGCGATCGTGACAAGGCGCTCGACGAATTGGAGGCATTCTCCGGGCGTTTTGAAAAGCATGCGCTGGCAGCGAATGCACTGGACCTGTTGGCTGTCACGCTGCATGAGGCCGGCCGGTATGAGGAAAGCACGAAGGCGTGCAAGGCGTTTGCCGAGCGATACTCGGGGCACGCGCGGGCGTCGTTGGTTGCGTTCGTGTCGGCCGAAAACGCATTCATGCAGCAACAGTATGGCGCGGCGGCGGTGGCGTTTCGTGAATTCCTGACCAAGTTTGCGAAGGACGAACGTGCGGAATTGGCGCGGTGCAGACTGGGGCTGGCGTTGGCACTTGGTGGCAAACCGGACGAGGCCGTGGCATTTCTGAATGAGTCGGCGGGGCGAGCCGAGTCAGACGCGAGAATGCTGCCATCCGTCATTGCATTGGGGAATCTCTATTTCGACCGCGGCGAGTGGAAGGCCGCGGAGAAACTGTTGCAACGCTATTCACGCCTTGCGAAAGGTGATGTGAGTCTGGACGAGGCGACGCTCAAGCTGGGGCTGGCCATGGCGCGACAGGGGAAATCGGAGGATGCCCTTCGCACCTTCGACGAGTGTGCCCGGCGATTTGAGAAAAGCCCGCACGCCGTGCAGGCCATGTTTGAGCGCGGGCAGGTGTTGATGTCGCTCAAGCGCAACGAGGAGGCGGCGAAGGCGTTTGAGCAGGTGCTGGCGACAGCGCCGGCGTCGAGGTTTGCGCCGTTTGCCAAGAAGCACCTCGGTACGCTGTCGCTGCAACGCGGTGATTTCAAGCAGGCCGAGCAGTTGTTGGCAGATGTTTCAGAGGACGGAGAGGCAGGACTCGAGGCGATGTATCAGCGGGGGCTGGCGCTATTGGCAGCGGCGGATTACCCGGCAGCGGAAAAGGCACTGCGTTCGTTTATCGAGCGCAGCAAGGATGGACCATCGTCGGACGTGGCACGGGTGCAATTGGTCGTCGCTCTGGCGAGACAGGGGCAGCCGGACAAGGCATTGAAGGAGGCGTCGCGCGTCGACAAGGCAACACTATCGGCGACGGCAAGGGTAACGTTGGCGTATGAGCAGGCGTGGTGCTGGAAGGAGACCGGCAGAACTGACGATGCATCGAAAGCCTATCGAAACCTATCCGATGATGTCGCGGCCGGGGAACTGCAGTTGCATGCCATGCTGGAGTCGGCGGCGCTGGAATCATCGGCGAAGAAGCCGGACGCGGCACTCGCACAACTGGAAAAGCTGCAGCGTGTACTGAAAGAGCGAGCGGGCGTGGCCCCCAAGAACCTTGTCGAGGAGGCGGCCTATCGGATGGGTTTGGCGCAGTTCGAATTGAATCGATTTGCGGATGCTGCGGCGACGCTGGCGCAATTTACGGCCGCATTCCCCGGCAGTGAATTCGCAGCTTCGGCATGCTTCTACGCAGCCGAGGCGTTTTTCCGCGTGAACAAATTCGGAGAAGCGGCGAAGCACTTTGAAAGGGCTTTGGGTGGGGAGGGGGCCAAACAGTCGTGGGGCCCGTCGGCGATGCTGCGCTGGGGAGATTGCCTTGGGCGGCTCGAGCAGTGGAGCCGTAGTGAGGACGTGTTGGCCCGTTATTTGAAGGAAAACGGCGACGCCGAGACGTGGTACCAGGCGGCCTTCGGCATCGGCTGGGCGCGCGAAAACCTGGGACGACATGATGAAGCGATCGCGTCCTATCGAACCGTGGTCGAACGGCACAAGGGACCGACGGCAGCGCGGGCCCAGTTCCAAACCGGTGAGTGCTTGTTTGCGATGAAGAAGTACGACGAGGCGGTGCGCGAATTGATGAAGGTGGACATTCTCTACGACTATCCAGAATGGAGCGCGGCGGCGTTGTATGAAGCGGGCCGCTGCCTTGAGAAACTATCGAAGTCCGGCGAGGCGCGAAAGCAATTTGAAACGGTGGCGGAGAAATACAAGGGAACAAACTGGGCGGGATTGGCGGTGAAGCGACTTGGCGAATTATCGCAGGTGGCAATGCCGGGACATCCGCAGGGTTGAACAGTTCAACTCACAAGGAGATGAGTGATGCAATTGATGATGCTGCAAACGACGGCTTTGTTGCTCGGCCAGGCGGCGCCGACGCCAAGCGGGGATGCAAGTCTGAAGGTGCATTCTGTTTTGGATTTCGTGACCAAGGGCGGGCCGACGATGTTTGCGATTGTCGGGTGTTCCTTGGTGGCGTTGACGGTGATCGTCGAACGGCTGATAGTGCTTCGCTGGCGGAGCGTCATCTCGCCGGGATTGCTAGCGGGGTTGAGCGCCGTGGCGAGTGACCGGGAGAAGGCGCTGGAGTTCTGCCGCCTCGACGGCAGCCCGGCGGCGACGGTGCTTGCGGCAGCAATTCGCAAACGCGGGGAGACTCACGACATTATCGAACGGGCGGTCGAAGAGGCAGGCCGGCGCGAAACAGTGCGGCTGCGGCATCGAATGCGAGTGCTCGGAGCGCTGCCCCAGGTCTCCACCATGTTGGGCCTGCTCGGAACGATCTTCGGAATGATCAAGACGTTTCAGGCCATCGCCGCCTCAGGGCAGGCGCTGGGCAAGACGGAGATGCTGGCGAAGGGAATCTTCGAGGCTTGGACGTGTACGGCGGCGGGCCTGCTCGTCGCCATTCCGGTGCTTATTGCATATCACGCGCTGCTCGGACGCATAGACATGCTCGTCGTGGAGCTGGATCGCGTTGCGGTTGATTTTGTGGATGAGGAGCACGGACGGTCGAAGACGCAGCGGCGCGAAGCGACACCAGACCTCCCGTCGATCTCCGTTGGCCAGCCGGCACTCGCATAAAGGATACGCCCATGCTTCTCAAAGACTCCGGCGTTGAGACAGAGATTCATCTCGATTTCGTGCCCATGGCGGACGTGTTGTTCAATCTCCTGATCTTCTTTCTCATGGCCACGACGATCGCACAGGTCGAGCGTGAGATGCACATTGCGCTGCCGGCCGCTTCGTCGTCGGAGCCGATCAGCGCGGCGGTGCGCGAGATCACCCTCAATGTCGACCAAACGGGACAGTGCCACGTTGGCGGGCGAAAGGTCGATCTGAAGGAAGTGGGCGAAATCGTGAAGGAGGCCGTCGAGCGAAACGGCGAACAGAAAGTCACGGTTCGCGGCGATCGAAGCACGGCCTATGAGAATGTTGTCCGCGTGCTCGACGTCTGCAAGGCCAGCGGCGTGTCAGAACCCTATCTCGATACCGTCGTGGAATAGAGCGGATTTCCCGTGAAGCGATTTCTCGTCGTCATCTTGCTGATCGTCGCCCTCGGTGGAGCGGCCGGCTGGTGGTATCTGCGCCCCTCAGGGACGGCGTTTCTAACCGATGCGTCCACGATCCGCGAAGCAGCGACCACGGCGGTGGTGCGCGAGGTGCTATGGCAGCCGCCGAACCTTGTGACGGAGGGAGTCAATGGCGAAGGGGACACATTCGAGCCGCGAATGAGCGCGGATGGCCAAACGATGTACTTCGTACGCGGGCGCCCCGGCGGGCGAGCGGATGTGTATTCGAGTTCGCTCGTCGACGGCAAATGGGGCGAACCGACTCCGGTCGAAGCGATCAACTCGGAGTTTGACGAGCTTGGCCCCGAACTGTCGGCGGATGGCGCGAGGCTGTATTTCTACAGCGATCGGCCCGGCGGCGCCGGCGGATATGACATCTGGGTTTCAAAACGAGCCGACGGCGACTGGCAAACGCCGGAGAGCCTGGGGACCGCCGTCAATTCGCCATTCAATGAATATGGCCCGGCGTTGTCACGCGATGGGATGCAGTTGTGCTTTTCGTCGAATCGACCGAGAGGAGATGAAGCGAGTCCGTCGGACGACGCGTGGCGTGCAACGGTGCGAGAGGATATTTACCGCCATGACTACGACCTTTATGTGGTAGCGTTTGGCGCAGGGGCGGCGTCAAAAGCGGCGCGGCTGGATTCACTTTGCTCGCCCGGCAATGACGGATCGCCGACATTCAGCCCGGCCGGGGACTTTCTTTATTTCTCTTCAGATCGCTTCGGAGGACAGGGCGGGTTCGACTTGTATCGCTCGCGCATCGTGCGGGGGCATTTTGAGACTCCGACAAATCTTGGAAACGCGGTCAACACGGCCGCGAATGAACTGGACCCGTCGGCGGATCTCGGCGGTTTCGCGCTTCATTTCTCTTCGGATCGTGCAATCGATGAACAGGCGGCCCGCGGCGTCTATCGAATCTACCGCACCAGTTCGCGTGAGGTATTTCGAGATGTCGAATGGCGGCAGGCATCGATTGACTGGCGAGCTCTGTGGTTGCAAATCGGGCCGCGGGTCGGGTGGATCGTTTTGGGCGTGTTGCTCTTCCTTCTTCTCCTCGCATTGTTTCGGGATGCCCAGCGGCGAAAGTTAAACCTGCTGGCACGATGCTTGATCGTATCCCTGCTTGCACACGCCGTGATGATGATGGTGTTCAATGTTGTGGAGGTCAGTACGGCCGTGGCGTCATATGTTCGGGGGCGCGGCGGTCCGGTTCGTGTGTCCACGTTGGCCGGAGGAAAGGGAGTCTCGTTGGCGGGCCAAATACGCGGTCAGATCACGGAAACTCCTACGCTTGCAATCCCGACTATGAGCGTTCGCAAGGCGGAATCGCGCGTTCCGTTCACAGCGGAGGCGACGCCGGTGAAGCTGGCGATGGAGCCCGCCGCGAAACAAGCGTTCGTTCCGGTCGTCGAAAACACGATCGTTGCGGAATCGACGCCGCGATCCGCGCTCGTTGCCCCAACCGGCATTCTGGAGATGAGTCGGCCGACGACTTCGATTCAATTACCGGGAGAGGTCCAGAGACGGAGTGAGTCGGAGAATGCCCTGGTCGTCGGCGGAGAAGCGACTCATGGCTTGCCGGTTCGCGCGGCGGCGGCACTCCCGCGAGAGATCGCGGAAGGCTCGCTGGCGATGTTGTCACCAGACGCACGAGGCAGGGGGAGTGAACTCACCCAAATCAGCGTGATCGAGCGTTTATCACCGACGGAATCGGATGCGCCAGCTGGACTGACTTCAGCACGCGGCATCGGGCAGGTCGCCTTTGCACCCACTGACGTTGCGAGCGGCATAGGCCTGCCGAGCGATGGGGAAGTTTCGCGAGCATCCGGAAGTGAAGTGGGCATTGCGACATCGGCTCCCAGTGGCGAAGTGAAAAGGCCCCATCGGGGAGAGGCGTCGATTGCCGGACTCATTGATCGCGTGCGGAGCGATGTCATTGCAACGGAGAAATCGGACGGACCTGGCACGGGGTTCGGCAGCGCGGTCGTTGGTGTCGGCGGAGTCGTTACTGAGTCGACTGGCGCGCCGCCTATTTCCCAACCGCCGTTAGTAATGCATTCTGTAACGGCTGAGTCAGCGACTGGACTGCGATTGCCAGTTGAAGGCGCGGGTGTACGTGACGCAACTGCCGAACGGGGAGCAATGGACGGCATTCCAATTGGTAATGCCGCGCCCGTCGCACACGCCAATTCAGCAGCAACCCAAGGTGCGATTGATGCGTTGACCTCTCAATCACCGGTAATGATCGCTCCAGCAGGAGGGCGTGCACCGGGTCCGTCGGTTGTTTCGGCGAAGCAAGTGGGCGGACCGAATGTGTCACCGAGCTCGCCAGTTGGAATTCCGTCGGTCTCTGTCGTGCTCTCTGCAACGCCTGACGCCGCGGTTGCACTGCCGGTTGAAATAGAGGCTCCGGTTGAAGCGGACATCGTCCCTTCACCGCCGAGCGTGTTTGGTTGGCTGGAAGGGCGCGTCATCGATGGCGAGACGGGGCGATCGCTCGCCGATGCGATGATTCGGATCGACGTATCCGGGCAAGCGGCGTTGGAGGTGGTGAGCGACTGGTCGGGGCGATACAAGGTCGAACTGCCCGCGCTGCCGGATAACTTCGCCGTGTCGGCGTCGAAATCGGGCTACCTGCCGCGTTCGCGAAATGTCGAAGCAAGCAGTGTTCGCGGCCGGACGCGCAAAGTCAATTTCCGGTTGCAACGCGAAACGGAGAAAATGTTGGCGTTGGAAGATTCGCCGGAGGTGCATCACCTTGGCAACGACGCATTTGAGGGCGCGATTAACAGCCAGTTTCAGCGCGAGAGCGAAGGCGTTGCATTCGTGACGACGTTTGACTTGTCGGCGGAACAATTGGCCGGAATGGTTCAATCCGCGGAACTTGAGTTAATGGCCAAGGGGGTCCAGTGTCCGCACAAGATTCGGATCAACGGGCGTCTGCTTGACACAAGACTCGACCAATCCCCGCCAGACGGGAGCTTCGGAGTATTCACGACGCCGCTGACGACAGACCTGCTACGGGCCGGCGAGAACACGCTTGAGATTCGCGCCGTATCATGCCGGGGCGATCTGGATGATTTCGAATTCATCAATATCCAGTTGAAGTTGTTTGCGAATCCGCATTGAGCCGCTGACGTAGCAATCAAGCCGCGCTATCCCAGTGTCGTGGATACGTTCTTCCTATCGAACATCATTTCAGCATTGCCCGCTTCACTTTTTCTTTCAAACGACAGTCGCTTTAGGATGCGAACTTGACATGCAACGCCTTGAATCGGCATCGCGAATCGTTTATGCTATGTGATACTCCAGTCGGATCGGAGGGGAGCCACGCTTGGCGGGGAGTGTGAAGCGTAATTACGCAAGCGAAACCCCTTCTTTTTGTGACCATAACCATTTTTAGGAGCTAGAGATGTCTCGTGTCAGCAGTCTTGTCTTTCGATTGTGCGTCTTAGTACTTGGCACCGCCTTGACCCTGAGCGCAGCACCCGCATCTGCCGGGCTCTTGGTATCGAGCGATGTCTTCAATGTCGTAGGAGAATACGACGCCACCACCGGCGCGTATGTCGGCCCGCTGACCCCATCGATCAATGGAGCGGGTCAGCTCGGAGTAAAGCTCAATGCCGCTGGAACCCGCATGCTCGTCGGCCACTTCAACGGCGGCGTGGACGAGTTCGATGCGATCACCGGTGCCTTCATCAAGACCTACAACCCCGGTCCCAGTGTCGGTACCCAGTGGGCGGGCCTGTATGCACCGACCGGCGGCGTTTACATCTCGAGCTTCACTACCAACGATGTCCGTGAATATGATGCCGTGACGGGCGCGTTCATTCGCGTCGTTACGTCGATTGTTGGGCCTTCCGACATGCGTATCGGCCCCAATGGAAACCTGTTCATCGGTTCTTACGGTGGCGGGTTTGTGAAGGAAGTCGATGCCATCACAGGCGCGTTGATTAATCAATGGTCACAGCCGGGGGGCGGGTTGTCGCGAACGAACGACATTGATTTCCTTCCCAGCGGCGAGATATTGGTCACTGCCATGGGAACAAACAAGATCTTTCGGTACGACACCTCGTACAACCTGCTCGGTTTCTTCGCTGGGACCGGCTGGGGCAACACGCACGGTATCGAGGTTAGCCCGATCGACGGCAACATCTATGTCGTCGACGGCATTTCGTCGCAGGTCCACGCCTTCGATCCGGTGACCTTCACCGAGATCGACTCCGCGTTTCTCAACCCCGGCCCTGGCGGCAAGATCGTTGACCTCGCGTTTCGGGTTCCGGAGCCCGGAACACTCGGTATTCTGCTCTTTGGCGTGGTTTTCGTGCGGAAGTGCAAGCGGCATATCGCGTAAGACATGGGACGGATCGACCGACGCGAAGTCTCCCGTTCATAACTTGTTGCCCATGCTTAGCTTAGTGGCATGATTGCAGGGAAACCGGTGCGGGTTCCCTATTTCGACCTTGCAATCCCTCAAGTTTGCGGCTAAAAACCCTCACCGAATTGGCCGGTTGGATTGGAAGCCCCGGCATACAACCCTCGCGTCCAAGCGGACTTAGTCGCGTTCTGGCGGAGCTACGATAGCGATGAAGTTCATTCTAATCGACCGGATCAAGACCATCGAACCGCCGGGCCGGATTACGGCCATCAAGACGCTTTCGTTGGCTGAAGAGTATCTCGCCGACCACTTTCCGACGTTCCCGGTCATGCCGGGGGTGCTGATGCTGGAGGCGATGTTGCAAACCGCGGGATGGCTGGTTCGCGTCACACAGGATTTTCGCTACAGCATGATCGTGCTGGAAGAGGCGAAGAATATCACGTATAAGAGTTTCGTCACACCCGGCGGGTCCATGGAAGTGATCGCCGAGGCTGTCGAGATCGGCGAAACATCGAGCGACTTTAAGGCGATGGGCCGACGGGGGGATGAAGAGATCGTCAAGGCGCGGCTGAAGCTGCGCCATTACAACCTTGCGGATCGAGATCCGCAGTGGGCGGATACGGATGATCGTTTGATTGCCGACGCCCGAAAAAGATTTGACTTGCTGGGCGGTCCGGCCGCACTAAAGACGGCCGGCGTTTTGGCGCATGTGCGATAAGGTGACGCGCACGGAGGAAGTTTCGAAATGGCGATGAGTCGTGAAGCTGTGTTTGAGAAGGTCAAGGAAGTGCTGGTGGACGCCCTGGGCGTTGACGACGACGAAATCAAGGAAGAGGCGACGTTGACGGGGGATCTCGGCGCGGAATCCATCGACTTTCTGGACATCGTTTTCCGGCTGGAGAAGACGTTTTCCATCAAGATTCCCCGTGGCGAATTGTTCCCCGATGACATTCTGAATAACGCGGAATACGTCGAGGGCGGCAAGATGACGGCGAAGGGTCTTTCGACGCTCAAGGCGGCAATGCCGCACGCGGACTTCTCGGATTTCGAGAAGGACCCCGACGTGTCGAAGATGCCGAATCTGTTCACGGTGAAGACCATCGTGAATTACGTGACCACCAAGATGGCCTAATACTTTGCGCTGGATTTGGATTGACAAGTTCGTGGAGTTCGAATCCGGCGTGCGGGCGGCGGCGATCAAGAACGTCAGCCTCGCCGAAGAGCACCTTCACGACCATTTTCCGGCCTATCAGGTGATGCCGGCCAGTCTGATCGTCGAGGGCATGGCCCAGACGGCGGGCATCCTCGTGGGGGAGGCGCGCGGATTCAAAGAGAAGGTCATTCTCGCGAAGGTGAAACGCGCCCGCCTGGAGCGCGAAGTGCGCCCCGGCGAACAACTTCGATACGAAGCGACCATTGAACAGGTGTCGGCCGAGGCGGCGAGCACCGTCGGTCGCGTCTTTTGCGAGGGCGAGCCGATCGGCGAGATCGACATCGTCTTTTCGCACATCGACAATAACCTGAGCGGCCTGGAGTTTCCGGAGGAGAACTTTGTTTTCACCGAGGACTTCAAGTCACTTCTTCGCACCTACAATGTCTCCGGCCGCGGCGCCTGATTGGGGCGGCGGGCCGGCAGGGTTCATCGCATGAAAACAAAAAATCGAGTCGTCATCACCGGACTGGGCGTGACGACGCCGCTTGGCGTCGGCATTGCTGAGACGTTTGATGCGCTGGTCGAGAAGAAATGCGGCATCGGCCGGATTACGGCATTTGATGCCAGCCGATTCACATCGCAGATCGCGGGCGAGGTTCGCAGCGGGAGCGTGTCGGAGTGCGTGCCCAAGAGCTATCGCAAGGCCACAAAAGTCATGGCCCGCGACATTGAGCTGGCGGTCATGGCAGCCTATCACGCGGTGAAGGATGCCGGGCTGAGGACCAAGTGCATCGTCGAGCGCGGCGAAGCGACTGGACCGAGCGACATTGATTCGACACGATTCGGAGCCAACATCGGCGCCGGTCTCATCTGTGCGGATTTGACAGAGCTTGCCGGTGCGCTGGCGACGGCCGCCGAGAATCCTGCCTTGCCGAAGAATCGGGGCTTCTCGCTGAAGAAGTGGGGCTCTGAGGGCATGAGCAACCTCACGCCACTATGGCTGCTCAAGTTTCTGCCGAACATGCTGGCCTGTCATGTGACGATTGTTCACGACTGCCAGGCACCTTCAAACACCATTACGTGCGGTGAGGCGAGTTCGCACCTGGCCATCGGCGAAGCGTTTCGAACGATTGAACGCGGCGATGCCGATCTGTGCATCTGCGGCGGTGCCGAGAGCAAGCTGAATCCGATGGGGTTGATGCGGCCTTCGCTGCTCAATCGACTCGTGACCAATTCGAACGATTCGCCCGAAAAGGCCTGCCGCCCCTTTGACGTCGATCGAACCGGAACCGTCATCGGTGAAGGCGGCGGGTTGATCATTTTGGAAGAATACGAACGCGCCAAGAAGCGCGGTGCGAAAATATATGCAGAGCTGGTTGGTTTCGGCGCGGCGGTCAATGCGTCGCATTGGCTGACACCTCAGGCAGACGGTCGCGGCCTTTCGCTGGCGATGAACAAGGCGCTCGCGGATGCCGGCACCACACCGTCGCAGGTAGGGCTGGTTAATGCCTTCGGCGCGGGCACGGTGGCTCACGACATATCCGAGGCGGCCGCCATTCGCGGCGTGCTTGGCGACAAAGCCGCAAGCACACCGGTCATGGTGACACGAGGCTCAGTTGGTAATAACGGTGCCGGCTCCGGCGCCATCGATGTGGCGGTGCTGGCGATGGCCATGCATCGGGGCGTGATCCCTCCTTCGCTCAACACGGACAAGGTGGACCCGGCCTGCGGCCTGAAGGTCGTTCAGGGCGATCCGATCGATTGGCGTGGCGAGGTGGCGGTAAGCGTTGCGACGGCGTTGTCGGGCGGCCAGACGGCGGCCTTGGTTCTTCGGAGGGTCCACTGATGAGTCGGCGAATCGTCATCACGGGAATTGGCTGGATAACTCCGCTGGGGCATGACATTGAGACGGCGTGGCAGGCCATCCTGCGCGGCGACAGCGGCATCCGCAAGACAACCATCTTTGACGCGGGCACGTTCCCGACGCAGTTTTCCTCCGAAGTAAAAGAATTCGACCTGAAGAAGTTCATCGGGACCGATTTCGAGAATCACCGGGACGTCAGTCGCCAGGCGGGCTTTGCCCTCGCCGCGGCGCGGCTGGCCTGGGAATACTCGGGGCTGTCCAACGCGTCCAAACTCGACAAGACGCGCGTCGGTGTCTATCTAGGCGGTGGTGAAGGTCCGATGGATTTCGACAACTTCACGGCCGCGGCGGTCGAGGGGTGGGATTACGAAAAGAACGACTTGAACTCGCAGCGCTGGGCCGAGGTGGCCTATGAACGGCTTCGCGAAGTCGTCGAGGCCGAGCAGGACCCAAACATGGCAGCGGCGCACATTGCCCAGCTCTTTGGTGTGGAAGGTCCGAACTTCAACACGCTCACGGCCTGTGCGGCCAGCACCCAAGCCATTGGCGAGGCGACAAAGATCATTCGCCGCGGCGATGCCGATGTGATGATCTCGGGCGGCTGCCACTCGATGATCCACCCGTTCGGCGTCACGGGCTTTAATCGGCTCACGGCGCTTTCGACCCGTAATGACTCGTGCATCACGGCATCGAGGCCGTTTGACCGAACGCGCGACGGATTCGTCCTCGGCGAAGGGGCCGGCATGCTCATCCTTGAAGAGCTTTCGCACGCCAAGGCCCGCGGCGCGAAGATCCTCTGCGAGATCGTGGGCTATGGCTCCACGGCCGACGCCTTCCGAATCACCGATATTCACGAAGACGGGCGCGGCGGCATCGCAGCGATGAGTCGCGCGATTAAGGACGCCGGCCTGACCACGGCCGACATTCACTACATCTCGGCCCACGGAACGGGCACGGCAGAGAACGACAAGATCGAGACGCTGGCCATCCGCACGTTGTTTGCTGAAAACGCGAAGAAGGTGCCGGTCAGCAGCGTAAAGAGCATGCTCGGCCACTTGATCGCCGCGGCCGGTGCGTGCGAGTTGATCACCTGCGTTCTGGCGATTCGCGACCAGATTCTCCCGCCGACAATCAATTACCAGACGCCCGACCCGCTGTGCGACTTGGACTACATCCCCAACACGCCGCGCAAGGCGACAGTCAAGACATGCCTGTCAAACTCATTCGGGTTCGGCGGGCAGAATGACACGCTGGTGGTGACGGCGTTTGAGGACAAGTAGTTCCTTCCTCGCTTTTTATGCGCCTTGCGTGCGCGACGCCTTATCTCCATTTGATGCCCCGCCACTGTTAAACCGCGCCGTCAGGTTATCCCAGTCGATAACCAGCCGGCCGCCCGTCGTTTCGTGTTGTTTTTCCCATTCGATGAACAAGTCCAGGCAGGCGTGATCGATGTACGTCAGCTTCTCAAGATGCACATGAAGCTCGGTGTTGGGCTTTATGCTGTCGAGAATCGCCGCGATTTGCGGCAGACGTACAAAGGTGGCTGCACCACGAAGGTGGACGGTGGTTCGGCTGCCGTCGGGGGCTTCGTCAACTTTTGCATCGAGGTGCGAGAAGACGTAGAGCAGCTTGGCAACGGACAGGCCGATGCCGATGAGCACGCCGGTTAGCAAGTCGGCGGTCACGATGCCAATGATGGTGGCAAGATAAATCGCCACCTCGCTCATGCCGAACTTCTTAAGCTCCTTCAATGCTTTGATGTCGATCAACTTATAACCCGTGAACACGAGGATGGCCGCAAGGCAGGCGGTCGGGACCAATCGAAGGATATTCGGAAGTGCCACGGCGAAGATCAGCAGCCACAGGCCGTGCAGGATCGCGGATGTCCTCGATCGGGCGCCGGCCTCGATGTTCGCCGCGCTTCGTACGATGACGCCGGTGATGGGCAGCGCTCCGAGGACGCCGCAGAGGGAGTTGCCGACACCCTGAGCGATGAGTTCCTTGTCATAGCGCGTACGGGGCCCGCGATGTAGTTTGTCCACGGCGGTGGCGCAAAGCAGTGTTTCGGCGCTGGCCACGAACGCAACGGCGATTCCTGCGAGAAGGATCTGCCCGTCCAGCAGATGCTTGAAGTCCATCGGCGTAATCCAGCGAATCGCCTCGGCCAGATTATCAGGGACTTTCACAAGGTTGATCGGGAGCGAGGAGTACTTGGTGAGCACGGTCGCGACGATAACGGCAACCAGCGGCCCTGGGATCGGCTTGAGGAAGCCGCGAGCGATGGCTTTCCACGCGATAATGATCAGGATCGTCATTACGCCGATACGTGCCGCGGTGTGGTGGGGCGTCCCATCCATCGGCACGACACCCTTCCACACGGCCTCGGGCACCGAAAGCAGGTTGACCAGTCCGGATCCCTTCGGAGAATCGTCCACCAACACGTGAAACTGACTGGCGAAAATGAGAATTCCTATGCCCGAGAGCATTCCGCGAATGACCGCGGGTGATACGGCGCGAAACCATTGGCCGAGGCCCATCGCGCCGGCGGCAATCTGAATCGCGCCTGCAATGAGCACAATGGGCCCGAGAACCTGCAAGCCGGTGACGCCGCCTTTGAGCCCTTCGCGGGTGACAATCTCATAGACCATGACGGAAAGGCCCGCCGCCGGTCCACTGACCTGAAGCGGCGCGCCCGCCAACAGGCCGACCACGATTCCGCCGACGATGCCAGTGATGATGCCGACCGCCGGCGGCACGCCGGAGGCCAGGGCAATACCGAGCGAAAGCGGGAGTGCGACGAGAAAGACAACGACCGATGCCAGCAAATCATGGCGAATGGAATTCGACGGAGCGTGCGGAGATTCGGACATAGCTCATATTCCAAGCAGGGCGAGCTGCAGCTGCATTCGCTACGGGGTCGCCACGCCTTATTGGTACGTTTCGAAGCTGGTATTAGCGAACGGACACGGATTCAGCCTCGCCGAGCGAAACGAATTTGCCTCGCTTCGCGTCGTAGGATGTCACATCGCCTGAGGCAATGTCATACACCCAGGCATAGAGATCCAACGCGCCCGCGGCCGCTTTCGCGGCGACGGCCGGATGAGTCCGCAAGTGGTTGATCTGAACAAGAACATTTTGCTCGATGGACTTGACGAGCTTCTCTTCGTCAGAAAGGCCCTTATGGTTTTCGTCCATGATGCGCCGCGTGCCTTCGGCATGGTGCAACCAGCCGACGACGGCGGGCATGTGCTCGAGTTCGCTCTTACGTAAGAGCGCCGCCATTGCGCCACAATTGGAGTGCCCGCAGACGATGATGTTCTGCACGCCGAGGACTTCGACGGCGTATTCAATGGTCGCCGATTCACTGTCGCCGCCGGCGTGGTAGGGGGGAACGATGTTTCCCGGGTTTCGAAGAATGAACAGATCACCGGGATCGGTTTGCGTGATGAGGTTGGGGTGGACTCGGGAATCGGAACAGGTAATGAAAAGAGCGTTGGGGCGCTGCTCGCGCGCCAGATGCTCAAAGAAATCGCGTTTGTCGGGATAGACGACGTCCCGGAAGTGGCGGACGCCGCGGAGGATCTTTTCCATGTTGGACTCTCCTGACATGGGGAATCATTGTAGCTTGTTTGGGACGAATTTGGCTTAACGTGCCCCCTTGGTTAAAGGGCTGCTCACGCTAAGTCGTGGGTTGAAAGGGATTGTCAGTAAATAGGCCGGCGCGGCGCTTCTCAACAGCGAAGGACGCCGCCAAAGCCGTTTTCACGGTCGACAAATCGGGAAGGAAGGCCTGCACCGAATAATGGAAGGGTTCGATGCGAATCTTCGCGATGGGAGTTGGATCCCTGAGTGGATGCCACGGTGACATGCAGGCGTCGAAATCGCAGTTGCGTAAACGTCACATCCTTGAGCGTCGATGCATTTGATCCTTCGCTTTCTTCCTCCGACTCCTGTGCTGCGGCCGGGCACTTCCCGTTGGACGTGAGCGTGCTCGGGGCCACCACGGTGAGACTGAGGCAACACCACAGGAAGCAGATGTGAGCTGTGCCCGTGCGAAGAATCGTAAGTAGGGAACCGTTCACCATGCGTTTTGTCGGCGTATAGTAGGAGGTTCGTTCATTTTCGGCAACTACCGAAATCCGCACGCGTCGGTCAGGATTCGGACCCGGTCAACCGCATGTCAAGCTGCGGGTCAGTTTTTTTTTTCTCGAACGTTGAAGTACCGGGCATCAGGATGGTGCGTAATGATCGCGCTGGTGCTTTGCTCGGGGTCGAGTTGGAACTCTTCGCTGAGCGTCACGCCGATTCGGCCGGGATCGAGAAGTGGCCAAAGTTTTTCCTGATCCTCCAGATTCGGACACGCAGGGTAGCCGAAGCTGAATCGGCTGCCTTGATAGCCCTGCTGGAAGAGACGCGACATTTCGCGGGCGTCCGCGCCGGATATGCCCAACTCCATTCGAATCTGCTTGTGCATGTACTCTGCAAGGGCCTCCGCGGATTCCACGCCCACGCCGTGCAGGTGCAGATAGTCGCGGAACAGGTTCTGCTCGAACCACTGCCGGGCCACGTCGCTGGCCGCGCGGCCGACGGTAACGAGGTGGAACGCGACAACATCAAACTGCCCCGAATCGACGGGCCGCCAGAAGTCGGAAAGGCACCAGTAGGGTTGCTCGTGCTGCCTCGGGAAGGTGAACCGGGCGATTTCCTTGCGAGTCGGATCGTCGCCAACACGGGCCGGCGGCGCGAACACGATGAGATCGTCACCATCGCTGTTGCACGGCCAATAGCCATAGACCGCCTGCGGCACGAGGATTTTTTCCTTTGCGCACCGCTTGGCGAGTTCGTAGAAAATCGGCCGCACGGTATCGCGGATAAAGGCGTCGTGCTGCTCGCGCGTCTTCTCGCCGCGTTTGTACTCCCACTGCACACCGAAGAGCATCTTCTCATTGATGTACGGCAGGATGGTCTGCATGTCGATCCGCTCGATGACGCGCGAGCCCCAGAAGGGCGGCGCAGGGATCGGGTTGTCCGCGCGTAGATCACTCCGAGATGGAATATCGCCCATGGGCGATTCGGCCGCCCGTGCGACCTTGCGCACCGGCGCTGTGGGTTTCGAAGTGTCGACAAGCGGCTTGCCTTCGGCGAGGCGATTCATAAGGGCAAGCCCCTCGAAGGCATCCGTCGCATAGGCAAGCGGGCCTTTGTAAATCGACCGCAGGTCATTCTCGACGTAGCTTCGCGTCAACGCGGCGCCACCAAGGATGACTGGCATGTTCAGCTCGCGCTCATTGAGCACGATAAGATCGTCCCGCATGACAAGCGTGGATTTCACGAGTAGCCCCGACAAGCCGATGGCATTCGCGCCGTGCTTTTCGAAGGCATCGATGACGTTTGCAATCGGCTGCTTGATGCCGAGGTTATGCACCTTGAAGCCGTTGTTGCTGAGGATGATATCCACGAGGTTCTTGCCGATGTCGTGAACATCACCTTTGACCGTCGCGAGAACAATCGTGCCCTTTGCGGGCCCGGCGACCTTTTCCATGTACGGTTCGAGCCACGCCACAGCCGCCTTCATCGTCTCGGCCGATGAGAGGACGAACGGAAGCTGCATCTTGCCCGACCCAAACAACTCGCCCACGACCTTCATACCGTCGAGCAGGAAATTGTTGATGATGTCGAGCGGGGGATGTTTGGCCATCGCCTCTTGCAGGTCCACATCGATGCCGGTGCGGTCGCCGTCGATGATGCGTTGTTTCAGCCGCTCTTCGACGGGCATGTCAGTGCGCACCTTCTTTTCGCCGACGGTTTCGCCGTCGGAGAAGAGCTTGATAAACGCCTGCAGCGGATCGTAGCCCTCGCGCCTCCGGTCGTAGATGAGGTCGAGCGCGGTGTCCCAGCGCTCGTCGCTAATCTTGTTCCGCGGGAGGATCTTGCTGGCGTGGACAATCGCCGCAGTGAGTCCGCGTTCAGTCGCTTCATGCAAGAACACGCTGTTCAACACGGCCCGCGCTGCCGGTGCAAGGCCGAAGCTGACGTTGGAGACGCCCAGGATCGACCCGCAGGTCGGAAACGCCTTCATGATCTGTTCGATGCCATCGAGCGTCTCCAAGCCGAGGCGTCGGTCGGATTCCGTACCCGTGCTGATCGGGAATGTGAGGCAGTCGAAGAGGATGTCCTCGGCAAGGATGCCGTGCTTCTTCGTCAGCAGGTCGTGCAGTCGCGTCGCGATTTCCAGTTTCCGCGATGCGGTCTTCCCCATCGCTTCCACGGGGTCTTCGTCGATGGTGAGAGCGACGACGGCCGCGCCATACTTGCGCAGCAGGGGGCAGATGACATCGAGTTTGTGCTCGCCATCCTCAAGATTCACCGAGTTGACGATGCACTTGCCGCCGGCCCGTTTTAGACCGGCCTCAATCACCGGCGCCTCGGTCGAGTCGAGCATCAGCGGAACCGTGACATCTTTCACGAAGCGTGTCACGACAGAGTCCATATCCGGCACGCCATCGCGGCCGACGTAATCCACGCAAACGTCGAGGACGTGCGCCCCTTCGCGAACCTGCTCGCGACCCATTTCCACGAGGCCGTCGATATTGCCGGCGAGCATCAATTCGCGGAACTTCTTGCTTCCATTAGTGTTCGTCCGTTCGCCGACGATGAGAAAGCTGTTGTCCTGCCGCAGCGGCGTGCTTTGGTAGATGCTGGCGACGGAGGCCTGTCGCATTGGGACGCGTGTCTTTGCCTTAACGCCTGTCACAGCCTCGACGACAGCCGCCAAGTGCGCGGGCGTGGTGCCGCAGCAACCGCCGACCATGTTGACGCCGTCCTCAACGACGAATTCCCGCAGCCACTTGGCGAGTTCGTCGGGCGTCAATGCGTAATGCGGCTTGCCATCGACAAGCTGAGGCAGTCCGGCGTTGGGCACACAACTGATGAGCCGTGTGCTGGTCCGACCGAGGTAGCGAATGTGCTCGGACATTTCCTGCGGGCCGGTGGCGCAGTTCATCCCGATGACCTGCACCTGCGGATAAGACTCGAGCACAGTGAGGGCGGCGGCGATGTCGGAACCGACCAGCATGGAGCCAGTCACTTCGATGGTGACTTGGGCGATGATGGGGACTTCGCGGCCCTTTTCACGCATGGCGAGCGTGGCGGCCGAGATGGCGGCCTTGGCTTGGAGGATGTCTTGGCATGTTTCGATGGACAGCGCATCGACGCCGCCGTCGAGCAATCCGCGGGCCTGTTCGGCGTAGCTGTCTTCAAGCACGTCGAAGGTCGTGTGGCCCAGGGTCGGCAGCTTGGTGCCGGGTCCCATGGAACCGATCACGAATCGCGGCTGCGCGGCAGTGGAGAACTTGTCGCGGGCCCGGCAGGCGATCTGGGCCGATTTGAGGTTTAACTCGTATGTTTCGTCGGCGAGGTTGAATTCGGCGAGAACGATCTTGTTGGCCCCAAACGTGTTGGTCTCGACGGCATCGCAGCCGACGCGGTAGAACGAGGCGTGAATCTCCTCGATGATTTCGGGGCGTGTGTCAGTGACAATGTCCGTGCAGTTCTCGCAGCCGCGATAGTCCTTGTCGATGGTCAGGTCGTGCGAATAAATGGAGGTGCCCATCGCGCCGTCCTGCACGATGACCCGTTGCTGCATGAGCTTTAGAAGGGGGTGGTCCACGAATAGTCCTGTCAGGGTTTCGTCCCGAAAACGTCGTTATCTTAGCATCGACAAGCGGTTGCGTGTAGTGCGTGCAAAACCGCATACATAAGAATTGGACTTATCGGATGGATTCTCCGTGAAATCACATCGCGGTGAGGTAAAATACTCTGCTATGTCACGCAAACAGCTACTTGAAGCGGCTCTTGAGCTAAGCGCGGATGAGCGAATCGCACTGGCCGGCGATCTTTGGGACAGCGTCGCGGAAGTGCCCAATGCAATTACTCTAACAGACGAGCAGCGGTCTGAACTCAGGCGGCGATTGGCAAGGCATCGGGCGGCACCCGACGAAGCGATCCCATGGGCAGAGATTCGCGATGCTTTGCTTCCGCAATCATGAAACTCCCGGTCGTATTTTATGCTGAAGCCCGCGCAGAGACGAATGCTGCATTCCGGTGGTACGAGAATCAACGTAAAGGTGCAGGAGAAGAATTCGTTTTGGCGGTAGAGGAGACGCTTGAGAGAATAGTCGAACTTCCACTTAGCTTTCCATTGGTCGATGAAGACATACGCCGGGCTGCTGTGCATCGTTTCCCATTCGGGGTTTTCTTTTCAGTTGCAGATGAGCGCATAACGGTGATCGCAGTCTTCCACGCCAAACGAAATCCTCAAGAGTGGCAAGATCGCAAATAGGCTACTGAATAAGCCCGGCCTTTGCGGAAAGTGCGTATTGTCGCAGTCCTCGGCGCCTTGATTCCGGGAGATAGACGTATGCGTCAATGATCTTCTCCACCTCGACAGGGTAATAGGCATGCCAATGACCGAGGCCATGCAAGGCTGATTCCTGACATGCGTCATGGGGTATTCGCAATGTTCGTTCCATCACGGACAAACATGCTGCTTCAGTCTTCACATGATCCGGAGTCGCTTTTTTCGGCCTGAGCTTCGAGTGGGCGAAGAGCGGGGCAACATCCCAGAACATGTAGCAGATGTCATTTGCGAGATTCGGTTTTGCTCCACGGATATCTATGTGGCTGATTCGCTCGTCGCAAACAGTCGCGAAGCATTTCTCAAAAAGTACATTGATCGCTGCAACACATTTGAGGCGACTCCGCAAATCGACTTTCTCGTCAAGCAGCGAGTGCATGTAGTTCGAGCATGAAGAGCCGATTAGATACCAAAAGCCCTGCCCGATTTGATCAGGCGAAAAACAGTCTGACAAACTACCGGAATTCAGAAATAGGCGGTTTAAATACTCTACAGTCCTATCTGGGAATGTATCGCAATTCCAATAAGGCGCATCATCCTCCCAATACCAAGCGGGTTTGGCAACCTCGTGATCAAAGATGTGCCGGATCCACTCCTCAAAACCAATGTCATCCGTGAGGTAACCCATCTGTGCGAATCCTCTAGTTGATAGCAGTTCGCACCGCCGCAATGGCCTTCTCCACCCCATCCACCGGAATATCCAAATGCGTCACTGCCCGCAGCTTCGTCGGCTGCATCAGCGGGCTAAATCGCACGCCGTGGCGGGCGAGGCGCTCAAGGAAATCGGAACGGGCCAATTCGGTGCCCGCGATGTCGAACATGACAATGTTCGTCTCCACCGCGGCCACGTCCACGGCGATGCCCTTAGTCTCGGCGAGCCCCTTGGCGAGTGCCTTCGCCTTGGCATGGTCGTCGGCAAGGCGGCTGATGTTGTGCTCCAACGCATAGACACCGGCCGCCGCGATGATGCCGGCCTGGCGCATAGCCCCTCCGAACAGGTGCTTGTAGCGCCACGCCTGATCGATGAAGTCCTTGCCTCCCGCGAGCACACCGCCGACCGGGCAACCGAGGCCCTTCGAGAGATCGACCCAACACGAGTCGAAGTGCTTGCAGTAGTCGCGCGCCGAGATTCCCGATGCGACGACGGCGTTGAAAAGCCGAGCCCCGTCAAGGTGCATCAGCAGGCCATGCTTGCGGGCTACGGCGGCGACTTCCTCAATCGCCTTGAGCGGCCACACCCGTCCGCCGCGGAGGTTGTGCGTGTTCTCGACGCAGATGAGGCGCGTGCGCGGGAAGTGTGGGTCGTTGGGTCGAATGAGGGCCTCGACCTGCGCGGCGGTGAAGATGCCGTTCTCCGTGTCGATGCCGCGAACGGACGCTCGACTGTGAACAGCCGGCCCGCCGCCTTCGAAGTGAACCGGGTGGCTGGCGGATTCGATGATGATCTCGTCGCCGGGGCGAAGATGAATCGCGTGGGCGATCAGGTTGCACATGGTGCCGGTCGGGAGGAACAGGGAGGCCTCCTTACCGGTCATGTCGGCAATCATCTCCTGCAGCCGGTTGACGCTGGGGTCTTCGCGTTTCTGCTCATCGCCGACCTCGGCATTGGCAATGGCCTGCCGCATTCCGGGCGAGGGCCGGGTCTGGGTGTCGCTTGAAAAGTCGTAGGGGAATTGAGGCATAGGCACATCTTTCGCCGCAAAACCGGTATCTTAGCGGGTACGTGCAGATTGGTCCGCCCTTCGGCCCCTACTACCGGCTGGCGGGTGGTCCGGCCGATGATATGATGGTGAGACACACGGAGGAACGGGTATGCGCTGGTACCGACGCAAGTGGATGCTGATGGCGGCGATGTCGATGGGGACGGTTTTGCAGCTTTCGACCTGTCGGGAAGAAACGGCCCTGTTGGGCCTGCGTACGGCGTTCAGCGCCTTCACCCTGCCCGTCAACATCTTTATCCGCAGTTTCATCCTCGGCATCGCCTAGCGCTTAGGCGCATCAGGCATCAATTCTTTTCCTGCTGTAAATCGATCCATTTCAACATCCGCGCGCGCAACAAGTCCAGCGGCAGTGACCCCTGACAAAGCAATTCATCATGGAACCTGCGAATGTCGAACTTCCGGCTAAGTCGGGTCTCTGCCTCGCGCCGTAGCTTGAGAATCTCGAGTTGACCGATCTTGTAACCGAGCGCCTGACCCGGCCATGCAATATAGCGATCCACCTCTGAAACGATGTTCTGCTCGGAAAGGGCGGTATTGTCTTTCATGAACTGGATCGCCTTCTCGCGTGTCCAGCCCATCGCATGCATGCCGGTATCGACGACCAGTCGGCTCGAACGCCACGTATCGTAGGTGAGCTGGCCGAAGCGGGAGTAGGGGTCGTTGTAGCCGACGAGTTGGTAGCCGAGTAGCTCGGAGTAAAGCGCCCACCCTTCGATGTAAGCGTTGATCGACTCAAACCTGCGGAACATCGGCCAATTCTTTTTCTCCTGGGCGATGGCGAGTTGAAAGTGGTGGCCGGGCTGGGCTTCGTGGTAGGCGAGTGATTCCATCGTGTAGATCGGCCGCGTCTCGGGTCGCACGGTGTTCACATAGAAATACGCGGGGCGCGAACCATCATCGGGGGCGTTGTAGTAGTACGCCTCCGGTGCGGCCTCGGCGCGAAAGCGCTCCATTTCCTTCAATTCGTAAGGTATCTTGGGCAGCACACCGAATAGCTTGGGCAGATTCGCATCGCTTCGTTTCAAGATTTCGGCGTGGCGACGCATGATCTCTTCCGGCGTCTTGTTGTGTTGCGCAGGATCAGTCCGCATCTTCTCGATAAACGCCCGCAGGTCGCCTTCAAATCCCACCTCGCGGGCGATCTCAAGCATGTCGGCATGGATGCGTTTCAGCTCGTCGAGGCCGATCTGGTGAATAGTCGCGGGATCGAGGTCGGTCGTGGTATGCAAGCGCGAGGCATCCCGATACCACGCCTTACCATTTGGCAGATGGCCGTAACCTACGGTGTCGCGGCATTTGGGGAGATAGGTGCGTTGCAGATAATCGCGGAGCTTGGTCAATGCGGCCGTGGCCGATTGGACGCCGGCTTCTATGTCGGCACGGGTTTTCTCATCGGTTACGGTCTTCTTGGTCGCGTCTGAAAAAGCGGCGGGCCAAAGTACGCTCTTCCTCGGCTCGCGGGCAATCATGGCATCAATCTGCGGAAGCGATTGCTCGATCGTTATCCTGGGGCGCACGACGCCTAGGCAGATCCCCTTGTCCATGCAGGCGATCATGTCATCGGTTTGCTTTTCGACGAGGCGCAACCTCTTCGCGTAGTTGGCGCAGTCCTCGGTCGTGTCGAATTTGTGGTACTGCTGCAAAAGCCCGAGCGCGATATGAAAGCACTCCTGCTGCTTGATCGGCATGAGATGTTCGGTGTAGGGATCGACGAGGAAGAAGTCGTCGAGCGTGTGCTGGAATAGGTCGGCATTGAGTTGGTCCTCGGCGGAGAGCGTTTCTCGTGGGATGGCCTTAAGGCGAGATGCGAATTGACAGAATAACGCGCGATCGTCATCGTATGACGTCTCGCTGTAGTCCGTAATTTGATCGTCAAAACGATGATCGCCGAGGTAGGTAGCCCGTTCGGGGCTTCGTTTCATGCGGTAATACCAGTAGTCGCCGAAAAGCCTCCATAGGTTAATTCGTGGAGAGGCATTGGCATTGGGGGACATCATCGCGATACTGATTGATACGACTGAAACGACATGGATGCTGCGCATTCCTCGCTCCCGTGGCTCTAGGCGGGCATGATACCGTCCGCCGGTCTATTGCAATGAGATCGGGTCAACGTCCACCACGAGCGACCGGGCCTGACTCTTGAGCGTTCCCTCGGATTTGAACAGGTCAATCGCTCGCAACATCTGGTCGGCTGTGGAAAAAATGAGCTGCAGATCGTATCGGTAAGCATCCCGAATTCGGGCGATCGGGCATGGTCGAGGGCCGTGCAGCGCGAATCTGATTCCTTGGCGACCCAGCAAGTCGCGGATTCGCACCGCCAGATCATCGCACGCCGACTTCAGTTTCGTCATTCGCGGGTCGGCAAGCACAATTCGCATCATTCGTGAAAAGGGCGGGAGCTTGTGTTGCCGCCGATTGGCCAACTCACGATCTGCAAACGCCTCATAGCGCTGCGAAACGGCGTGTTGAATCGCGGCGGTGTCGGCCGCAAACGTCTGCACGACAACATGGCCCGGGATATCGCCCCGTCCGCTTCGGCCGGCGACCTGCAGCACAAGCTGAAATGTCCGCTCCTCGCTGCGAAAGTCGTCAAGTGCGAGTGCGGTGTCTGCGGAGACCACACCGACGAATGAGACAAACGGGAAATCCAGCCCCTTTGCAATCATCTGCGTGCCGACGAGCAGGTCGAACTTGCGCCGTTCAAATCCGCCGAGGATGTCGGCATAGTCGCCGGGTTTTTCCATTGTGTCCGAGTCCATTCGCCGGACCCGCGCGGCGGGGAACTTTGCGTGCAGCTCTTCCTCGACGCGTTGCGTGCCGATGCCGAAGCGAACAAGCGTTCCGCCGCAACCCGAGGTCTGGCAGCGATTCGGGATCGGCATTCGGGTCTGGCAGTAATGACAGTGCGCGAGTTCCGTCGTTGCATGAAAGACCATTCGTACCGAGCAATGAGGGCATTGCACGACCGCGTCGCACTTGGGGCAGTGCAGGAAGCTCGCGTAGCCGCGGCGATTGAGCAGCAGAACGGCCTGTTCGCCACGCTGCAGCGTCTGACCGATGAACTCTTCCATAAGCCGGGAAAGCAGGTGGACGCCACGCCGGGCCTTGTGCTCGGCGTGCATATCCACGAGATGCACGGTCGGCATCGGCAAGTCACGCACGCGATTCTTCAGCCGAATAAGCCGGAAGTGTTTCTTCGACTGTACGTTTCGCCACGTCTCCAGGGACGGAGCCGCCGACCCGAGCACGATTGGAATGCCTTCCAACTGTGCCCGCCGAATCGCCACATCGCGGGTGTGATAGCGCGGGGCTGATTGGCTCTTGTAGCTGGGCTCCGATTCCTCATCGACGATGATGACCCCCAGATTCGGGCACGGCGCGAAGACCGCGCTGCGTGTGCCGATCACAACTTGAATTGCCCCCGAGGAAACGGCGGCCCACGTGCGCGATCGCTGCACACCACTCAGGGCACTATGAATTACGGCAACGCGATCGAATCTCGCCTGGAGCCGTCGAACCGTTTGTGTGGTCAGGGCAATCTCAGGGACCAGCAGGATGGCTTGTCGTCCTTCGGCCAACGCCTGGCGAATTGCCGCCACGTACACCTCGGTCTTGCCGCTGCCAGTAACCCCAAATAGCACATCGACCGTGAACCGCCGGGCGGCGATGGCCGTGGCGATCTCCGTGATGGCGAACTTTTGTTCGGCGTTCAATTCATAATTCGGATCATGCCGTTCGATTATCGGCAAGTCAGGCAGGATCGGTTCGTGTACGGCCTCGAACCGAATTCTCCCCTTCCTGGCCAACGTGGTGAGTGTCGCCGGCGTGCAGTCCGACCTGCGACACAATTCCATCGCCTCCACGCGTGCCCCCGCCGAATCCAGTGCACTAATCACTGCAGTCTGACGCGCGGTTACCCCCGCACGGCGCGACGATTCCCCCGGCAATTTCGCGGATGCATTGTCGCTTTGAATCAACGTGACGTAGCGAACCGTCTTCCACCCGGCCTGCTTCTTCGCGGCGGCGGGGACCATCAAATCAAGCGTCCGACCAAGATGCGAGCAGTAATACCGCGCCACCCATTGCCCCAATTCCATCATGCTCGTACTGAGCACTGGCGATTCATCCAGCACCGTGAGGATTGGCTTGAGCGTCGAGGTCCACGTTTCATCCGAGACGCTCAGGCATATTCCAACCTCGGTGCGCTGGTCCCGCCCGATCGGAACCGTCACACGCATTCCGGGCCGGAGTCGATCCGCGAGTTCGGCAGGAACGCGATAGCTGTAGGGCTTGTCGAGTGGCTTGAGCAACGCGATTGTCGCCACCGGGCCTGTCCGCATTTCCGGCGGGTCGAGAAGTGAAGGCGTTTCAAGTCGGCGTGCCCGGGCCATGCACGCCATGATAGCATCGTCCGATGAAGCGTTTGCAATCGGTGCAGCCGCCCGTACAGTGGCGTTGATGGTTGAAGTTCACGCGCTCACCAAGCTCTTCCCGACAACCGAGGGCGGCGAAAAGCGCGCCGTGGACGGGATAACGTTTCAGGTGAAGTCCGGTGAAATCTACGGCCTGCTCGGTCCGAACGGGGCCGGCAAGACCACCACGCTTCGAATGATCAGTGGGTTGGTCACGCCGACGTCGGGGTATGCCCGGCTCGCAGGCGTCCATGCGGTGGCAGAACGCGAGGCCGCCAAGCGAAACCTGGGTTAACTCACGGCC
>CAZSBF010000009.1:0-45760 GCA_964605185.1 uncultured Planctomycetaceae bacterium
CACCCACCCTTCACGCCCGTCATCATGGCGAGGCACCTGATGACCGCCTCGCTCATGTCCGCGCCGGCGGCATTTGTCATGGCCAAGATCATGGTTCCGCCCGGCGACGAAGCCCGACCCGGCGGCCACATCGCCGAAACCGCCCCCATCCTTTCAAAGAATGGCCTCGATGCCGCCGCCATGGGCGCCGCCGAAGGCATGAAGCTGTCGATCAACGTGCTCGCCATGCTGGTCGCGTTCATCGGCCTCATCACAATCGTGGACAAGGGGCTGATTGCATTGGGCGGGTTGTCCTTCATGCGACCGCTCGTCGTCGCAATGGGCGCAACACAGTTGAATCTCGATGTCGTTCTCGGCTGGATGTTCTCTCCCGTGGCGTGGCTGCTCGGCGTGGACGGCGTGGATTGCAAGGCCTACGGCAGCCTGCTCGGCAAGGCGATGGCCACCAACGAAATGATCGCCTACCGCTCACTCGGCGACCTCGCCCGCGACAGTAGTATGGACCAGCGCTCCATCATCATGGCGACCTATTCGCTCTGCGGCTTTGCAAACTTCAGCTCGATCGGCATCCAGATCGGCGGCATCGGTAGTCTCGCCCCGGAACGGCGCGGCGACCTCGTGCAACTCGGCCCAAGAGCCATGCTCGCTGGCGCAATGGCCAGCTGGATGACCGGCTGCATCGCGGGCATGCTGATTCAGAATTGACGTTCACAATCCGAGCACCTGGCGCAAGCCTGGTGGCATGTCGACATGGGCCTCGATTTGGAAGAATGACTCAGAACTCCTGCCGCTGAAACCGTCGAATCCCCACCTTCATACAGGCCCAACTCGCCAGCGGCCCCACCACCACAAGCCCCGCGAACATCAGCCAGCAGTATCCATCAAGACTCCCCAACTCCCCGGCCTGCACCATTCGATAGCAAATGCCGCCGACCAGCGCGACCCCCGCCGCGACGAGTCCCACGCTCGCGATCAGGTTCACCGTTCCACCCAGGCCCGATGCAATTCGCCCCGCGCTCGGCTCATCGTAATTCGGCATCCGCGCCCCCAGCCCCACCGCCATTCCGCAAAGGCCGACACAGATTGAAAGCGTTCCACCGATCTGCACCAACCCAAGTATCGGCGGAAGCGAGAGAGACCGCACAGACAGAAACGTCACGCTCATCGCCGCCAGGCCCGTGATCGTCGTGGCATAGAGAAACTTCGCCCACATCACCCGCGACCGCGACAACGGCCACAAGCCGACGAGCCACATCTGCTTGCCCTCCATCGAGATCATCGGAAAAACGAATCGACTGGTAAACGTGGAGAGGATCAGCGTCACCGCACCGAAATTCAGGAAACAAATCAGCGCCTGCCACGCCACCGTGAAACCATCCGGCCGACTGCGCGGCAGATACGCCAGATAGAGCGCCAGCAACCCAAACAGAATCACCAACTGCGACCACTGCACCGGGTCGCGCAGAAAATTGCGTATGTCTTTAAGGATGAGCAGTCGCATCTGCGGCGGGGCATACGAGAAAAAAACATCCGCCACCGCCTGCGACGCCGACCCACTGGAGGCCTTTGCCTTGTTCGGCGCTGAATGGGCCCGGCCGAACGCCGACATCAACTTCGTCCCCACCACCGCCACACCGGCCCACGAGAAAAACGCCGCAGTGGAAAGCGTCACACCCAAATAAAACACAGCATCGCGCGGCCGATCCTCAATCGCATAGCGAATCGCGTGCGTCACCCAGGTCGAAGGCAACATGGCCCCCTTGAGAAACTCCAACTCCGACAGAAAACCCGTCAGCCACCGAATCCACACCGCCGCCGACACCGCCCACAACCGTCCCCACCACACAATGAGCAGGATCAACGCCGCTCCGACCGCATACACCAGCGTCTGCTTCGCGAGTCGCGGCAGCCAGAGCGCCACCATCAGCGCAGCCAGCAACCCCAGCGCCCCCGGGATCGGCACGAACCCGAGAAACGCCACGATGAACACCAGATAGAAATGCCACGGCAACCCCTGCACATGCCCGATCGCCAGCATGAGCGGCATCCCCAGAAGCAACAACGACCAACTCGCGAAGAACAGCGCCTCCAGATACATGATCGTCACGACATTCTGCGGCGCATGCGGCATCGCCAACAAAAACGAAGGCTCATCCCGGCTGAACAGCGCCCCATACGAAATCACCGCCGTCGAAAACGCCAGCAGCAGTGTCATCGCCACAAAGAAAACGTGAAACACATACGGAATCGCAATCACCGCCGGCTGCTCGAACCGCCGGAGGAACACAAACACATTCTCAAAGATGCTGTACAGCGCGATCCAGATCGTCCCGATGAACACCATCGCCATGATCAGCGCCAACGGCGACTGATTCACCAACTGCCCCACGCGATTGGCAAGGATGCGCAGCTTGAGCCGCAGCAACACGCCCAACCGAGGCACCGGCGTCATGGAAAATGCCGCCACGAGATCGCTCACGACGCCCCCTCCACCAGCGACGGCTCCGGCTGCGTCAGCTCCAGGAAAATATCCTCCAGCCGATGCTCCTGCGCCGCCCGCGCTTTGAGTTCCGCCAGCGTCCCGCACGCCACGATCCGCCCGTGATTGATGATCGCAATCCGATCCGCAATCGACTCGGCCACATCCAGCGTGTGCGTCGACATGAAAACCGTCCGCCCCGCCTCAGCGCGCTTCCGGAAAATATCCTTCACGATGCGCACAGTGCGCGGGTCCAGCCCCACCATCGGCTCATCGACGATCAGCACCTGCGGGTCATGCATCAGCGCTGCCGCCAGAACGACGCGCTGCTTCATGCCGTGCGAATATCCCTCGGCCAGTTGATCCGCAAACCGCGTCACGTCGAGCATCGACATAAACTGATTCGCCCGCTCCACGCACAGCGCCGCGTCCAGTTCATACATCTGCCCGACAAACGAGAGGAATTCCCGCGCCGACAACTTCTGATACAAGAACGGTTGATCCGGCACGTACGCCAGCCGCGCCTTCGCCGCCCGCGCATCGGTCGTCATCGGAAATCCGCACACCTCGATCTGCCCCGCGTCCGGCGCAAGCAGCCCGGTCATCATCTTGATCGTCGTCGTCTTGCCCGCGCCGTTCGGGCCGAGAAATGCAAACACCTCACCCGGCACCACATGCAACGAGATATCATCGACGGCCCGCAGCCGCCCGTAGCACTTCGTCACATGATTCAGAATGATCGACATCGCGTTATTTGCCCGCCTCGTTCTTGGCTCGCTTCTTCCCCGACGACGCGCGGTTTCTCTCCGGCACCGCGTTCAATCGCGACTCCTTGTCATACGGCTCATCCAGCAGGGTCCACGTTCCGATCAGCGGCAACCGGACCTCCTGCTTCAACACCTTGCCGTTCTCATCGGCCCATGCGGTCGCGGTCGGCGTCTCCACGCGAAAACAATCCACCATTCCCTCGTCGACCTGAATCGTCTCCCGACGTGTCACCCGCGCCAGTTGCGTCTGAAATTCAACCGATTGATTCTTGATCAGCGAGAATGGGTCCAACAGCCGGATTCGCCAGCTCTGCCCCACGCGCAATCGCTCCAGATGCGTGAACGGCCGAAGCGTCTCCGAGAGATACCGCGACAACTCCCCATCGAGCAGCAGCGTCTTCTTCAACTCGCCCAGCTTCGCGATCACCGAAAAGTCGCGCTCGATGCGCTCGGCATCCACCTCGCCATAAACCCCGGGCGCGTTCAGCGTGAATTTGAAATGCTCCAGCCGCTCCTGCGTGTCATAGACAAGATCCGTGCTGAGGATCCACGTCCCGTGCACCGGCAGCATTCCCACGACCTTCCCCGCCTCAAGCACCGTCGTGCTGCGGACCATCATCATCGGGCTCGGCGACGTCGTGATCCACGTCGTGCCGATGCGCTTGTTGGCTTGGTTGAAGATACCGACTTGATAATCGCCCGCCGGAAGCAACTGCCGCGGCGGATCCTGCGCCGTCCATTGCGGAAGCACGTCACGCTGAACGAGCAACCCCATCGCAATCAGCCATGTGAGCGCAAGTATGCTGCCAAGGAGCCGGTTCATAGGGCAACGCTGTCCTGTTGCCGGAATCGCGGCGATTCGTCCGGCCTGGGTGTGACGGCCACTGATTCTAGGGACCCGCGCGCCTGCGGGTCAAACACGGGCAATATCATCGCGCAGGTACGCGAATGCTCATTCGCCTTGACACACTCGCCATTCCGCCGTTTGCTCCGCCGCGCAAGCATGAAGCCTCCCAAACACTGGAAACCAATCGCCTTCGCGACACTCGGCGTCGTTGTCATCGTCGTACTCACAGCGAGCTACACGCTCCTGCGCACCCCCGGCTGGTACGACATCCCCGACATCGCCCCGGCCCAGCAACAAAACGTGCGCAACAATCTCCTCGCCGCCGAACAGGCCTTCACCGAAAGCCTGCGCACCGCCAAGCAGCCCTTCGTCTACCACGTATACCAGGAAGACGTTAATCGGTGGATCGCCATGCGCCGCGAAATCTACCCCCTGATCGACGAACTGACGCCGCAGGAACTGATCGACCCCATGGTCCTCTTCGCCCCCGGCGAAATCACCGTCGCCGGCCGATACCGAAAAAGTGGTATGGAGGTCGTCGTCTCGCTGGATATCGAAGCACGTTACGACGCCGACGCCCTGTTCCTCAAAGTCAAAAGCCTGCGCTGCGGGTCCATGCGCGTTCCCATCGACTTCGCCGCCCTCGGCCTCGACCATCCGGTAGACCGCCGCGCGGGCGCCGTCTGGCCCGGAAGCCCCGCGATGAAAGGCGATCTACTCCACGGCCTCCGCATCGAATCACGCGCGCTCTGGAAGAATGGCAACTTCGGCTATCGCGTCACGAACCTGGCCGTTCGCGACGGACAGATCGACCTCACCATCGAGCCGCTCGGCCATCAACCGCCGACACGCTCCAAAGTCCACGACTGATCCCCCACCGCCCGACGCGTGAAGATAAACCGCCCCACGAGCCGCGCCCCGCGAAACACGACCTCCGCCCGCCCTTCCTCCCACGCGACGACATCGCACACCCCGTTGTCATGCCGCGTCACACTCCCCCGACCGCCCGAAATTGGTCCTTCATACGTCAGATACGCCAACCGATGGTCGCCGATCCGTTCGCACGCGAACGGCCCACCCTGTTCCGCCGGCGCGGCACACTTCCACGTGGCCAGCGCCTCCCCCCGTTGAATCATCACGTCGAAATGCACGCCGTCCCGCTGCTCGTGCCGCAAAACGACAAACGGCACCCTGTTCTGTGGTGATTCCGCGGTCTTTTCCGATGATAGATTCATGTGTGACAAGGGGTTCCGAGCGTCCGCCACGGCCCCCTTCGCTTGCAGCCACGCGACGCGCGCCTTAGCATTCAATCCATGATAACCCGCCTCGTTCATGCTCCCAACCGCGCTCCCAACATGGATGTTCGACGCGTTGCGGCACTGGTTGCCATCGCCTGCGCCCTCCAATCCTTCGCCGGCTGCGGCAAGCCAACCTCCTCTTATCAAGACTTGATGCGCGAGGGCCTGACTGAGTACGACTCCGGCGGCTACGCCGAAGCCATCGCCATGTTCAAGAATGCATCCGAGGCCGACCGCGAACGGCCTGAGCCGTCCTACTACGTCGGCCTGTGCTACATGAAGATGGCCGACCGCCAATTCCGCGAGGACGATCTGCCCGGTGCCCTGCGATATTGCGACCGCGCCGTGGGCGCCTTCGAGGCCGCCGTCGGCGCCTTCCCGGGTTATGCCCGCGCCGTGCAGGGCAAGGCCGATGCCTACAAACTCAAGGGCGAGAATCAGGCGGCGCTGCGCGTCGCGAATTGGGCCGCCGCCTACGTCGGGCCACAGGCCAAAATGCTCATCCTCAAGGGCCGCCAATACGCCCAAGCCGGCGACATCGACAACGCCCAGCTCTCCTTCAAGCAGGCTGTGTCGATTGAAGATGCCAACCCAGCAGCCCACGCCGAGTTGGGCCTCTTCTACATGCGCTGCGGCAATCGACCGAAGGCGATCGAGCACCTCCAACGCGCCTACGACCTGAACCCCGGCGCACCGGAAGTCCTCGCCGCTCTCGCCAAACTCGGCGCAACCCCGCGCACGCCGCCCCCAAAGTAGGGTGGGTTGTACTCAACCCACCGAGTACCTCGTCACGTCGCTATCTTCGGGTTGGGTAGTACAAAATTACACTTTGTTCCAATTTGAACGCAAAGCGGAGGCTTTGCGCTATTCGAAATTCGAGTAGTGATTGAACGCTGGCTAACGTCCCACACAGCCCCGTTCACGGGGCTTCCCCGAAGGGCTACTAGCCCGGCCCTTCGAGGGCCGGGAAAACGAACTCCCTCAATTCCTTCCACCCTCCCCTCACCCCCGCCTTTGGCGGAGGGTGAGGGGAGGGTGGGAAAACAAAACAACGAATTGCACTGCACTGACCAGCCCCGAAGGACTGGCCTAAAAACCCTTCGGGAAAGGCCGCTGAACCGGCCTACTGAGACAGATCACTGATTTGCCATTGCGTCCGAATTCGCAGCACTCTCATGCCTTACGACCACAAGGCTCCATATAATGCTCTGGTATGTTCACGATTCGATTCCTTGCATTTGGAGTCTGCGTCGCGCTGATGACGAACGGTGTAAATGCAGCCATCATTATTGAACAATGGAACATGGTGACGGGCGTTCGAGATTCCAGCGGGCATCAGGGCGCATTTGCCGAGACTGTTCAGAATCCATTCTTTACGACGCATGACATCGTTCGAGGCGCGAGCAGCGCCAGGACCAATTTCGATTTCACATGGAATGACTCGGCGGGTGATTTCCTGATCCAAGCATCCCAACGAGCCGCCGATGTGGACCCACTCGGATTCACGTCCAATACGTCGGGATGGATAAACGTGAGCGCCGATCAAGACGTGCTTATTACGGCGCAAGGGGCCTATGACTACACTCTCCCCGCTTGGGGGATGGGCGTCGCCTTTTTTCTGGGCGTCTATGAGGACATTCCGCCATACGACGCTCCGCTCAGTTTCGGTGACGCACTTACGACTTACAGCAACCCATGGCCGGCCTCGGGAGTGATCACCGGCAGCGGACAGGCCATCCTCCAGGCCGGTCACACATGGACCATTCAGTATTGGATTCAAGTCGATTCCAGTGGGACAACCGGAACTGCAGCCACCGGCGACGGTTACCTTCATTTCACGCTTCAGGAAGTTCCTGAGCCGACAGCACTGATACCACTGGGCCTCGCGACGCTCATGATTCGACGATCCCAGCGTCATCGATGTCGATGATCCAAGCGCTTGTTCGGCGTGAAAATCCGCAGTGGTGTGGGAGGAATTCCGCAATCCTGTGATTGAATATCGCCATGATTCTGTCGTCACAAACATCTGCCCACGCCTTTTTCAAGCTCCCCGCGCGCACCGCCCACGCGCCGCATCGGCGCGCCAATCGCACCGATCACACGTAGGCGTTACCCGAGAAAGAGACTCACGTCCCTCCCGTCGCCTTAGATCCCACCAAGCGCTTCAATTCCGACTGCGTTTAGGTGCGCCAACAAAACAACGCTCAGTCCCGCCCAGCCCCGTTCACGGGGCTTCCCCGAAGGGCTACTAGCCCGGCCCTTCGAGGGCCGGGTCTGCTCACGGCGCGCAATTCTCTCCATCCTCCCGTCCCTTTTTGATCGGTCTATTGATCGGTCCGGTGAAAAAAGAGTGGATATAATGAACTAAGGGATCGTGTCTACATCCATGCCAAAGCGAAGAACAGCAAGTCGACACAAATATCATTTTCTCGTCGGCGCGGTACTTGGATTGCTTACATCCTCGTCGCATGCTTCTATTGTCATTGACAATTGGAATCTGGTTACAGGCGTGGCCTATACAAACGGTGGAGATGCCCACATCTCGACAGTTGTTCAGAACCCATTCGTCGGCGTTTATGCTGCGTCTGGACCCGGACCGACGACGGCTCTGTCCACGTACAACATCTCCTGGACAACGGATAATGCGGACTTCTTGATTCAAGGATCGCATCAAGCCGTTGGGGCTGATCCATCTCTGTTGCAAGTGGGATCCGAGGGCGGCATCTACTTCACCACCACCGCCGACCTGCTGCTCAATGTCGACGCCGCGTACGACTACAACCTCGCAGGGCCGCATTTGTTTACGGAGTTGTTCACTTTCTTGAATACCAGGGATGGAGGTGACTGGCCTGCCGTCTTCGGAACCAATCGAACAGCTGATACGTTCACTTCGTATCCGTCGGCTGGTGCGTTCAGCATGAACTATGAAATCCCCCTTCTCGCGGGGCATCAGTACTTGATGGGATACAGCATGCGCATACTCGCCTACAACAATACTGGTGCGGTCGGAACTGGCGATGGCTATATTCATTTCACGCTTCAAGAAGTACCCGAACCCGCCACTTTTTTTACGTTCATCCCTGTTGCCCTGATGCGCCGCCGTCGCGTTGAACCATAAGTACTTAAATGCGGAAGGGCTGAGAAAGCGCGAGAAATGAAAGATATCAACATGACCACAGGACGATGTTTTGCCCCTTGGGTTCTGGCTGTGCTGCTTAGCTTTGTATGTGGAACGAAATCCGACGGAAGCCTGATCGTTTCCCAAACTCTCGTTCAGAATCGCGTGATCGTGAGTACGGATGCAAATACATGGGTGGACTCGATAAACTTGTTTGTACCCGCGCCCGTCCCAATCAGTGAGACACGAATTAACGCCATTGGCGGGACGTCCGCCCAACTTACTTATGCATTTAATTGGTCCGGCGACACCGCGACGTTTCGAGTCGATGGTTCGCACACCACTCTCTATCCGCAGCCGAGTAATCTGCAATCGGGTTCGACGGGCCATGTGAGTTTCACGCCGATGGTCGACAGCTTGATAACGCTCAGAGTTCAGTACACCTACGACCTCCCGGGGGCGTTCATGGAAGCCGTTGGCGCAGGCGGGTTGTCGGATGATGTCGCGGGAGTAACGTACATCGATCTCTTTTCCCACGACTTCAGTTTCGGGCCAACCTCTGGGTCGTATGATCAGTCGGCATCCGCCGTCGTCCCTGCAGGTTGTAACTGCGACTTCGGGTTCACTATGCGCCTCTCGACCGGTGCCACGGCTATGCCAGCCATCGACAACGGATTTGTCGAGCTTTCGATCGCGCCCTTGCCAGAGCCCGCAACATTTCTTCCCCTCGCCTTGGCCGCGATGCTCCTTCGGCGACGCCGCAGTTAGATAACCCACTGATCCAAGCGCTTGTTCGCCGTGAAAATCCGCTGTCGTGGGGGAGGAAATCCCCAATCTCGTGATCAAATCTGGCCGTGGTTTTCTCGCCACAATCATCTGCCAACGCCTTTCGAGGGCTCCCCGCGCGCACCAAGTCTTGAATGACCCCGATTCGCCTCGGCTTTTCGTCCACACCTCCGATTAGCCTTGGCCCACACACGACTTACCACAATCCACGACGCGACTGAAACAGTGATCAAGATTGATAGGTGTCGGTAAAGAAGGGACGTTGAGTCACAACATGAGAATCACATATGGCCCAGACAAAACAAACCCCATTGATCGCGCGACGGCCACATCATCGTTCGACCGTGGGAATTCGACATTCGGCACGCCCCTTCCCAGCCGTCGTGCCGGCAAACGCCAGCAAACGCCAGCTGTTTTTCAAATCCCACCTCAATTTGCCGCAATTGCGACCCCTTCCTCCCCACTGTTCCCTGTTCCCTGTTCCCCGTCCCCTCTGCGCCCTTTTGCCTCCCCCGCAAACGCTTTGTGCGATTTTGGGTGCTGCCGCCAGGTTTTTGCGGTTTTTTGTGGGGGGTATTTTTTTTACAGCCCCACGTCGCAGCGACCCCTTCCTCCCCTCTGTGCCTCAGTGCCTTCGTGCCTCTGTGCCTATCGCGTTTCCTCGGCCCCTATTCCCCCACTTCGCCGCATTCCTCCCAATCGGCGTCCATCTGCGCAATCTGCGGTTTCAACGATTCGCCAACAGCCACCGTGCCCGCTCATCCGTCTTCCCTCGGTACTGACACCACGCAGCGCCTTCGAGCAATCCATTCACCCGGCGCGGTCCGGGTGACCGGGGCGCAGCGCCGTCGGTGCCAACTTCAACGAGGGAAAACTCATGAGAATCGCGACCACCCGAACCGCCATCGCCGCCGCGGCACTGCTGCTGACGAGCGCCAACCTCTTCGCCCAGCCATCGCTGCTCCCGCCGGGCCCGCCGACCGGCCCGTCCGGCCGCATGGGCGTGCGCACCCAAATCACCATGTTGCCCTATTTCATCACGGCGCCGGGGTCGTATTACGTCGCCGCGAACCTGACCCAGACCATCGCCGGCTCGCCGGGCATCACCGTCGCGGCCAATGAAGTCACCATCGACCTCGGCGGCTTCACCCTCTATGGCATCGGCACGCCGGGCGACCACGGCATCACCAGCGGCCCGGGCGCAGTCCGCGATGTCACCATTCACAATGGCTACGTCGCCTTTTGGGGCGGCAGCGGCATCATGCTCCCGATGGTGAACAACGTTCACATCTGGGAAGTCACGGCCTTCGACAACGATGGCGAGGGAGTCACCGTCGGCACCAGCAGCATCCTGCGTCATGTGATCGCGACCAACCACATCCTCGGCGGCATTCGCTGCGACCGCTGGTGCAAGCTCACCAACTGCGTCGCCACCAACAACCTCGGCCCCGGCATCATCACCGGCCCCTATTGCCACGTCAGCGACTCGGTCGCCGGCTTTAATTCGGCGGATGGGTTTGCCCTGGCGCCCAACAACACGATCATCGCATCCACGGCCTGCAACAATGGCATGAATGGAATAACCATGCCGATGTCGACCAAGGTCACGGACTGCGTCGCCTCGGAAAACGGCTTCGGTGCCGGCTTCGGCAGCGGCTTCAACTGCTTTGGCGATGGCAACTCCCTGCAGGGTTGCACGGCCTTCAACAACTTCGACAGCGGCTACAACAGCATCATCGCCCCACCCTTCGGCGGCAACTCGGTGCAGGAATGCGTCGCACAATCGAACGGTTTCGCCTCCGGTATTGGCGACGGATTCACGAACTACAAAACCCTGTTGCATTGCCAGTCCAACGGAAACTTCGATAACGGCATCGAAGTCGCCAGCGGGTCCAAGGTGATGTACAACAATTGCAATGGCAACGGCGCCAACGGCATTGAAGCCCTCGGCGACGGCAACGCCATCGAAGAAAACCACGTCCTCGGCAACGGCATCTTCGGCATCAGCACCCTGCCGAACCCCGGCCCCGCCGGAAACCTGGCCACGCGAAATCGGGCACACATGAACGGCGCAGGCGCTTACGCCTTCGTCGCGGCCTTCGACACCACCGGTGTCGTCATGTTCGGCCCCATCGTCCTCGGTGCCATCGGCGCTCACATGGCCAACGTGGCGTACTAACGTGTCAGCCCCGAAGGGGCGACGGAGACGTGAAAAATGAAAATGACTACACGAGTTTCAACCTGGTCACGACATGGATGTGTCGCGTTCCTTGCACTCTTTCTCACTGCCGGCACCGCCCTATCGCAGTCGAACATCAGCCCGGTCAACAAGTGGACCTGGGCCGAGAACGCCGGCTGGACCAACTGGTACGACAACGGTGTCACCAGCGGCGCGTTCGTAGGCGACTTCGTCCTCTCGGGTTACATCTGGGCCGAGAACATCGGCTGGGTCTATCTCGGGGATGGCGTGCCGGACTTCGGCAACACCTACAGCAACGCGACCGCCGCCGACACCGGTGTGAACATTGCCGCCAATGGCGTCCTCACCGGCTACGCCTGGGCCGAGAACGCCGGATGGATCAACTTCGACACCGCCGTCGCCGGACCGCTTCGCGCAAGGCTCAACGGCTGCTGCACCGACGGTCGGCTGCATGGCTTTGCCTGGGGCGAGAACCTCGGTTGGGTCAATCTCGAACCGACGCCGGGAATCTTTGTATCCATCGCGCCCGGCTCGATTCGCAAGAAGGCGGACACCGATGCCAACACGCTACGAAACGGCCTTGATGCCCAGGGGTTCATCGACACGTTCCTGAACCCAGCGGCGTCATCGCACTTCGACTTCTGCGCATCGGACATGAACAGCGACGGCGTGGTGAACAACCTCGACGTTCCGCTCTTCGTGAACTGCCTGCTGAACGGTGCATGCGTCTGCCCGTAAAACGGCTTGGCGTTTTGACAAAGAGGCTGCTACGCTAGGGAGCGCCGGGACACCCGGCGCTCCCCATGCGTATTAAAGACACGGAAACAACCGAGGCCGCCATCGAACGAAGCCGCATGTCGTTCGGCGAACACCTCGAAGAGCTGCGAAAGCGGATGATCCGGGCGCTGCTGGGCCTGCTGCTCGCCTTCATCATCTGCTTCAACTACGGCAGCGAGATCATCTCAACGCTGACGACGCCCTACACGATCGCCATGCGGGACTTGGGCTTCGACCCGCGCATGGTGCAGCTCAACCCGATCGAATCCTTCATGGAGTATTTCAAGATCTCCCTGGAATTCGGTCTCGTGCTGGCCGCACCGTGGATGCTCTATCAACTGTGGCAGTTCATCGCCGCAGGGCTGTACGACCATGAGAAGCGCGTGGTCCGCCATTTCGCCCCTGCATCGATCATGCTCTTCGTCACCGGCGCATCGTTCATGGTCGTGTTCGTGCTGTCCGGCCTGATGAAGTTCCTGATCGGCATCGCCCTCTGGTTCCCACTGCCGACCGAGAGCAATCCGCTCTATCAATGGCTGGAGACGCGCTACGTCACCACCACGCCCGCCGATTCGCAGAACGTCATCCCGCCGATGCATGTGCCCGTGCTGACCGAGAACCCCAAGACACCGGCGCACGGCGACGTCTGGATCAACCGAACCTCGCGCCACCTGAACGCTTATTTCGACGGACAAACCTATTACACGCCGATGCAGAAGGCGGCCGATCAGCAGTTCGTGCAGCCGTTCTTCAGTATCTCGGAGTATCTGAACTTCGTGGTAAACCTCGGGCTCGCCTTTGGACTTGGGTTTCAGATCCCGATCGTGGTGGTCTTCCTCGCGGCGATCAATCTCGTCACTGTTTCCGACATGGCCAAAGCGCGGCGCTATGTCGTTGTCGGCGTCATCGTGTTGTCGGCCATCCTGACGCCGACGCCGGACATCGGAACGATGCTGCTCCTGGCGGTACCGATGATCGTGCTTTTTGAAATCGGATTGCTTGTCGCAAGATCGGTGGAGAAGAAAGAAGAGCCGTCAGAATCGTAATGCGGGCGCGATCACTTCGCCGTCCGGCTGGTCGGCATCGACGTGGCCCTTTGCGTCGTGGGGTTCATTGCGGATTGAGCCCTGCGAATCGGAGACACCGGCACCACCTTCGCTGTCGGGCGCGTGGTTGGCGGCGGCGGAACAAAATCAATGTCGCTCGTCTTACGACCGCTCTTGGTCGGTAAGGTTGTGCCCGCAGGCTTGGTGGGGTTGGGCACGGGTTCGGGGCTTGATCCGCCCATGTTTGGCGGTTTCTTGGTGTTGACCGGTGCCGCTCGCATGGTGGTGGGTTGGGACGACGTGGTCGTCGGCCGGACCGGCGAATGCAGCGCCGCCTTGGCGCGAGCGTCTTCTTTGGGCATCGGCGGCGCGACCTTGCCACCCACGATCACCGGTTTGGGCGTCGGCGTCTGGCTGACGGTGACCTTCAGATTTTGTGCGTTGCCGGTGGTAAGCTTCATCGGCCCCATGGATTGACCATCGATCTCGGCTACGACGCCGACTTCGCGACGAAGACTAAGCTGCACGAGTTCGCCACGCGTTACGTCGAAGTCCACGTTGCCCGTAAACGCGGTGCGGTCCAGCTTGAATTCGCGCGGCTTCGCCGGCGCGGTGGTCGGCTGGCCGGGTCTGGTCGTCGGCGCGGGCTGCACGATCTTGTCGGCCTGGAGAGAGACATCGCCGGCGATATCAATCGTGGCGACGTCGCGGCCTTCCACACTGCGCAAACCGCGAAGCGTGCACTTCACGATAGTAGTGACGATGCCGACATTGCGTTGCACGTCGATGATCTTGTACGACCAAACACTCCCGACCGGCACGGGCTCGCGCGGAAGAAAGAGCGGTCCGAAGTCATCGAGGAGCTTTCGCATGTTCTCCTGTGTGAGTTGGCATTTCTCGGTGGTCTTCGTCGCCGCGCCCCGGCCTGCCTGCCCCCCTGCCACGGATGCAGCGCCGATGAGAAAGTTTGACGAAACGCCTCCGGAATCGATCTGGAATGTCACCGTCGACCCGGGAATGGAGCCGAGCATATACAGGGACGGCGGCGGGAAAAGGTGCTTGAGCGAATCGAAGACGGCCTCGTCCTTCATGCTCTTTTCGCGGGCTTCGTAGCGATCGCACTCCCATTTGGCGGTGTGCTTGCCCAACGCCGGCTGCGTGGTTGGCGGAAGGACCCGTTGCGTGATGAAGCGGCGTTCCTTCGTGCTGCTTGTGTAGGAAAGCAGCGGCTGAACGCCGCCGGTCTCGCGGAATTCGGTCTCAATGGTGAGATAGCGAACCTCCCCGGGCGTCCACTTAAAGGCAAGCGAAAGAGCCGGGCCTTCGCCGCGCGTGACGATGGCCGGCGGCGTTGTCGAGCTTGTCGCCGTCAGGGAAGGCTGCATCGGATTCGCAGCCGGCATAGATGCAACGGGCTTGGCCGCCGGAGTCGCCGCGGGTCGCGACTGACCGGAGACGGTGGGCGAATTGGTGCAAACGGCGGAGCCAATGAGTGAAAAGAAAATGGCACCAAGCATCGCGAGTCGTCGAGGATGCTCCGCCATGACGAGCCTCATGATATGATTGTATCGGGGGACTGCGCCAAGGGATCGGTTAACCGTTGATCTTCTCGATGGAAACCTTCAAGAGGTTCTGTCGGTGACCCTTGTGGAGCTTGTAGCCCTTGCGGCGTTTGAACTTGACGATCTCCAGCTTCGGCCCGCGAATCTTGGTCATGAGCTTGGCCGAGACGCTTGCTCCATCGACGTACGGAGCGCCGACCTTGCTGTCCTTGCCGTTGCCGAGCATGAGGACGCGATCGAACTGAACGGAGGAAGCTCCGTCCGCCAAGTCACGGGTTTCGATATAAATCGTGTCGCCCTTTTCCACGCGGTACTGCTTTCCGCCATCTTCGACAATCGCGTACATGGGTCTGCGTCTCCTGCTTCGGTTGGTTTAGAGCCCGGAGAGTATCCCCGATTCGGGGCCGGTTGGCAAGGCGACTGCCGCGATCACCTAAGTATATGTAACGCCTTGTAAATAGAGACGTTATGACATTCTTCCCACGCGTGAAACTAACGCGAGTGATTGCACAATACCTGATACTATCAATGGCTGAGCCGGGTTACCGCGTTACGGAGTGAACACATGCGTCGAATCATCATGGCCGGGTTGTTTGGGTGTATCGGATTATCCAGCAGCGCTCGATCGTTGTATGCAGACGGCGTCGCCGGAAATTGGCCCGGATTCCGCGGGACGATGGCCTCCGGCGTGGCCGACGGGGCAAAGGTCCCGACGACCTGGAACGTCCAAACAGGGGAAAACGTCCGATGGAAAACGCCGATCCCCGGACTGGGTCTTTCAAGCCCGATCGTCTGGGGCGATCGCATCTTTGTGACGACGGCAATCTCTACGGATGCGAAAGGCGACAAGCTCAAGGTCGGTCTCTACGGCGACCCTGCACCTGTTTACGAGAAGAAAACCAGTGAATGCACGTGGCATGTGCTGTGCTTGGACAAGAAGACCGGAAAGGTCCTTTGGGACAAGGAATCCTACAAGGGCGTTCCGAAGATTCGCCGGCACCCGAAAGCGAGCCACGCAAACAGCACGCCCGTGACGGATGGCAAGCATGTCGTGGCGTTCTTCGGCTCGGAGGGGTTGTATTGCTACGACATGGACGGAAAGCTGCTTTGGAAGCGGGATCTTGGCACGCTGGACGCAGGGGCCTACAACGACGTCGACCTGCAATGGGAATTCGGCAGCTCCCCCACGATTTACGACGGCAAACTTGTCATTCAGTGCGACGTGCAAGAGTCGCCGTTTCTTGCTGTGCTGGACCTGACGGATGGTTCCGACGTCTGGAAAGTGCAACGCAAGGATGTCTGTTCGTGGAGCACGCCGACGGTGCTGAAAACCGACGACCGCACACAGGTCATCTGCAACGGCTATCACAACATTGCAGGGTACAACTTCAAGACGGGCGAACGGCTATGGACGACCCGCGGCGGTGGCGACGTGCCGGTCTGCACACCCATTGTGTCACACGGATTGATCTTCATCACCAACGCCCATGGCCCGCTTGCGCCGATCTATGCGATTGATCCCGCCGCGACCGGCAAGCTTCCGACACCGTCTGCGGAGATCACCAGCCGGTTTATCGCATGGTATGAGGCGCGGGGCGGCAACTACATGCAAACGCCTATCGTGGTCGGTGATCTCATTTACTTCTGCCGGGATAACGGCGTGATCACCTGTTACAAACCCGATAGCGGCGAAAAGGTCTTCAGCGACCGACTTGGGAAGGGAACGACCGGCTTTACGGCCTCGCCGGTTGCCTCCGACGGACGGCTGTTCTACACCAGCGAAGAGGGGGACGTGTATGTCGTGAAGGCGGGGCCGACGTTTGAGGTGCTTGCCCAGAATCCGATTGGCGAATACTCGATGGCCACGCCGGCAATAACGGACGGAACACTCTTAATACGGGGACAGAAACACCTGTTTGCCATTGGTACGACCCCTTGACCGAACTCCCATCAATTTTTTTCAACACCGACGACTCAATTGCTTGAATTCTCGAAGCCAATTCTAGTAGGCTACGAGAGGTAAAGCGTTTCAGCAGCGCCGAATCGCCGTAGCGGTTGTTCTACCCGGCGATCTGTTTCTCTTTCAAGTCTACGCGTTCATCAATTGGATTCTCCCATGACTACCCGTGCGCGAGTTGCAAATCTTCGGATCGTCCCTATGGCCGTTGCATCGGTGATGTGCCTGATCACGTCTCTGGCAAATGCTCAAAACTGTAACACAGCCGGCTGGTGCTTGAAGGGCGACATGGATCAGAATCGCAAGGTTCAACTCGCCGACATTCCCGGCTTCGTGAATGCGATCATCACCGACACCGGCAACGCGGCGCTTCGATGTCTCGCCGATACGGATTTGGACACCAACTTGAACGGTAAGGACATTCGAAATTTCGTTCGCGCGGTGTTCAGCCCCGATGCGGACATGGATGACATCCCCGACGTGTGGGAGACGAATAATGGAACGGTGACCAGTGCAATCTCAACCGGCACCAATCCTGCCAATGCGGATACGGACGGCGACTCCATCAAAGACGGCGATGAACTATTCTGTACACCAGCGGCGGTGGGGGGCGGAGGCTTGAATCTTCGCGCCCTTGGAGGTTCACCGGTTCGGAAGAATCTGTTCATCGAGATTGATTGGTTCGATGAGAACTCCGAAGGCGGGGCACACAGCCATGCCCCCAGCGCGGCGGCCGTGACCAATGTGATCACTGCTTTTGCCAACTCGCCGGTTACGAATCCGTATGCGGCAGCCAACGGAATCACGATGATTGTCGACTACGGACAGGGCGGCCTCTTTACCGGCGGCAATCTGATCGGCGGCGGGGACACGGTCGTCACGTTCGATGCCGAGTTCAACACGTACAAGGCCGCGAACTTCGCCGCCCGCCGAAACAACTACTTTCACTATGTGATTTCGTGTCATCGCTACAACACGGGAACGAATCCGAGTTCGGGTATTGCCGAGATCAACGGAGACGACCTGATTGTGTCGCTCTACACCTTCCACAACACCTACAACTTTTCCGTTACGTTCATGCATGAACTAGGGCACAACCTCAATTTCCTGCACGGCGGCAACGAGAATCGAAACTTCAAGCCTAATTACAATTCAATCATGAATTACCGGTTCCAGTTCCCCGGCATCGACGGCGCCTGCGCGGCCGGCGGCGCAGCGGGCGATTCCTGCGGTGACATGATCTTGAATTACTCAACGGGCACACGCATTGCTCTCGACGAAAATGCCTTGAACGAGAACCGGGGTGTTTGCGGCGCGGCGGGACCGGCAATCAACTGGGACGGCGTCGGCGGGATTACCAACCCTGTGATGAGAAACATAAACTGCTATTGCAACACGACTGCCAATTGCGGCACTGCCATGGCCGCGTGCCCTGCGGTCGACGGCGGCGACAGTGTCTGCGACGCCTACAACGACTACAACGATTGGGGCAACATCAGCTTTGCAGGACTGGCCGAGGCCGATCTGCCCTCGTTCGTTCACCCGACGATCACGTGTCAGGAAATTCCCAAGGAGTTTCAAACCAGATTTGATGAGGAGCCGTCGAGGTTCTGGGTACTTCCCGACTAACGTCACGGGGTTCTCACGGCGGTGCTACCGCGCATGACAAAGTTCCAGTAGACGCATCGCTTCGGCGTGGCCGGGGTCCAGTTCAAGTGCGCGGCGCAGAAGTGGCTCCGCATCGGTCGGACGGTTTGCATCCATCAGTGCAGCGCCCAGGTTGAACTGAACATCGGCACGATCCGGCAGGAGGTCGGCGGCACGCTTAAAGTGCACGATGGAATCAACTGCCCGACCGAGTTTATGCAACGCAATGGCTGCGTTGTTGTAAGCCTCACCATAGTCCGACGCTAACGCAATGGCCTTTTCATAAGCATCGCACGCGGACGCCCATTCGCTTTTTCGCGCAAGCGTCAAACCGAGGTTGTAATGGGCCTCTGCATTTTTCGGATCAAGTCGAATCGCCGTGCGTAAGGACTCTTCTGACTGATCCAATCGGCCGGTTCGCGCCTGAATGGTGCCGAGGTTGTTCCAGGCACGCGCGTTGTCCGGCCTTTTCCCGGCAACATCGGTCCACAAGGCCTCTGCTGAGTGATAAGTTCGGTTGCGTTGGATTGTGGCCACACCCAATGCAACGGATATCGCAAGAAACAACCCGACGTACACGCGCGATCCAAGGGCCGAATTCCGTGTATTGATTCGATTCGCGACATGCGCCGCGAATACAACAAAGAGCACAATCGGCGACACCAACGGAAGGTACATGCGATGCTCCACCGCGACATCGCGAATCGGAACAATGCTCGATGTGGGGCTCAGCAGCAGAAAAAAGACCGATGACACGAATCCGATGGGCGGATTACGCACCCATGCGACGACGACCAACGCCAACATTGCTAATAGGAGCGAGGCCGGAACCAACGCCTCCCGGATTGAGGTGACAACGGGCCATGCATAATCAAAGCAGAGCGAGGACGGCCAGAAAGCCAGCAGTAGATAGTGAAGGACCACGCCGGCCTGCGTCAACGCATAGTGCCACGGAGAAACGTCGACGTTTCCGAAGCCAACGCGCGCCGCGGGAGATGCTGACGGTTGCAGTCCCTGAATGACGCCGCCGACCCAAAGGACGCTCCACGCCGACATCATTCCGACAAACACCCACCATCGCCGACGCCATAAGGCGCTTAGTGACGTCGCAAAGAAAACGCGTTCAAAAAGAAGCGCAACAATGGGCGCGGTCACCATGACCGCTTTGCAGCCCATACCCACAAAACAAAGGGCGATCGTCAGCAAGGACCATGCGAAGGTTGCTTTGCATCGCCCCTTGTCATCGTGCCCGGTCCGTGCGACGCAATAAAGCAATGCGAGATAGCAAAGGCCCATCATGCTCTCGCCTCGCTGAATGATGTAAGTGACGCTCTGAGTCTGAATTGGGTGAAGAGCCCAAAGCAGTGCGACGGGCAGCGCAATAGCGTCGGAACGCAGCCTCCACGCTTCCAGTCGCTTCGATGTCAGGAGCGTCCGACGTATCAGCCCGAAGAGGCAGAGTGCGGCTGCCGAATGAATAGAGATATTGACGGCGTGATATCCCCAGGGGTCGCCGCCGCCGATCATGTAGTTGATTGCAAGCGACCAGCTCACGACAGGTCGGGAACTGTTCGCCATGGAGATCCACGGGGGCCAAACCGTTCGAATCTGGGCGTTGTTTACGATGTGTTGGACGTCATCAAAAACAAAGACGCCGGCAGTCGAATTCCAATAGCTGGTCACGCAGGCTGCGACGATGGCGAGCACCGCAAGTTCGCATCGAAAACGCGATATCAGGCCAGTGGAGGCTGATATTCTCGGGCCTTTGCGAGTACTGAGATTCACGCCGTTCATATTACCAGTGTGGGCGAACTTATGAATCCGGCTCGGCCCCTGTTGGAGTTGACAGGCGTTTAACCCACCCTCTAGACTGCCTCTCCCGAGGATCATCCAGCCAAGAAAATCCACGGGAAAGGCAGCGGAGAATCCGCCCCTTTTTTTTGTCCGACTTTGTTCTTTTTATCACAAAGTCTGGAGAGCAGCCATCGGCGACCCCCACGGTCCCAGTCAGCAACAACCGCCGAATTGGCGGCAGTATGCGGGCATGGGGACGGAGTTCGCAGGTGCCATCTGCGGTTTGACACTGGCTGGATACTGGATCGACCGGCACTTTGAAACCGGTACCAAAGGCGTACTCATTGGAGCCTCCATTGGCCTGATCGGCGGCATGTACAACTTCATTCGTCAAGCGTTGGAGCTAAGTCGGCGCACCCAGAAGTATTCGCATCACAACACTGATGAACATCGTAACGATCCCAAGAAATAGCATGGCATCCAGCAGCCCGGTGTGGCGAGAGGTAACTCGATTCTCAGCGGCTGCGATGGCCGGGGCTGTCGCATTGGGCATCGTCGGGGTTTTTCCGACACAGCGATTGGCCGGACGAGAGGGACTCATCGCAATGGGAGTGGGCATCGGCATCTCGTGCCTGTCATCGATTGCTGCGGCAATTCCGCTGGCCTTAAACCGAGATAAAAGCCCGGCCTCGCGACAAATTGCAACGCTCGGTGCCATGGCCATTCGCATGTTTGTCACGCTGGTCTTGTTCGCGACGTGTGCCTTGTGTGCATGGGTCCCGAACAAGCCGCTCGCCATTTGGACGGGAATGAGCTACCTCATTTTGTTGGCAATCGAAACGACGATGGCGGTTCAGTTGTTGAAGCGCCGGGAGCACGTCTCGCCATGACCTCTCTCATCTTTGCATCGAGTCCGCTGGAGCATGTGATCCAGCATCCGTTTGTGACCCGGGAGATTGAGCTTCCGATCATCGGGCGACTCCCGTTCTCGTGGCTCAGTGATCACATCATCATGCAGATCGCGGCCGCGTTGTTGACGCTGCTCGTGATGCTGCGGGCTGCAAGCTACGCCCGCGGAAGCCGAAGCGGGGAAACGGTCACGCCCAAGGGATTGGGAAATTTCATCGAAGTCATCTGCGAGTATCTCCGGAAGAACGTCGCGCAGCCCGCGATGGGCCCGTACACCGACCTGTTCATGCCCTACCTGTGGACAGCGTTCTTCTTCATTCTGTTCTGCAATATTCTGGGGCTTATTCCTTTTGAGCCGTTCACCAAGTATTTCTTCCTAAAGGATTCAACGCTCACACACGGCCACGGGATCGGCGGCACTTCAACCGGAAACGTCTTTGTCACGGGAACGCTTGCGTGCTTCACGCTCATCATGGTGGTGCTGAACGGGCTCCGCCTGCAGGGCATAAACTTCGTCAAACACTTTTTTCAGGGCCCGTTTCCCATTTCGATACTTATCGCCGCGCTTGAAGTGATCGGGCTACTAGCCAAGACTTTCGCTTTGACCATGCGACTTTTTGCCAACATGGTCGCAGGACACGTTCTGCTCGCCGTGTTGCTCAGCTTTATCTCCATGTCCGCAGCCGCCCTCGGCGATGGCGCTGGCTATGGGATCGGCGTAATGGTCGTCGTCGGAAGCGTGGCCATCAATATGCTTGAACTGTTTGTCGCCTTCCTGCAGGCGTTCATCTTTACGTTCCTGACGGCAATGTTCATTGGCCAGGCGGTCAACATCCATCACGATCACGATGAACACCATGAGACGGGGCACGGACACGCCACTGGGCACTAAGACGCCGGCGACGGCGAGCTGATTCGCTTTATGAAGAAACGCCATGCCCGGGAAGTGGAGTACCGGGTCACGAGGCCGCGAGGCGATGGCGAGAAAAACGGTCGAGCCTTCTCCACGGGTTCGAATTGAGAAAAAGGAAGAACGTTATGTCGAAGGCAAGAGCGATTTTCGCGCTGGCACTGATTGTCGGTGGCAGCATTCTGGTTTGGACGGATTCCGCAAGTGCAGCAGACGGCCCAGCCGCCAACAGCCGCTGGCTCGACGACAAGGGCGCAAAGAACCTTGGCGGCGGCATTGGCGCCGGCCTTGTGCTCATGGGCGGCGGTGCGGCGATCGGCCGAATCGGTTCGGCCGCGGTTGAGTCGATGGCCCGACAGCCCGAGGCTGCTGGCCAGATCAACACCGCCATGCTGATCACGGCGGCGATGGTCGAAGGTGCGACCCTCTTTGCCGTGCTTGGTTGTTTCCTTGCGGCAATCGCCTAGTCAATCGTCTGATCCGGCGGCGCGCCGCACTGCAAGGCGCGGCGCGTCGCCGACTATTCTGATCTTTTGGTCCCCTGGTGGGAGAGAATTTGTGATCCACGAATCTGCCAAAACGATACGCGGCATCCTGATCCTGGGCGTCCTGACCCTTGGAACGCTTCAGGCGACCGCATGGGCCAGTGATCCCCAAGCCGGGCATGGCGACGCAGGGCATTCCGCGGCGCAGCCAAACATCCTGAGCGGTGACCTTGGCAACGTCTTCTGGACAGCCACGATCTTCATCACGTTGTTGATCGTCTTGCGGGTAGTGGCGTGGAAGCCGATTCTCTCCGCCTTGCAGGGGCGAGAGAAATTCATCACCGATTCCATCGCCGACGCCAAGCGAGACCGCGACGAGGCGAAACGAATGCTCGCCGATTATTCCGCGAAGGTCGAGAAAGCGCGTCTCGACGCGACGTCGATCATCGAGGAAGGCCGTCGCGACGCCGAAGCGCTGAAGCGCAAACTCCACGACGAGACAAACCACGAAGTGCAGGAAATGCTCGCCCGCGCCCGACGCGACATCAAGATCGCCCAGGACGCCGCAGTGAAAGAGCTTTCCGATCGAACCCTTGATCTCGCCGCATCGGTTGCCACGAAGATCATCCGAAAGCAAACGTCGGCCGCCGATCATCGAGCCCTGCTGGATGAGTCGATCGCCGAGCTTGGCCGGATGAACAACTAGGACCGCATCGAGAACGGATTACGACATGGCATCGGATTTTGAACTATTTAGCGCTGCCGCCTCGATCTACGCGGAGAGCGTTCTCGATCTCGCCACCAAGGCGGGGCAGGATGCCGCCGTCGCCGAGGAGTTGGCGTCGCTCGCTGAGTTATGGACGCGCGAACCGGCGTTTGCCGCCATGATGAGTTCGGCGGCGATTGACGAAGACGCACGGCGCGAAAGCCTAAGGCGCATCTTCACGGGCAAACTCAGCCCGCTGACGCTGAATCTGCTGCTCGTGCTCAATGACAAGCGACGGGCGATGATTTTGCCGCATGTGTGCGCCGCCTTTCGACGCAAACGCGACCTCTTGTTGGAACGTTCGGTGGTCACCGTGCTGTCGGCCGCGCCGCTCGACGACGCACAGCGCGCCAAGGTTGCGGCGGAAGTGAAACGCCTGACCGGTCGGTCAGCCGAATTGGAAGAACGCGTGGACCCGACCATTCTGGCCGGCCTGTCGATTCAGGTTGGCGACCGTGTTTACGATTTTTCGGCGCGCCGGCGCATCAGCGACATCCGGCGAAGCCTCGCGGAATCCATGCAGCGATTCCTTATCAGCAGCTCGACACGATTTGTGACGGAAGGATAAGACACTCATGAGAATTCAGGTTGACGAGATCGCCTCGGTCATCAAGCAGGAAATCGCGAACTATCAGGAGCACCTCGAGGCTGCTGAAGTCGGTCGCGTGATCGCCATCGGCGACGGCGTGGCACAGGTCTATGGCCTTGCCAATGCCATGTCCGGCGAAATGGTTGAGTTCGCCAGCGGTGAGATCGGCCAGGTGATGAACCTTGAAGAAAACTCGGTCGGCGTGGTCATCCTCGGCAACTACCTTTCCGTGAAGGAAGGCGACGTGGTCAAGGCGACCGGGCAATTGCTCTCCGTTCCCGTCGGTGAACCCATGATCGGCCGCGTCGTCGATCCGCTAGGCCGGCCGCTGGATGGCAAAGGCGCCATCGTGACAGACAAGCGCTGGCCGCTTGAATACGCCGCGCCGGGCATCGCCGAACGACAACCCGTGAATCAGCCGTTGCAGACCGGCGTGAAGGCCATCGACAGCATGATCCCCATCGGTCGCGGACAACGCGAGCTGATCATCGGCGACCGCAAGACGGGCAAGACCGCCATCGCCATCGACACGATCCTCAACCAAAAGGACACGGGCGTTATCTGCGTCTATGTCGCCATCGGTCAGAAGGAATCGACCGTGGCCGGCACGGTGGAGAAGCTGAGGCAGTACGGCGCGATGGATTACACTATCGTCGTCTCGGCCGCCAGCGCCGACGCCGCACCGCTGCAGTACATCGCCGCCTATTCTGGTTGCGCCATGGCGGAGTACCTGATGTACACGCAGGGCCGACACACCCTCGTCATTTACGACGATTTGTCGAAGCAGGCGCAGGCCTATCGGCAGTTGTCGCTTCTGCTTCGCCGGCCGCCGGGTCGCGAAGCCTACCCCGGCGACGTGTTTTATTTGCACAGTCGCCTTCTGGAACGGTCGTGCAAGCTTGCCGAACGTCGCGCCATCGTGCAGCAGGGCATGCCCTACAAGGCCGGCGGCGTGAACAACAAGACCTACATCGGCGTGCCGGGCAAGCATGAGTCCGAGCATGATGTAAAGACCATGGCAGGCCATGAGGTGAAGGTCGATCCGACGTCAGGCGGCTCGCTCACCGCGCTGCCGGTCATCGAAACGCTGGAAGGCGAGGTGTCGGCATACATCCCGACGAACGTGATTTCCATTACCGACGGCCAGATCTATCTTGAACCCGATCTGTTCTTTGCCGGTGTGCGCCCTGCGATCAACGTCGGTATCAGCGTGAGCCGCGTCGGTGGAAATGCCCAGATTAAGGCGATGAAGAAGATCGCCGGCTCATTGCGACTCGACCTCGCGTCTTATCGCGAGTTGGAAGCATTTGCCCAGTTGGGTACGGAACTCGACGCGGCAACGCAGCGTCAGCTCGATCGCGGTGCCCGCATGGTGGAGTTGCTCAAACAGGGCCAGTATCGACCCTTCCATGTCTCCGAGCAGGTCATCAGCATTTACGCCGGAACGCGCGGCTACCTGGATGATATTCCGCTGACGAAAGTGGCCGAATTCGAGAGCGAAATGCTCAAGCACATTTCGGCGGAGCATCCCGAGATTCGCAGTGAGATTACGGAAAAGAAGGAACTCACCGACGCCCTTGAAACAAAGCTCAAGGACGTGATCGGCAATTTCAAGAAACGCTTCGCGCCACCGAAGGCGCAGGAGGCGGTCGCTGCCCGATGATCGTCTGTGTGAACCATGACCGAACCGCTTCGCATCGTCTGCTTGTGGAGACCATGAATGAAACATGTCTCCGCCGGTTTTCCGCGATGGTTGGTGACCGTGCTGCTGCTGGCAGTCGCGGTGGCCGTGCATGGGCGCGTGTCGGTTCTACGTTCGCGAACGCTTCTGGAGCACGACGAATCCATCACGCTCATGGCGGCGGCGGGCAAGTCGCATCTGGCGCATCAGCTCTACCAGCGCAGCGAATCACCACGCGTCGCCTCGGCCGGCGAATTGCAGCATTTCATGAAGTACACCGGCACGACAGGCTTCTGGGATGTCCTTCGATCGTTGGCCAACTACGACATTCACCCACCGTTCTACTTTCTGCTGCTGCAGGGCGCGGAACGGCTGGGCATTACGTCGCACACGTTGCTTCGCATGTTCGGCTTGATCGTCATGATCGTCGCGGCGTGGGTGGGGCATCGCTATGTCTGGCCCGACGCTGCGCCTTCGGCCAAGGCGTTGGCCGCGGCATGGCTGCTCCTGTCGCCGACGTGTATCGAGATCGCGACGCAGTTGCGACAGTATCCCCTGGTCTATCTCGGAACAATGCTGAGCATCGCCGGGCTAATTGGCCTCACAAAGAGCGCGGGTCGGCCATCTTCTTCAGCCATATTGATCGGGGCGGGGCCGCTCGTCCTTCTGGCATCGCACTTCGGCACAGCCGTGTGGATCGTGATTCTCGTGATGTGCGGTGCGTGGGTATTGCGAACCGGCACGACGACAATGCGACGGGCATTTGCGGTCGCGGTCGCAGGGTCGCTGGTCATCGCGTCGCCGCTTCTCTATTGGTGGTGGAAGTACGCCGGTGCCATCGGAACTGCACCAACGATTCCGCCGTCGCAGTGGTGGCCCGAGATCCTTCGACCCTTGTTCGACGGCCTGGGTCATGCGTGGGCGTCGTGGCCGAATCGATGGGACGATGCGGGACTTGGGCCCGTGATTGGAATTGGAATCGCGGTGATCGCCGGTGTATTGGCCGTGCAACGCCGGGCAACGATCGAATCCATGTTGGGGCTCGCGATGGTGGCATGGGTTGCGTCTTGGATGGCGCTTCTGGCCGCCGGGAAAATGCCGCCGCACGCGGTAATGCCGAAATACCTGGCGCCGCTCATGCTGGGCGTCTTGACTATTGTCGTCCGATCCACAGCGCATGCATTCGACCCGCGCATTCGAACCGCGGCGTTGACGCTGCTGCTTGCCACCATGCTGTCGCACGCACTTGGTGTGCGACAGGCGGTCGCGCGGCCGACGGCCAAACCGCTGATGGATGCGCTTGCACGGTGCGAATGTTTGTTGATCAATTTGCCGAAGCGTGGGTTTGTGTTGCCGCTGGTGGCGCCGATGCATCCTTCGGCGCGCGTGATTGTGGCAACGCCGGAGCAGGCGCTGCGCGACTGGAGCGCAATGGAAACGCTGCTCCCGACCAACGATGTGTTGGCCGTGGACGTCATGCAGGAGCCGACCGCCGAATCGCGAGAGTTGGCGGAACGACTGAAAAGGAAATACGAGTACGCCGACCGGCTTCGAGATGAGCCGGCTCGCGTGATGACCTGGTATCGGCGCCCTTCGGGGCCATGGAAGATGCGATAGACGTATGGCAAAGGCACGACAAATCGTCAAACGCCGCAAGGCGGTGACCAACATCCGCAAGATCACGAAGACGATGCAGCTCATCGCCACGGCGCGATTCCAGCAGGCCTTCAACCGCGCTGTTGCCTCCCGCCCCTACACCAACAAGATCACACAACTCGTCAATGAATTGTCCGCTGCGACGGCCGGAACGATCGAACACAAATTGATGCAGCAGAATCCCGCGGCGACCAAGGACCTGCTCCTCGTACTGACATCCAACCGGGGACTCTGCGGCGGCTACAACGCCGGCGTGCTGCGGAAGGCCGCGGCCCATCTGCACGCCCATCACGATCGCCCGACGGAATTGCATGTGGTTGGAAAGAAGGGCAACGCCTATTTCCGATTCATCAAGCGTGTGGTGGACCGCGCAATCACGACGATCGACGACCGCCCGCGTTATGAGCAGGTCGAACCGATCGCGACGGAATTCATGTCGCGCTACGAAGCCGGCGAATTCGGCGCAATCTATGTTTGCTATATGAGGTTCATCTCGACCGGCAAGCAGGTACCCGAGGTCATCAAGCTGTTGCCGCTTTCGCAGGACGAGCCTTCCAGTAGTGCCGCGGCGGCAACGACCACGGCTCAATACGACTTTTCACCGCAGCCGGAGCAGTTGCTGACCGTGCTGCTCCCGCAGACCGTCAAAGTGCGGCTGTATCAGTCCTTTACGGACATGGCCGTCAGCGAACAAGTGGCGCGCATGGTCGCCATGAAGGCCGCGACGGACTCGGCGGGCGACATGATTAAGAATCTTTCCCGCGCGTTTAACCGCGCCCGACAGAGTCAGATCACGATGGAATTGTTGGATATCGTCGGCTGCGCAGAAGCGCTCAAATAATGAAGATTGTAGAATGGACAATGTAGAAAGTCGCCTTCATGAAACGGAAGATGTGCTAAGCAAGAGATGCAATGCGAAACGGCGACCATCGCAAGAATAACTTTGACATCGCGAATCGGACGTTTCGATTCGCGTGTCGAATACTGCGACTCGTAAAGGTGCCCGACACATCTCGTGGAAGCACGATCATGGTGAGGCAACTGGCTCGCAGCGGAACTGGAATTGGAGCAAATGTAGAAGAAGCACAATCCGCGCAATCCAAAGCGGAGTTTGCAAGAAAAATGAATATTGCGTTATCCGAAGCCCGTGAGTCGTTGTATTGGCTTCGGCTACTAACGGAATCGGAACTAATCGCGAAAAATCGACTGGCTTCAATCAGTCAAGAATCTGAAGAGCTTGTGAAGGTACTGACAGCAATTGTGAAGAACTGTCGAAGGAACCAACGTGCAGGTGTCAAATGACTTGGAATGCGTTGTCCGTTCATTGCCGGATCATTCTGCATTCTACATTCTGCATTCATCATTCGATTAATGAGGAGCGGACTCCATGGTAGCGACCGGAAAAAATGTCGGCAAAGTCACCCAAGTCATCGGCTCAACACTGGACGCTGAGTTTGCGGAAGACAAAATGCCGCAGATCTACAACGCCCTGCACGTCAACGTCGATCGAAAGGTCGGCGGGCAGAGCCGGACCGACTTATTGACCTGCGAAGTCGCCAGCCACCTCGGTGGCGGTCGCGTTCGAGCCGTCGTGCTGGGAAGCACCGACGGATTGAAACGCGGCGTTGACATCACCGACACCGGCGCACCGGTCAGCGTGCCCGTCGGACAGGAAACGCTTGGCCGCGTGTTCAATCTTCTCGGCGATCCGATTGACGGACGCGGTCCGGTGGCCGCCAAGGCGCGACGCCCCATTCACCATGAGCCGGCCAACTTCGATCAGCTCACGCCCAAGACCGAACAGCTCGTCACCGGCATCAAGGTCGTCGATCTTCTCGCACCGTTCGTCCGCGGTGGAAAGACCGGCCTCTTCGGTGGTGCCGGCCTTGGCAAGACCGTCATCATTCAGGAAATGATCGCCCGCATCGCCCGCGAACACTCGGGCTTTTCCGTGTTTGCCGGCGTCGGCGAGCGAACCCGCGAAGGAAACGACCTCTGGCTCGAAATGCAGGAGGCCGAATTCAAGACCGCCGAGGGCAAGGTGAAGAAGGTCATCGAGCACACGGCGATGGTCTTCGGCCAGATGAACGAGCCGCCGGGCGCGCGACTTCGCGTGGCCTTGTCGGCGCTCACCATGGCCGAATACTTCCGCGATGAATCCGGTGCCGACACCATGCTCTTCATCGATAACATCTTCCGCTTCAGCCAGGCCGGCTCGGAAGTCTCGGCGCTTCTCGGGCGTATGCCCAGCGCCGTCGGTTATCAGCCGACGCTCTCCACGGAGATGGGCGAATTGCAGGAGCGCATCACGTCCACCACGCAAGGCGCCGTCACATCGGTGCAGGCCGTGTACGTGCCCGCCGACGATTTGACCGACCCGGCGCCCGCGACGGCGTTCACCCACCTTGACGCGTTTATCGTGCTCGCCCGAAGCATCTCGGAGAAGGGCATCTATCCGGCCATCGACCCGCTGGCTTCATCGAGCCGCATTCTCGATGCCCAGTACATCGGCGAACGTCACTACTCGTGCGCCAAACGCGTTCAGCAGATCCTTCAGCGGTACCGAGACCTGCAGGACATCATCGCCATTCTCGGCGTCGATGAACTGTCGGAAGAGGACAAGCTTCTCGTCTCCCGCGCCCGCAAGATTGAGCGCTTTTTCAGCCAGCCGTTTTATGTCGCCGAGACGTTCACCGGCTTTCCGGGCAACTACACCCAGCTCGACGACACGATCCGCAGCTTCGAGGGCATCTGCGACGGCAAGTACGACTCGCTGCCCGAGCAGGCATTCATGTACGTCGGCACGGTGGAAGAAGCCGTGGAGAAGGCCAAAAAGCTGCAAGGTTAATCAACCAGCCACATTGCCAATCCCCTAACCGGGTTATACAATTAGGACATGGTTTCCAAGACCATTCGAGAAATGCTGGTCCGCGAGCCGTTTCAGCCGTTTCGCATTCGCGCAAGCAGCGGACGCGCCTATGACGTGCGAAATCCGGAATTAGTTGTCGTGATGAAATCCCAGTTTTTCATCGCCGATCACGGATCTGATCATTTCGACATCGTGCCCTTCCTCCATGTGGCTGGTATTGAGGCGGTCGGCAACGGCCATGCCCGGCGTGCTAAGCGGCGGTAACCATACGAATCTCCCGATTTGCTAGCGAAATACTCACACCCGTTCCGGCAATACCGAGGTGAGGTGCCTGATCCGCGCCCGCGATCCTGACTAAGCAAACTGGAGCTTTGCCATGGTACGAATCGTCCTTTCCATTCTTGTACTGGCCCTTGGACAGCAGGCGCTTGCCCAGCAGATGGCCGACCCGAACTTCAAGCCGGTGGCCGCCAACCCGGCGTACACGGCCAAGCACCCGCGCGTGCTATTTGATGAGGCTCACTACAACTTTCACACCGCGTCGGGGCGTTACAAGCCGTTTGCCGATTTGATCACCTCCGACGGCTGCGAGATCACGCCGAACAAAAAAGAATTCACGGCCGAATCGCTCAAAGGGTTCGACGTACTCATCATCGCCAACGCACTCGGGGCGGAGAAGATGGGATCGGCCCGCGCTGAAGCGCCGGCCTTTACCGAACAGGAGTGCGACGCGGTGCGCGATTGGGTCAAAGGCGGCGGGGCATTGCTGCTCATCACCGATCACTACCCGACCGGCTCGGCCGCCGAAGTTCTCGGTCAGCGATTCGACATCGACTTCAGCAAGGGCGCGACGGAGGAATACACCTACACAAAGGGAAAAGGCCTCGGCGATCACGCAATCTTGCAAGGGCGAAGCGAAGCCGAACGAGTGAAGAAGGTCGGAACGTTTACCGGGCAATCGCTCAAGGGCCCCAAGGGCAGCACGGAGTTTCTCACTTTGCCGGACAACGCCACAGAGAAGATCCCCGATCCAGTGAATCCGTTCAAGAATAAACCACTTTCGCGATCGGCAAAGGGGCGTTGCCAAGCGGTGGCGTTAGAGTTTGGCAAGGGTCGCGTGGTCGTGCTTGGAGAGGCTGCGATGCTCTCAGCACAAATCGCTCCGAACGGCAGCGCATTCGGCATGAACGTGAAGGGCATCGATAACCAGCAATTCGCGCTGAACGTGATTCACTGGCTGACGGGGCTGCTGGATTCTCCGAAGCCGAGTGAAACCATGAAGAAGAAACCGTAATCGCGATTCGCCGCGGCTGGAAATACCGCGTTATTGACGAACAACTGCCGCGATGGCTCGGACCATCGCCTCCACACGCCCACGATCCGGCGGGTTGTGCCATTTTCCATCGACCTTCAGGCAGCTTCCGACGATCACCGCACTTGCATGGCCTGCGACATCTTTGACGATTGCCGGTGTGACGCCTGAGCCCACGAACACGGGAACGCCGACGGCCTTGCGAACCGCGGCAACATCGTCGGGACTCGTTGGTTCGCCGGTCGCAGTGCCGGTGACAACGACCCCATCGGCTCCGAAAAACTCCGCAGCCTTCGCAGATTCGGCCAGATCGACATCGGCCGTGATCGCGTGCGCCGAGTGTTTTTTCTTCACATCGGCAATGACGGCCACATCGATCGCGCCGATCATTCGTCGATAGCGAAGCAGCGGCCCCGCGTCGGCCTCCGCCATCAGGCCTTCGTCGGCCACGTGCGAGAATACAAAGCCTTCACAACGAACATACTGACACGCGGTCGCGTGAGCGACTGCCACGGCCTCGCGATTCGCACCGGCAAGCACTTGCACACCCAATGGCACGGACACGGCTCCGCGCACCGCCGCGCAGATCGCCGTCATGGCTGAGACGATCTCCGGCCCGACGCGCCGATTCAGGTACGGCGTGTCGTGCATGTTTTCCAGAAGAATTGAATCAACACCGCACTCGGCGAGCAGGCGTGCCTCGTCCACCGCCTGACGCGCAAGCGCATCCACCGGCATGGTTGAACGAGGCGTGCCGGGCAGCGCGCCTACGTGGACCATTGCCACCAGCGCCGGCTTGCGCTTCGAATCGAGGAATGAAAGTCCGTTCGGCATCGCCATGCATTTGCTCCCGAGGGCAGGGATTCATGAGGATAGCGGAGCAGTAAAAAAGGTGCGAGGGTCGCCTCCCCTCCGAAGACGACCCCCGCCGCGCGGTATGGAGCAATTTGTATGAGGGCAGGGCCGTGATGACGACGGTCCCTGCCCTCGCGAGTGGAACCTAACTCAGTTCACCGGACAGGGATTCGTGGCGAGCAGATCCGTCACGAAGCCGGGGACGTCCAGGTCGTCGATGATGCCGTCGGCAGAGGCGTCCGCGTTGTGGCGGAAGCAACCGCAGGTGGCATAGGTCATGTCGTACATCGTCGGGTTGGTAATAGCCAACACGAAGGCCGAGACGTCCGTGCCGTCACGCTTGCCGTCGCAGTTCACGTCCGACAGGCACTTGACGCGGCACGACGAGGTCGCGCCGAGGTTGGCGTTGTAGAGGGCTACGTCGCCGGCATCGACCGTGTCATTGCCGTCAAAGTCGCCATCGGCCCAGCCGGCCGGGGTAAGGCCGAGGTTGGCGGCCGGATCGTCGAGGACATCAACGACGCCATCGAGGTTTCGATCGCCGTAGTTCGTGCAGAGCACGTCGCGGACGATCTTGTCCACGTCGGCCTGATTGACGAGGAGGTCGCCGTTCATGTCGCAAGACAGGTCCATGGCAGCGGCGTCATATCGCAGGTTCGCGAAGTTGCCGAAGTTGTCATAGACATAGTCGATGTCGATGGCGTTGACGGCTCCGTCGAAGCCTGTCGGCTCCCAACCCGGCGATGCCATTGCACCGGCAACGTCGGCCATGGCCGCGCCAAGGACGCGGGCATCGGGCCAAGCCGGGAGATAGCTCGGAAGCGTCGGGTGCCACGGGGGCGTGCCACCGGCGTATTCCGGTCGGACCGTTGTCGGGTTCGGGAAGCTGGTTCCTGGGCCGACCTTGTAGTACAGCCACCAGGCATCGACCATTTCCCAACCGAGGCAGCGATTGAGCTTGCCGGTCGTCGGATCGATGGCCAGACCATCCGCGAAGTAGCGAATGTCCTTGTGGTTGAAGTTACCGTCGCCATTGAAGTCCCCGGCGATTTCAGGCACGAGGTAGTTGCGACCCATCGAGCCGAGCGGATTCGGCGTAATCGGCGGGCTGCCGAAGAGCGGAATGCCGGTGCCCGAGAAGTTGAACTCATCCGCCTCGTATTTGCGCGGGTTCTTCAGGGCCTTCATCATTTCAGGGATATCCTTGACGTTGCGGGCCAGGTCATAGCTGAAGTCGCCCTGTACCTGATGGCGATGATTAAGCGACGAGCTGTTGGTCAATGTGAAGGAACCCGTTCCGTTGGCGTCGTAGCTGCCGTTCTGATTGCCGTCACTGTAGAACTGACCAAGCGGCGTGATGTTGTTGCGGGTCGGGACACGACCGGCAACGTTGAGTGCACCGAAATCACGAATGTTGACGGTGTTGTTGCAGCGAACGTTGTCCTGCACGGTTTGGAGCAACACGCTGTCCGAAAAGTCCGTCGGGTTGAGCGGCGTGTGGACGGCATCCACCGCCTGGTTTAGGAAGAACTTGTTGGCAAAGAGCTGCGCCGGCATCAGATTCGCATCGGGCGTGCCCGGTGCAGCGGTATAAGCCGCAATGCTGGCGAGCAGGTTGCGGATGTAGTCGCGTGCTGCAAGATTGCTCATAGCCGGATTTGCCGTTCCCGCCGCGTAAGGAGGAATGCCGGGGCCGGAGAGGGGATCACCGCGAGTGCCGAGCGTCTGGATACCACCGATCTGGTAGCCGCAGAGCGGGTTCGAGTTGTCGAGCACGGTGAACAGATTCGCACGCACGTAGCCATTGTTGGCAGGCGTGGTATTCGCCGGAGGTGTCGGGCAGCCGGGGTGTCGGGGAACAACGCCGCCGGCCGAGGGATTCGGACCGCCGTCGCAGGCCTGTGGGCTGCAGGGGATACCGTTGCCGACGCCGTCAGCATCCACATCCTTGCAGACGTTTAGCATTTCATAAAGGCCGGCGGCAATGTCGCCTTCGGTTCGCGAGCTTCCAACGAGACCGGTGTAACCAATGGCAAGACGCCAGCTTCGGACAGCGTCCTCAATAATGCCGGAGCCGCCGCAGTTCGTAGGCTGGGTTCGCGAGCCTGCCACAAGCGGAACTTGGTTTGTTGGAACAAGTCCGATCACCGACTGGGTGCTGGACTCAATTCGCGGGCCGACGTTGTCGCCGTTGGCCTGACTCGGGTCGATTGCAAGCGAGTTGGCCCATGCATTTCGGGTTCCGGATCCTGTATCGCGCGTTGCACCAACGAGGTTTTCGCCGTTGGGCATTCGGCCGGTAACCATCAGGTGCTGCAACTCGGTATATCGAACGTTTTCCTTGCCGGTACCGCGGTTGGCAATGGGTGCAACCGGTGACCAAGCAATTCGTGAGTCAAAGATCGTGTTGGCATCCGGTGTCGTGACATTCAGGTTCAGCGAACCAAATGCTCCGCGATCGAGTGATGCAAGCTGGGGGGTCGTGTTGAAGCCATTATTTGAGAAGCTGGCATCGGTATTCAGACCATATCCGCTCTGGGTCGGCTTGCGATCCCACTGAGCGTCGCCGGATGAACCGGCGATCACGCCAAACGCTGATGGTACGTCGGTATTTGAGGCGTCAATCGTCGTCGGGCAAACCGGCGTGCCGGTGTTACCGGTGGGACCGGGAGGTCCGCAGTCGGCCTGGCAGGCCGACGCAGGGCCACCAATCACGCCGCCACTTGCCCAGCGAAGGCCGTTGATCAAACCGCGCTCGGAGGGAACGTTGGTTGGGAGCATGCCAGTCAACTGATAGTCGACAAACTCGATGAAGCCCTCGATGGAGCCCACCGAGCGATACTGAACCAGCCAGTGGCCGCGCCACCCGCCGCAGGTCCACGCCGGGGCGAGCTGATCCGTGCCGTCCAATCCACCGGCACAATCGCTGTCAGCAAACTCAACATATGGCCCGGTCGCCACGATTTGCCCATCGACAAGCGGACTTCTGCAATAGATGGAGTCGCCATCCATGTTGTAGAAGTCATTCGTGGAGGCGGGCGTGTTGTCGAAGAAGTCGGCAAACAGCGTCGCACCGCTGATATTGAACTGACCGCCGTTGGAGGGTGTGAACACGCCATAGGTGTTGGCGATGATGTTGCCGCAGGTGGCCGGGGCAGGAACCCAGGTGCCTTCCTGAAGGTCGCACTCCGGCTTCGAAACCGTAATGCAGGAATTCGAGCCGAGTGGATTCAGAACACACGCGCTTCGCGTGCAATCCGAGGAAGCACAGGCGCTGCCATCGCCCAGATAGAACGAACCGGCGCCCAGGGCCGCGCACGCTCCTGAATCGGCAACATCGGCACAGGTGCCGTCCGTCTTACAACACGCGCCGGTCGCGAGGGCATGCCGAGCCGACGCGCCCAGGGTGATCGCCGCCGCAGCGACGAATCCGAGCATCCAGTTAGAGTTTCGCCTCATGATTCCCAGTCCTCCATTTTCTTGCAAATAAGGGTGCGAACGCTCGCGCCCCATACGTATCAACTTGCGTCACCAAGGCGGCCCCACGCGGGTGTCGCCCGTGACGGAGTAAAACTTGAAACCCCACTCGCGCTGTTCAATGGTTTTGAGAACGGACTTCTTTTCCACATGCGTGTCGGCATAGAGGAAGTTGGCCGTTCCGCCGGTATAGCTGTCGCCGCCCGGGTGGTGGCGGCCGACTGCATTAGTCTCGACGGTGTTTCCGCCATCCACGATATTGGTGACGTTTTCATGTTCGGAGCCGGGGACCAGCCCGTAGTACGGGCCCTGACCGTATGTAAAACCCGGCGTCGCCTCGGGACTGCCATACTCATCCGTTCCAGATCCGATGTGAGAGAAAGGATTCAGCGGTCGGTGGCTCTTGGATTTCCAGCCGCTGCCGTCTGACAGCGCAGTGGTCTTCCAGTTCTTGGACATCTCGGCAAGGAGAATCGTGGTGGAGCTGGCGAACTCCTTTTCATTCACGCAGCGATTGATGCGCTGACCGCCGGACATGGTGGATGTGAACTTGTTGCGCGGAAAGATCGCGGCGTTTCCGGCATAGGCAATGCGCGGTGCCTGTCGATCTTGGAAGTCGTTTGGCGTGGTTGTGCCGTTCTGATCAATCTGTTCGCGCTCCCAATCGGTGAAGTTCCGCCCTGGATTGGTTCGCGGCGCGCCGCCATTCGGCATCGTCGGGCACGCGAATGCACCGTCGCCGGTCTGGCCGGTGCCATACAAGTACCACGACCAATGCAAGTACCCGTTCGCCGGGTCGGTGGAGCCTTGCTCCTCCTGTCGCGTAAGGTCGTAGTCAACGCCGCTGTTGTAGGGGTAGATGTAGGCGGGCGGATAGACGCCGCCATTTTCGGCCAGATAGCCGGACATCGCCTGACCGACGTGGTGCAGATTGGCCGCACATTTCGTCGTTTGCCCCATGCGCCGCGCAGACTGCAGCGCGGGCAGCAGGATGGACAAAAGCAGGGATATGATCGCGATAACGATAAGTAACTCAATAAGGGTGAAGGCTCTGCCACGGGTTGTCATCTTTTTCATCGAACGGGCTCCATACTGGTCCTCCAAGAGTTCCACTCGCGCGACACGCGCCGCGCAGACGATCCAACTTGTTCGTCCGGGACTTCGAAGCCCAGCACCCGCGTGTCACACACTCGCGAGCGGAAGGGTAGAGAAAGGTTGTTAAGCCTGATGGAGGATTGGGTTAATAGGCGATTATTGTTGAGAGGAATCCTCGATCGGCCTATCCGCGCACTGACGACGTCGACGGACGAACGCCGCCGGTCCCGAACTGCCCGATCAGGATACGAGTGGGACGTTAGGGAATTGAGTAGGTAACACTAAGAATATGCGACGAGATTGTTAAGGTGTGGTTTAGATCGAGGAATCGGGCACAAAAAGCCCCTGCACATCGCGTCGATGCACAAAGGCCATTCTCGTTGATCGAGTCCGATTCATATGAACAGATTGACATTCGCCGTAGATGCCGCGTCAAGGTATGCCCCCACTCCGCCGACCTCGACGCCGTCGATCAACTCATCGCGATGAAAGCCCATGACATCCATGGACATGGCACAGGCCACGAGGCGAACTCCACTCTGCAGGGCGACCGTCATTAGTTCTTCCAGCGTCGCAACCTGCTTGGACTTCATGGTCCGCTTCATCATCGCCGTGCCCAACCCCCCCATGTTCATCTTGGACAAACCCAGACGCGATGCCCCGCGCGGCATCATCCGGCCGAACATGCGATCCATGAACGGTTTGGCGCGCGCCGGACTCGATGGTTTCCTCAGGGCGTTGAGCCCCCAGAAAGTAAAGAACAGGGTCACCTTGCTCCCCATCGCCGCTGCACCATTGGCAATGATGAAGGAGGCCATGACCTTATCGAGCTCACCCGAGAACACCACGATGGTCTTGTCCCTGGGCGTTGACACTTCGGTACCTCGAACGGACTGTGCGACTTCCCGTGCGGACTTTCGCACCAAGGCAACGTAGTGCCCATTTGTCGGCCGCACGTCGATCAGCTCGTTTCCTGTTTGCCGACACCATGCCGGCATGTCCGAGACGAATCCCGGATCGCTGGCCAACACGCGAACCAGCCCGCCACTCGGCGTCTCTCGCAGGCAGCTCGCCACGGCCACGATCGGGCCGGGACACTGGCGACCCCGCACATCGAGCACGCGCTCTGTTGCGGCTGACGCTTCAGCGGTCGCAGGGCGCTCTGCTTCTTTGGTTCCCGGGCATCCGCCACACGCCGATGGAGTTGTGGTGTCGATCGGCGCAGGGTTGAACATCCGGTAGGTCTCGATTCCGCCGGACAGATTGCGAACGTCATAGCCCCGCTGGCTCAGGATCCGTGCCGCCGTGTAGCCACGCAGGCCCACTGCACAATAAGCAATGATCGCGCGATCTTTCGGCAGTTCATTCAAGCGACCCCGCAGGGAGTCGATCGGAATGTGAATGGATCCGGGTATCGCACCGGTCTGATGCTCTTCGTCAGTGCGCACGTCAAGCAGAATCGCATTGGCTAACTGATCGGCGTGGGCAAGTCGAACATCGCCACGAAGCACATTGGCCGCGATGAAGCCAGCCATGTTCAGCGCGTCCTTTGCCGATCCGAATTGGGGCGCGTATGCCAACTCCAGCGCCTCAAGATCAAATACCGTCATGCCGGCTTGAATCGCCGTCGCCAGGACGTTGATCCGCGTATCGACGCCTTCGCGGCCGACAACTTGCGATCCAAGGATCTTCCCATCCTCCGGCGCGAATAGCAGCTTGATCGACATTCGCGACGCCCCGGGAAAATACGTGGCGTGATTCGACGGGTGCAGATACACCTTCTCAAATTTTATGGCCGCTCGCAGGAGCGACTTCTCCGATGCACCCGTCATGGCGATCACGAGATCGAACACGCGGACGATGCTCGTGCCCTGCGAACCGCGATATCGACTGCTTCGGCCCAGCGCATTCTCAGCCGCGATCCGCCCCTGCCGATTGGCCGGGCCCGCGAGCGGAATCATCGCATTCGCTGCCGTGACGAAATCGCGAACAACGATTGCGTCGCCCACCGCGAGAATATTCGGATCGTTGGTGGCCATTGAGTCATTCACTACGATGCCGCCGCGATCATTCACCTCCAAGCCGGCCGACTTTGCCAGTTGTGATTCCGGGCGCACGCCGATCGACAGAATGACAAGATCGGCCTTCAGGCTTGCGCCGCTCTTGAGGCTGGCGACGATGCGCCCGCTGTCATCCGCAAACGCGCTGACTGCGTCACTCAGATGCACGCGGACTCCTTGCAGCCGAAGCATGGCGACGACGGGAGACGTCATCTCCTTATCAAGCGGCGGCATGACCTGATCCAGCATTTCGACCAGGTCGACTTCAAGGCCGCGCCGGCGGAGGTTCTCCGCCATTTCCAGCCCGATGAAGCCGCCACCGATCACGAGCGCGCTGCGGGCGCTATTGGCGGCCTCGTTTATGCGATCCATGTCGGGGACCGTGCGGAGCGTGAAAATCTTCGGATGGTCGATCCCCGGAAGAGGCGGGCGAAGCGGCGAGGCGCCCGTGGAGATGATCAACGTGTCATACGGTTCATAATAGGTTCGATCGTCCGCCAGGCTGTGCACCTTTACTGTTTTCGCATCGCGATTGATGGCGGTCACCTCTGACCGCACACGAACATCGAGGTTGTGCCGCAGCCGGAGCGATTCTGGCGTCTGAAGTAGCAGCGCCTGGCGGTTCGAGATTTCTCCGCCAATGTGGTAAGGAAGCCCGCAGTTCGCGAACGAAACGTACGGCCCGCGCTCCAGGACGACAATCTGCGCCGTTTCGCTGATACGCCGGGCGCGCGCTGCCGCCGTGGCTCCGCCCGCAACGCCGCCAATGATTACAATTTTCTTTTCATCCGACATGTTGGCACCTCGATCCGTTCGTCGACTACCGCTTCACTTCGTGCGTGCGAATGCAGTCGATCACATTCCGGGCACTCGAATTGCATACTTGGTAGATCACTTCGCGCCCCCGCCGCGACGCCTTCAACAGGCCGTGAGCCCGCATCAGGTTCAAATGCTGGCTGCACGCGGCCGGCGGGAGCCCCATCCGTTCGGCCAATTCGCCGACGGAAAGCTCGTGGTCGCACAGCAGTTCGACCGCTTTGAGGCGGTGCGGATGCGCGAGAACGCGCAGGGCGGCGGACATGCGCTCCAAGACCGCCATGGGGATGGGGGATGTCTTTTTGCTCATATACTCAATATATCATGAAATTATGATATGTCAAGCGGAATACCTGGTCGTGCTTCCAAATCCGGCCAGAAAGGAGAATTCACACCGTCGGCTGTCCGAATGACGCCTCTTCAATGGAAAAAAGGCGGAGGCACCGGGCCTCCGCCTTCGAGTGGTGTGTTTCGGATGATGGGTGGCGGCAATAGCGCCGCTGTGTTACGACTGCTGCTCGCCGCCCGACTGCTCCTCCAGCATCTTGCGGAGGTAGTTGTTCTCGCGGCGCGTGGCCTCAAGATCGAAAAGCAGGTATTTGATCGAAAGCCGCAGGTAATCCAGCGAGTCCTGCAGACTGCTTACGGTCTTTCGCAGTTTCTCGTGGCGCTCCTTGGCCTGAGCGGCCAGCACTTCGAATTTCGAGCGGTCGTCTTCCGGCAGGTTGCCGATCTCCTGGACCAACTCGCTTAACTTCTTCTGAAAAGCTCCCTCGTCCATCGGATGTCCTCCCCCCTGTCGCCGACTCGGTGCCGCGGTCCTTTGCCGCGACATCGCAGGTCGGCGAGAATGCGTGTGAATTAGCAAAACGCGTGCCAAGCCGTCCGGCGCATGGGACCCTCGCCATCGCGGCTTTCGCCCGGATCTGGCCGATCATTATGGGGGCGTGGATCACCAACCCGCGCGGGTCTGAATAACGTCGTTGCCGGTTGAAGACGATGATGAGAAGACGCAACGTCGCTGCCAATGACTAACGGAATACCTCCAAATCCAATCGCCACTTCGCACCGTCGACTATCGGTCCTGCTTATCGCTGCGATCGTGGTTGCCGCCATCCTCGCATTTGCACCCGGGCTGCACAGCGAGTTTCTCAACTGGGACGATGATCGCAACTTTCTCGATAACCCCGACTATCGCGGCATCGGGGCCTCGCAATGGCAATGGGCATGGTCGACGTATCACCTCGGTGTGTGGCAGCCACTGGCGTGGATGCTACTCGGGGCGCAATACGCGATGAGCGGAATAAACCCCGTTGGTTATCACGCGACGAGCATTGCCCTTCACGCGCTCAATGGTGTGCTGGTCTACTTTCTCACTCGGCGCATCCTGCGAAGCTTGGGCAGGTCCGTCCCCTCTGGAGAGTTCGCGACTCAGCTTGCATCCGCAGCGGTTGCGATTCTGTTTGTCGTGCATCCCCTGCGAGTTGAGGCCGTTGCTTGGGTGTCATGCCAACCCTATTTACCATCCGTTGCCGCGTACCTCGGGGCAATACTGGTTTATCTTGGTTCAGGCGAGTCTGTGCAGGGCTCCGACATACCGCGCCGGCGATGGGCCGTCGTCTTTGGACTCTACATCGTCGCGCTTTGTTTCAAGGCAGTTGCGGTCAGCCTTCCTGCCGTGTTGCTTGTTCTCGACATTTGGCTCCTTGACCGCTGGCGTCGCGGCAACCGAATTCGCATCGTTGTGGAGAAACTTCCGTTCTTCCTCGTTGCCATCATCGCATCGCTCTGGGCCATGTCGGCCAAGGACTACAACGAATCGCGGGTGCCGTTTCACGAACTCGACTTTGTTGTGCGCTTCGCACAGTCGGCGTGGGGGGTCTGGTTCTATTTGGCCAAGACCCTCTGGCCGAGCGGGCTGCTTCCATACTACCGAATGCCTGAAGACCTTCGGCTCACGACGCCGATCTACGCGCTGTGTGCTGTCGCAGCCACGCTGATGACCATCGGTCTCATCCTCGCGCGCCGCCGTGCCCCGGGGTTGCTTGCGGCATGGTTTTGTTATCTCGTCATCCTGCTGCCGAATCTCGGCGTCATTCAGATCGGACTGCAACTCGCCGCCGATCGATACAGTTATCTCGCCATCATCGCGCCGACGATCGCGCTCGGGTGGTTGCTACGCCGCATGATTCGAGATCGAAAACGTGCGATTCCGGTCGGCATCGCTGTCGTCGTGATCACCGCGATGTTCACGCGCACCACATGGAGACACCTCACCCTCTGGTCCTCTTCCGAAAGACTCTGGTCCGCGACGATCGAAGCCGACCCGCGATGCGCCGTGGCCCATTGCAATCTTGGCGAGGCACTAATGCGGAAAGGCCAATTCACCGAGGCGTCGAAACACCTCAGCACCGCCATCGACGTCGATCCCCGATTGTGCTTCGCCTATGCCAATCTCGGTACGCTGCTCTGCCAGGTGCGAAAGTTCGACGACGCCATTCACTGTGGCGAGTACGTCCTGCAGGCGCAGCCGGGCTTGAAGGGGAAAGACCTCGCCCGCACGCACGCCATGCTCGGTCAGGCCTACGCCGGCATCCGACGCGACGATCTGGCATGGAGGCACACACGAGAAGCACAGAGGCTGGGTCTTCCCGAGGCATCGAAGATGATTGAGTATTTGTCGAGCGTGTCGAAGGAGCCAACGACGCGGGCAAGTCAGTAGATTGGGCGAGTCGCTGTTCGTCGGTGATTAACTCGCCGATCGGAAGGGATGGTCGTCTTCCGCGGGCGGACTCGTAATCACCCCCTGAAACGTGCCCCCCTGCGCGGCCGACTCGACCGGGGCTTGGCCTCGAAGCTTGGTCAAGGCATGGAGGACGGGGCCGCTCATTGCATAAGCCGCTGTCACCACCGCGATCGTAAGCTGCGGTTGAATAATCAAACCGACCAAAAGGAAGATCACCAACCCCACGACCTGCCGGAAGGATCGCCGACGGCGCAGCAGCGAGTTGACCATGTGCAGATAGCGGAAGCGACTCACCATGAAGAGCCCGAGCACTAATGCAAATGGCGGCATCAACAATGCCACAAAGTGCAGGGCCTGCGTCGATGCTAAGTCACGCAGCAGTTCTTGATGGAACAACACCAAGCCAACCACCGCACCTGCCGCGCCCGGCGTTGGCAAGCCGCGGAAGCCCATATGTGCCGATTCATCGGAGACGTTCTCAACGTTGAACCGTGCAAGGCGCAGCGCCGCGCAACACGAAAACACGGCCGCCATCACCCATTCCGTCCGCCAGTAAACCCTTTCCAATCCGCCGAGGCTGGTGACATCTCCGGGGTGCGCAATGCAAAGTACGAGAACCGCCGGTGCGATGCCGAAGCTCACCATGTCCGCCAGCGAATCGAGCTGCGCTCCGAACTCGCTCGTCTTCCGCGCGAACCGGGCCAGTCGACCGTCGATGCCGTCAAAGGCCATCGCACCGACAATTAGATAGGCCCCGATTGCAAGAAACGTCGGGAAGAAGTGCTCGATCTTGCTGTTGCCAAGTGTGGCGCGTTCCAGATCCGCGCCGCCGGCGCCGACGCTCAACATGCACATGTAGATTGCGCCGAGACCGCAGACGAGATTTCCCAGCGTCGCCAGCGACGGCAATACGGCCACCGTCTTAAGCACGCGTTCGCGTCGTTTCGCCCATCGGCGGCGGCGCTCATGCGCTGAATGCACACGAAGGTGTGAATCACGCTCTCTCATGCGGATGCGGACTCCATAACGCGATGGCCTGATGAACCGGTCTGCGGCTTTGACGCACCCGATTGCACGCACGACGGCCGCAGCAAGATCGTTTCCCGGCCTTTCACATGCTGTCCCACGGTAACAGCTGTTTCCAACTCACCGGTATCCGGCAAAATCAGATCGGTTCGCGAGCCAAACTTAATCAGCCCAAAGAGTTCACCGCGCTTAAGTTGGTCACCCGGCTTTGCGTTGCAGACGATTCGCCGAGCGATGAGTCCGGCAATCTGTCGCACAATGATCGGCCCCTTGCCACTTTCCGGCTGCAGGACTAGCGTGTTCGATTCGTTGCGAATGCCGCACTCCGGATGCCGGGCGTCGAGGAACTCGCCGGGCTTATATGCAACACCAATGACCTTACCGTCACACGGCGACGCGTTCACATGGACATCAAACACCGAAAGAAAAATACTAATCTTGATGGCCGGGCCGGTGATGCCTTCATGCGATTCAAGTCGCGACACTTCGGTCACGCGACCATCGGCCGGTGCCACGAGGAGCCCCCCCTCCGTTGGAATCGCCCGACTCGGGATTCGGAAGAACGCGATGGTGAAAAGCCATATACCGCCGGCAACGATTGCCGGAATAAACCACAGCGGCGATCCACGCGTCGCGGCCCAGGCACACGCCGCCGCGGCCCCTCCGAGGATCACGGTGGAAACGAACATTTCCCGCCAGCCGTCGCGAGCCAGTGTCATGAGTGTCCTTTGTCGCCTTCGATCGGATTCTATCCGAAGATCGCGCCGGCCGCCGCTGCAACAAAAAAAGGCCGGGCACGCGTGGTGCACCGGCCTTCGGAGAAGTTAATTGAATTGATCGGGCATCACGGAGGAGTGCCGCGATAGTAGTCGGGCTGCCAGATCGTGCCGCCGAGGCCATAGACAATTCGCGTGTCAAAGAAGCCGTGGGAGGCGTGGCCGTCAGCAAAGCCCACCGACCAGAAGGAAAACTTGCGGTGCCAACCGGTTCGTTGTGGCTTGGCCTGACTCCATTCGAGTTTCTCGGCGGCGTTCTGAGTCGCGCTATAGAAGCCGATTTCGTCCCACTGGATAAACCGTGACGCAGCACCGCCGACCGTGCCTCGGGCGATTCGAGCCTTGGCTTCCGAAAACGCGGTGCCGTTGCCCGTGACGCCACTAAAGTTCGAGCCGTAATATCCCTGCAGCCAGCGGGTATTCAGGCCATAGCTGCTGCCGAGAGCATCATAAGCCGGGCGGTCATCTTCCTCGGTGAACTCCGGCGTGGATCCGATGGTGGATACGGTGTTGTAGCGGTCACCGGGGCAGACGAACAACTTGATAACGTCCTTGCCGCGGTCGTTTGGGTCAGAGGGGTCGCAGTGGGCCGTCGGCTCCAGGTATTTGTTAATGGGCCGATTCTGAGCCGGATAGATGCTGCTGTCCGAGGTATTGAAGGTTCCGTAGGGGCGCGGTGCCCGGAAACCACCAAAGACCCAGGGCGTCACCACGGTCGGATCGGTAAACATGCCCTCGGCCGACCCAAAGGCGGGCGCTCCATTGGGCTTCAGGTAATACCACGGCAGCTCACGGCTGTCGCCGTTGTCGTTGTCGTACATTGCGTTGCCACGAAGGATTTCCTTCAGGTTGCTGATGCACACCGTCTTGGTGCCTTCGTTGCGAGCCGCCTGCAACGCCGGCAACAGAATGGAGATCAGCAGGGCGATAATCGCAATGACGATCAATAGTTCGATCAGGGTAAAGGCTGACCGGCAAGGCACTCGATTTAATCGACTGGACAATAATTTCATGACAATAACTCACTTCGCACCATACGTTTTGGTGCAGTCAATCAGCAGTTCACTTGCCGGATGCCGACATCGGCATCAAGCTGCTTTGGGTCGCTTAATCTTCTTAACAGCCGGAGCGTCAGGCTGGTCGGCCTTCTCTTCATCAGTGGTAGGCACTTCAATCTCATCCGGCTCAGGGGGTGGCGGCTTCGCATCGGGATTGCATTTGGAGCACTGTCCAGAAGAATCCGGTACGTCACTACCGAAGTAAGGGGTTTGGCACGTTGGACATTTTAGCGCCCGATATACCTTTTTCTCTTTACATTTCGCACAGATCATCGGCGGCGCCGGCGGGCCGGCCTCCTTTGCGAGGGCTTCTACTTGCTTAATCGTGTAATCCGCCGTATCGCCGCACCCACCGCACATCCAGAATGTCCGGGTCTCTTGCGCCACAAGCTGGGC
>CAZSBF010000009.1:45770-61486 GCA_964605185.1 uncultured Planctomycetaceae bacterium
GACCTTCCGAATACAAAATAAACTCCGACGGCCGCCAACAAGCAGCCAGCCGCAATACCGATTTTTACACCCTGTTTCAAGACAGTACTCCCAGTGAGCGATGCCCCCAAATACCCGCCAAACCCGCTTGATTAAGATTATATGACGAGGTCGGGTCTAATGTCCAGCCGCTCAATCCAATTGTCTCGATTATAACCTCACTTAGGACCCGGACTTACGCACATTCAGGCCTCCAGGAATCCCAAGGGATTACATCCATATCGATCCCGGGCCGACCGATTTGACGGAATGAAATCACCAAAATCGCCAATCGCCGGTCCGGAGGACATAAATATACAACGCAAGATTGGTGATTCCGTGCGTTAGGAACATGCACAACAAGCTCTTGTGCCAATAAAACACGCCATTGAACAACAGCCAGCACAGAATACTGACGCCCCAGTTGTCAGGGTGCTGCAGGGTCGAAAGCAGCGCGGTGCCCAGAAACGCACGCCAGTAGAACTTTCCAAACGGCACTTGTTCGTAGCGGTCCCAAGTCACAAACGCCTGAAGTAGAAAACCTCGCCACAGCAGTTCCTCGACTACCGGCACAGCCGTTGTCGCCCGAACGATTTTCAGTATTGCATACGCCCAGAATTGGGTGCCATCGCCGAAGTCGCTATGGGGGTTGTAGGGCGTCGGCACGCCGGGATACATCGGTAACCGTCCTCCCAGGTTCCATGAACCGACGATCACACCATCCAGATAGTGCTGGACCTCCACCCAACACCACGCCGCCACAAGGCCCACTACAAGTGCCGTCAGTAGGTGCGGCTTCCCAAGCGATGGATAATGACCTCGAAAAACCCAGAAAACCGACAGCGCGAGCAAGGTGTGCACGGCAATCGCGATCGGCCACGCGCCGGGCGGGAGCTGCCCCTGGACAGCGAGCAAGAACAGATACGCCAAATACGGGAACATCAGCGGCGCGCGCGGCTCCGCAGCGACAAGCCGTGGAATCCAGTGTGCGTTCGAAGATGAGTTGGTTGTCTCCGGCTCTGGCATCACATTTCGCCCTGAAGATGCCGGATTCTGACGGTCCTGACGCCGCCACGCAACCACAGGAGAAAAAAAATCCGCTCGTGAATAGGAATCCACGGGCGGACTTGGATCTCAATTCACTTCGCCTTGCTAGTCCCGCAAGACCGCATCGGAGGCGATGGCATCGCGGAGCTTTGAAATCGCCGCGATCTGGATCTGCCGGACGCGCTCCTTACTGACCTGCATCTGCCGACCGATTTGCTCAAGCGTCTGACGCGTGCCCTTTCGGTCAAGCGAAAAGCGACGGGCGAGCACCAGCTTCTCCACTTCCGACAACATCGCATTGTCCAGCCGGAGAATCCGCTGCAATCGTTCCTCGAATAGCGCACGCTGGCCGTCGCGACGAAGCTCGGGCATGTCGCCCTCTTCGAATTCGGGATCCCACGGACCGGCAATCTTGCTGCGGCGTTTGGAATCCTGCATGGCAGCGCGAGAAAACGCCCGGATAATCGCATTGCACGCATAGGTGCTGAAACGGAAGCCCCGCCACGGATCAAACGTGTCGACGGCCCTTAGGAGCGCCATCATGCCTTCGCTGGTCATCTCCTCGCGTTCGAGATTCTCAAACCGCGTACGGCCGATGAGGTCATACACCAAACCGAGGTTGCCCTCCGTGAGGCGTGTTCGAATCTGGTTGTATCGCGCCGTCCAGAGGGCATATTGGCGCTTCAACGAGGCGCTAATGGTCGCGCCGCGTGCACGCTTGTAGAGCTTGCTCAGCATGTAGCCGCTGAAATGGAGCTGCTTAAAAAGCAGGCTTTCATCTTCGTACTTGACGCGCCCGCTTCCCGCCGCGGGACCTGGCCACTTCGCGAACAGTTTGCCCTCGGTAGACTTCTTGCGAAGCTCCTCGTTGAGAACATAGGGGGGCGGCGCCATCCAATCCCGAAGAGCACGGCGGTCTGACAACTTGGTGGTTACTCGAAGCATAATGGGCTTCCGTTTCTAGGCTCGGCACCATCGATTGGGACGAACCTTAGGGCGATCACCCTAAAAGGTGACCTTCCCTATAGCTAATACCGTTGAGCGTCCTATTAGTTCTCCCAGAAACTGTAACAATTCGGTGCAGATTGTCAAGATAAAAATCGCTCAAATTGACCGCCTTCTATCGCCATATTGGCAGGAGCGAAGCACAACTGAATTATAACTTGCTTATTGTCAATAGCTTACAGCACAGGCAGGCCGAAGTAATGAGGAGACTCGTATGGGAGCAACGTTCTGCTATGAGGATTAGCGACGTGGGCTGCTCGAATCCGCATTTCTGGGGATGATGATTGCACCGATCCCATCGAAAAGGGCTGCCCATGCCTGGCGCAAACCTACCTCAGCGTTGTCTGGGTCAGTGATGGCCGCCGTCGCACCAGCGGTCAGGCCCGGGGCATAGGCTTCCCGAAATCGAAGGGCGATTTCCGAGCCAAGGCATCCTGAATCAAACGCCTGACCCATGGCCAGTGCGGCGGTCGCAAGAGCCAGCTTCTTCCGAGTGGATAACCAAGATCTCGTCATACGTCACCTTTCGATCGATCTGATTCAGTATCGACGAAACTCGTGACGTCCCGGGGAGTCGTAGGGCTGGCCGAAGTTATCAGACGACAACGAGCAATTGCCTCGCATCCTCGGCATGTGGGGCGCCAATTTCGCCACTCGCCGTTCACTTAACCACCCTTCAAATCGACCCGATAAGTAAGCGAGATCATGTCCACTACGGCCGCCCTATTAACACTCTTACTTGTCGTTCCGACGGAGACGATACCCACCAACGGTGACGCACAACAATTGGCGCGCCGAATGGTGAAGCATTTCGATTTCGACGAACGCAAGCTTGGGAACTTCGAATCGATCCCGATTAACTGGCGGCGCATCATCGAGCCGGGCTTTCCGCGGTTCTTGGAGCCCCGTTTCGACCCTTCCGTCGGACATGAAGCGTCACCATCCCTTTATCTCACGGTCTCCGCCGGCAGCAGCGGAATGTACTACATCGCAAAAGACATCGAAGTGATGCCCGGCTGCGACTATGTGATCACGGGGTGGATTCGCCCGAAAAAACTCACACATGCGGCCGCCCGCCTCACCGCGTATTACCTGAACGAATCGCTCGCTCCCCTTGACGCTGGTAACCAGTCGGGCGAACTTGTTCGCTCAAATAGCGACGATTCACGATGGCGAAACGTCGAGATTCGGTTGCCTGCCGGTATCGCCGGCGCGCGATACATCGGACTTCGATGCACGGTGGAACAATCCGAACGATTTGTATCACCCGAAAGCACGCCTCGGCTGATCCCGCATCGCGATGCGGATGCAGGAGCATGGTTCGACGATATCGCCGTGCTCAGAATGCCGCGCGTTTCGCTCTCCACACTTGCGCCGGCGAATTCCTTCCTGCATGATCAGCCGATTGAATTGCTCGCGTGTGTGGCCGACACCGATGGCGCGGGCCTTTCGGCAGAATTGATTGTGACCGACTCGGCAGATCACATCGTTCACACCCAGCCGATTGCTGCCGTTGCCACGGATCACCCCGGCGAGACGCTTCGCCTGCCGCCGCTGGCCTCCGGACTTTATGTCGCGACCCTGCGCGTTGCCGCAGAGCACGGCGTCATGGCCGAGTCATCGCTTGAATTCATCCGCACCAATGCTTCGATACCGCGACAGGATTTAGCAGGTGCCGTAGGGGTCGCGCTGCTTCCTGAATCGGCCCATCAGGCCGCACACACCCTGCGAATGCTGGACTGCGTTTCGGCCGGAGCGATTGATGTTCCGCTTTGGCACGGCGCAACAAGTGAGGCATCTCTTTTGCAGGGAGATTCCGAGCTGGACCAACTGCTTCAGCGCTCGCGGAAAACAGGACGACGCATTCGAGCATCCTTGCTAAGCCCGCCGGGAACGCTAAGGTCGCTCGTCAAGGCTCCGGCCGACACGGTGGTGGATCTTATGTCGCTCCCGCCGAGCGCGTGGCGGGCCTATCTGGCGTTTCCCCTGACGCGCTACGGTGCGATGATCGACGCGTGGCACCTCGGCGATGCATTCCAACCCATGCCTGTCGGATATCCGACTGTCGCAGGCGCAATCCGCGCTGTTCGATTGGAGTCACAACAACTCCGGGGAGATGCGCGAATCGAATCGACTCAGCTCATTAGCGAGTTGCCCACACCAAAGGCAAAACACGACTCCGACGGTGTCACACTATCCATCCCGACGTCGATTCGACCGGAGGAGATTCCCGACTACCTCCACACGTTTGAGGAAGCCGGCTATCGCGACGCGACGGTTGCTATGTCACCGATGGCCATGAATCGGACCAAACGAACGCCTCGACTTTCCGACTGGGCCCGACGAATTATTCTGGCACGCGCCGGCGGTGCCGGGCTTCTGCTAACACCCCAACCGTGGCGATGGAACCCGTCGACCGGCCAGACCACCTTCGACGAATCACTGTTTATCTCTCGCACGCTTTCGGACGCCCTCGCCGGCTTGCGGTCCATCGGGCCTGTTTGGATCGACCATGAAGTTCAGGCGTGGCTCTTTGCAGACAAGCAACGTACTCGCGGCGTATTAGCGGCATGGACTGACGGTGAGGACGCACGCGATGTCCGGTACGACTTCGGCAGGGACGTGACGCGGCTCGACATGTGGGGAAATCAGACGACGGTCGCACATATGCCCGGCGGAGCGAAATTCCAAGTCGGCGAGATTCCCATCGTCATCCTGGGAGCGAATGCGACTCGCGTCGCACGTATGGCAGGCTTCGACGTCGACAGTCCGGGACTCGCCGTTCAGACACTGCCGCAGCCCCGCGGAGTCCAGATTGCAAACCCGAGCGAGATTCGCCTTCGCGGTACGCTGCGACTTCGTCCGCCAAGCGGTTGGCGCGTGCAGCCCGAATCGGCTGTTATTGACGTACAGCCCGGCGCGACGCAAAACCTTGAGGTCGCGTTCATCCTCCCGAGCAATGCAAGCGCAGGCGATTTTGCTCTTGGCGGAGAACTGGAGATCGACGACGCCAAGACTGATGTGATGGTTCTGCGCACGGCGCTCCACGTCGGCAGCATGGAGGCCGAGATGTCCGTGTTTTCGCGCACCGAATCAAACGCCGTTTACTTCACCCAGCGAATCACAAACCTGAGCGAACGCCCGCTTCAACTGCGAGCCTCGCTGCTGATACCAAACATCCTTCGGCAATCCCGCCTGGTTAACAATCTGGCGCCAGGCAAGACCACCCTCCGCGAATACACGCTGCCCCGTTCCAAAATGGATGGCGTGGATCGAGTGCGGGCGTCAATCGAAGAGATTGGAGGGCCGGTCCGGCTGCATCGAACGATTCAGCTTGACTAGATCCGTACGTTGACGTCGCAGGACGCCACGCCGTAGGCCACCGGAACATCAGACAGAATCCCCGAATGCACGAGTTGGCGATATCGCGCGACATGAATGCCCATGCGCAGAAACTCATGGCGGCATCCCGTCGTTTCGAAGTGCTTATGCTCCCGGCCGAGCGCGACAAACCCCGCACGCTCATAACACCGGATGGCCGGCGTATTCCCTGGAAAGACGACAAGCAGCACATCGCACGCCCCCAACTCCACAAATGCCCGCGCAAGCAGCGCCTCGGCAAATCGGAAACCCAGTCCCTTTCCCCGGAACACAGGATTCAGAATGAAGTGGCCAACCCACAGTTGATCGGCGCGGCTGGGCATCTCATTCAACTCGGCGTACCCCGCGGGGCGCGGTTCGGAATCAAGCCATAGCAGCATTCGCTGCCGCCGCTGCTGCCCCCACGTAAGCACTTTTTCAACCGTTAACGGTGGTGGTGTGCCGGGGGCAAGCCACAGTAGTTCACGGTCATCGCCGATCCACGATGCCACATCCGCCGCGCACGCGTCGACAAACGGTGACAGTCGAACGATGGGCGCGATCGCGCATCTACTTCGGAAGTCAGCGGATGCCGCACCAATGTCGGGATTCGAATTCGGATGGACCGCCATTGGGGAAATTGTATGGCGAAACGTGCCTATGCGTCCCCACGATGCGTGTAAAAAGCAACCGACCCCCGGAACAGTAGCTCCGGGGGTCGGGTTGTAGTTAACAGTCGCTGTAACGACTTGTCGTTACGGCTGGTTCACGCGGAGCACGAACCGACCGTTGGTACCCTGCCATCCGCCGATGCGGATCCAGTACGTCGTGTTGCCGACGATCGTCGTCGCAATAACTCGAGAAACCGTAGAGGCACCCGAGTCACAGGCGTCATCGTTGCAACCACCCGGAATCTGGACGCCGCCAGCAGCCGGACAGTTGTCGTAGATGGCCATCATCGCGTCATAGCGGAAGTCGTCGTTGTTAATGGGCACGCCGTCGATGTTGGCACCCGGGTTCCAGGCGTCGCACATCGAGAAGGTGGCTTGTCCACCGAACGTCGAAACCCACTTGTACCAGACGTCATTGGCAGTGTTACATACCGGATTGCAGCTCTGCTCGCAGCTGTAGGCCGGTCCGTCCGTCGTGGCCGGGAACACCGTCGAACCGCTGTAGATCGGGCCGCTGGTGATCAGGTACGCATTCGCGCACATGTCATTCAGCGGGAACGGTGCACACGACGCGGAGCAATCGCCAAGCTGCCAGAACCCACCGAGGACAACCTCGCAGGTCGGCTGGTTCTGAATGCTGCACGTTCCGAGGGCCTGCATCGGCGGATAGACGCAGCACTTGCCCAGTGGCAAGCCACAGTCCAAGTTGTCGATTCGCAGACCAGGCAGACAGAAGGCAAAGTCATCGGTGGCGAAGTCGAACGCATACCAGTTCGACGCACCAGCCGGACCGCCACCCGTCTTCTGAACGCTGTTGCTGTTGCCCATCGTGGCCGAGGTTTCCCAGTGCCACAGGCAACCGCCCGTCGTCGTGTTCACAATCTCGACCCAGTAGCACGTACCGGGGGTAACCGCCACGGCAACAGGAAGCGTTGCCGTGTACTGATACCGGCGGACCGAGCGAGCCAGGTAGGTGATATCCACACCCGTATCGACCTTGTCGATCGGGGCGACGGTCACCGTTTGGGTTCCGATTGCCGTACCGGGCAAACCAGATGCATCGTTGTAGAACGTGACCTTCCAGCTATCCGCTGAGTCGCCGCCGCTCGGCGAGCAGCCGATCGTGGCGTTGTAGTTGAAATAGAAGCCGTACCAGCAAAGCGAACTTATGCTGGTGCCGGTGACGATCTTGAAGTCGTCGGCCACGCGGAAGCCGCCGCCAAACGTGCTGACCGAGAGGTCGCTGACCACGCCGCTGTCGTCAAGTGACGGCAGGTGGCAGGCCGCGGCATCGCCGCACGTCGTCGCCGGGCAGTTGCCACCGGCAAGCAACAGGCTCACGAAACCGCTGAGATCCGACAGATCAACGTCGTAGTCGTTGTCGGCATCACCGCGGCAGGTCAACACATCAAGGCAACCACCAACCGGGTTGAACGCGATGGCCGGCTGACCGCCATTGGCGATCGGCAGGACCTGGTTGATCCACGGCTTGATGTCCTTGCCGTTGATCGTACCGTCGTTGTTCATGTCACCCTTGCAGCAGCCATTCGCCGCGATGGACGGTGAACTGCAGGTCAGGGTGGCGTAGTACAAGCTGCCGCAGGGCACGCCAAGCTCGTTGGACGGGACTACCACAAGGTAAGCCCAGCCCACGCAGAGGTCGGCGGCCGCCGTGGTCGCACTGCACTGCGAGATGTTGACCGTGTTGGCCACCACCGTCTGATCCGCGCAGCTGTTGGTCGGCGATGAAATGATCTGCAACGTCGCCGGGAAGCTCGAGTTGACAGTCCACGTCAAACGCGTTGGCTGCGTGATCTGGATTCGGTAGAAGTCATAGTCCTGCTCGTTGTCGTTCGGACCGACGCACACCAAACTGACGCACGTGTCGCCCAAATCGCAATCCGCAGTGGCCGTGCATGCCTTGTTCAGGCGATAGGTAGCAGACGTACCGCAGAAGGTCTGACCGCAGGTGATCGTGGTGAAGTTCTGATTCCCCACGAGCGATGCAGTGCAACCGCCGTTGGTCGTGTCCACATAGTCCGTACACGGCTGAGACGGCAACACCTCAGGATTGGGTGTCGAGCCGCCCGGGCACGAGAGATTACAGATAAAGCACGACGTTGGATTCGTGATCTGAATCCGGATTTCGCGCTGGTTATCGCAACCTTCCGCACGGAGCGGGTCGAAGAACGGCCGCGTGCTGTCGCCGTTGGCCGTGCCCTTCTGAGTGCCGACGCCAATGTAAATGGTGTCGCCCTGTCGGACCTGACCGGCAATCGGCGTTCCGAGAGCCGAAATGACCTGCAGACACAGACACGCATCGGTCTCACCCGGGCCGTAGCATGAAGCCAGGCCGAACGCGCCGCCGGAGCGGGCATCCGTCTGGTTACATTCTTCGACGCGAGCAACTTCCGTGTTGTTGTATGCCAAAATACACGGTGCGACACCCGCCGACTGTGAACCATCGCACTCACCCGTGGCCGAGTTGAACTGGCCGCGATAGACCGCGAAAGCCGTGTCGAGCGGGAAGACGCCCGGTGTCTGCGGTTCGCGTTCCGAACCGCAGGTATTGATCACGATACCGCTGCCGACCGGAGCCGACACCGGGACCACGTACTTGTAATAGATCTTGTTGTTGGTCTGGCGCGTCACTGTGCCCTCACCGCCGCCATACAAGGCGTTCAGGTCCCAGGCATTGAAGCATGCTTCACCCTGAGCCGGACAAGGCAGGACTGAGCAACCTACGACGTCAACTTCACCCGCACCGACATCCTGCGGAGGCGTTCGGCCTTCGTAGAAGTCTGTTCGATTGCGGATGTAACCACCGGCGAGACCGCAGCAGTCGAACGGAAGTGCGCCGGCATTGCCGTCGAAGCCATCTCCACCCGGATCGCCGACATTGGGCAGGATCAAGCAAGATCCATCCGGGAAGCAGCAGCGACCCGAATTGGCATCCCAGCTTGCCTGACTGGCGTTCGACGTGGCCGCGCAGACAAAGTCCACACGCAACGTACCAGGACCAAAGTCATCCTCGGTGAGACCACCAACACGCAACTTGACGCAGCCGTTGGCCGCACCCGGAACGATGGTCTGGCTGGTTCGCCCGTAGATGAAAGGACCGACGTTGACGATTGGAGGTCCGGCTTCAAGCTGAATCGGGGTCAAACTGATACCACCGATGATGGAAAGAGTCGAACACTGCAGGGCCTGGGTGTTGTTGCAGTTCGATGTTCGCAGCAACTGGATCTTGCTGTTGAAGCAAGTGCCGATGTTGCTGACGACCACGCGACCGTTGGCACAGACACCCGGATTCTGGACGGTGTACTTGTACCAGACGTCTTTGAATACCTGGCCACCCTGGCCAAACGACTGACCTTCGCTACCCGCGAACGTCGTGTTATAGGTCACAATACACGATGAGCAGGTCAGGGATTGCTTGTTCACGCAGGTATCATTCGCCGGGATGCCGGTGCATGCCGCGTTCGGACATGTCGTGCCTTCTCCCTGGAAGAATACGGTGTCATTTCCCGTAAGGATCAAACACGCGAGCCGCGACGTAAGGACGCAGGCCGTCGTGGTGCAGCACGCACCCTCATCGGCAGGCGTTGGGGTACGGTCGCACGGTTCGCAGGTCAAGGAATACTCATACGGCAGGCCGCAAAGGGCGCTGTCGCCGAGCTTGGTGAGCGAAGGTCGTGCACGCAGGAAATAACGAAACGGACCTTCAACACCACTTCGACCCGGCAGGCATGCCGTCGTAACGGTTTCATTGCAGGCTGCGGCCTGAGTGAAGCTGACGTCGCCCGCCTCAGTCGGGATGACCGTCGGACAGTTGACGCCGGTGCTCGTGCCGTTGGTCTGGCGGAGGGTGAATGAAATAAGCGCCTGGCTCGGGAACTTGCCCTTGACGGTCCACGTCACGCGGGTGTCCTGAGTTAATGCGAGCATATAGTGATCGTCATCGCGACGATTCTCAGTGACCTGCTGGCCAGCGCCACCGTTCGTGAAGACGTTCAGGAACGTGTAGGTACCGCTGCGACCGCAACCGCTCGTCGCGGTGGTGCAGTCCAGTGGGGTCCAGAAGGTTCCGATCGCGCGGGTCGTCAGGTTCTGACAACCGCGGTTTGTGGTATCAACATAGTTGGTGAAGCAATCCGGCTCCTGCTCGCGGTTCGGCGGGTTCGGGCCGGGGAAGGCGCAGGCCGTGGTGCACGCGACGCAAGGCGGCGCGTTTGCACATGTGAACTGGCTCCACGACTGGGTGAGGAAATTATTGCAAGCTCCCTGCTGAATACCATCGGTGCAGATACCGCTGGTAAGATCGCAGCAAGAACCGGCGGGGCCAGCTGACCCAAGCAGGGTGGCCGTGAAACCGGCAACAGGGTTTCCACCGAAGAAGAAGAAGTCGCAACCGGGCTGACCGTTCAGCACGGCAAAAATATCGAGCGTGCTTCCAATGTCATTGATACCCGAGGTGGCGCGGGCGATTTCCCATCCGGCGTCCGGGTTTTCAGACTGGCACAGCACCCAAAACGTGTCATCGACGTCGAGGTTTGGCGGGTCAATGGTGACGGTCTGAACGCGCTGCAATCCATCATTCAGGATGGAAAGGAAAGAACCCTGGGCGAGCAGCGTCGCACCCGGGTCTTCCGGACACTCCGACCAAACCTGAACGAGCAGGTTATAGGTGCCGGGGCCGCCCTGGTTGAAACCAAGGGTCGTGACCTGCGCGGCGCAGACGAACCGGTTCGGCGAACCGGGAGGCAGCGTACAGTCATCGACGGCAGTATCCGCGAGGGGCGGGCCACCGAAGAGGAAGACCGAAATCTGGCTGGTGGGCAGATTGCGGTAAGCAAGGTTTGAACATGGCAGCAGGGCGCGAATCGCCTCTTCCTCTGCGGCGCGATTAAAGCCGTTCGCAGGAACGTCCTTCACGCGCGACATGTCAGCCTGCTGGACGAGATAGCTTCGGCTGGCTGGATCAATGGAATCCAGATTGGCAGCGATCCGCGACGGCGGATAGGCCTCCGGAATGTCATAGATCGACACCTGTTGATCGTTCTGTGGGATCGCTGAGACATCGCTCGACGACGGGGTCGTCTGGTTCGGTGTTTCGGCAATCGTACTTCGGAACGCCCAACACAGACACGCAGTCAGTGCAATGGACGCAACAACTAGCTTTTGCTTGGACATCTACCCTGCTCCTTACAAGAAACCGTGGGTTACCGCGTTAAAAAATCTTGTCCTACTCCACGCGGCAATTCACGCTGAATTGCCGCACTTCTCGATAATTCGTTCTGGAAATCACTGGGGACTTCCGTCCCTCGAGAATTTCCCACTCCTGAATTAGGTTTTTCAGTCCACCTCAGACGCCAAATCGGCGAGAGAACGAAGCACATGCTCGCACAGGCGGGAGGCACAGACCATTTTCGGCTGTGCGCTGTGAGATAATGAGCCTCTTCCCCTTTCCGCTCGGTGTGATGAGAGTGTCCCTACTTCCACCTAGTTATGTAACCTATCGTAACGAGCTTGACCACACAGAGTCAAGTAAACGGACCCTAAAACCGTAAAAGAAACCGCATTGGCGGGGCTGAAATCCGCATCGGAGGCCCAACCGCTCCACAAAACATTCACCGTAACACCCGAAGAACAACCTACTACGGGCAGTGGGTTTGCGAAGTCCCGTCGCTAGGCGCGAGATGCGTCCCATAAAAACGCACATTGTTTAGTGTGCGTTGGCACACACTCTTATGGGGCGGCAAGTAGTGCAGAGGCAAAACCACCCGTGTCATCCGAATCCAACGCGGCGCTGATGTTGAAGTCGCCGGCACAAATCTGGCTTTGTGTCCCACCCGTCAGAAGTGCCTGAATAAAGACCCCAATGTCGTCGCCGTTAAGGAGCGTGTCGCCGTTCATGTCACCCGTCGGAGCGCCGCAAAGTGGGCATCCGTAGACCGCAAAGCCGTCAATTCCTGCTTCGATCACGCTGCCGGGATCAACGTCGGCGGCGATGAAGCGAATTCGGAACTGAGTGGAGGCCGTGTTGAAACCCGCGACATCCGCCAGACGGTACGACTTCAGGAACCAGCCGCCGTTCACTTCCGGATTTGCGGACGTGGTGGCCGGCCCGACGGTTTCCAGGTTTCGCCAGACGCCGCCGTTGTCATCGGAAACTTCCACAACGAAGACGTCGAGCTGCGGCGATGCGCCGGCGGTGTTGCTGTACCAACGGGCATAGCGCACATAGGGATCACCGATCCCAGTGAGATCGAACAATTCGGACGTCAGGGTGGTCGATCCGGCGTCCACGTCAGAGTTGCAACTGTTGGCAGCGCTGTTGTCGGTCAGCCAGGCCTTGGTCGAACCGACTGCCTCGTAATCAGCGGTCGGATCGCCGCGCGCACAATTGACGGGCACGCCCGGCGCGGCGTCCCAAGGGCCGTCAGTCGCAGTGCTTGCAACGGTCCATGCGGGTGTGGATTCAAAGTCGTAGGTTACGAGGGCGTTGGCCACGGTCGTGCGATGCACCTCACCGGGGGCGAAGAGCGGATCGGTAAAGCTGCTCCCGCCGGTGTGATCCACCGAGAAGTAATACTCAATCGTGGATCCGCACGGTGCTGCGGGCAGCAGCCCCTGATATTGATTAGGTCCGAGGACCGACATCGCAACCTGCGTGAAGGGACCGACGGAGCCGATGCGATAATACAACTGACCCGTGCCTTCGATCGGCGTTGGACAGAGAACGCCGGTGACATTCGCATTGATCGCGAAACCCGCATTCGGCGGGATGATTTCGGGAAGGCCATTCGGGAAGGCATACGTCGCCCCAAGCCCAACCACGCCCATGGCATGGCGACCGAAGGCTAGTGCGATCTCGGTGCAGTGTGGCGTGCCGTTGGCGAGATTGGCATCGTCATCATCGAGTGTGAGGAAATCAGTCGTAATCTGCGGCGTAATGGTGCTCGAGCCGACATGCAGCGGGACGCTGTTCACGGTGAGATCGGCAAGAATGTCGAGGTACGTTCCCGGATTCGACACAATAAGGAGACGCCGGGTGTCCCAAACGCAGCCCGAGATCAATTGGCCGCAGAAGTGGATCGCGCCGGAGCACGGATACTGAAGCGTGTTGTCAGCCGTACGAATGCCGTTGTCGCAGTCGAGCCGGAAGCCAACACCAAGCTTGGGCTGATCCGTCATCAGCACGCCCAAGCAATCGCCCATGCCTTCGCCGTACTGGCCTTGCCCGCTACCGCCCATTTGGACAACGTGGTGGCCATACTCGTGGTGAATAACATCGGGGAACGCGGTGTTGGCGCATCCGCCGCCGTTGCGGTAGAAGTTGATCGTCTGATTGGCGGGGCTGTAGAAGGCGTTGCAGTTCAAGTTGATGTTCGAATTGATTCCCATGTCGACCTGAGTGCCGATTGTCGGATAGGCGGGGTTGGCCTGAACCACCATGTCGCGAACCAGGTTGGCATTGATGTATGCGTTCACGGAAGCTCGAACGAGTTCATCCGAGTTGGCGGCGTTGTGCGTGAAGTTCGCCGGACCGGGCGGCGTCACACTTTGGGACAAGACCGGCGTCACGGCCGATTGATCACTGACGATGAATCGACGCCCGGATACGTGGGATTCAACCGTGACGGGCGTCACTCCGGGATTCGGAATCGTGAAGTTGCCGTTCACGTCGGCGTAAACCGTGCCCTGGCCCTGAATGTTTACGGAGGCGTAGGGCATTGCGGCCGAGTTTTCAGGAAGGCATTCGGCGGCCGCAGGAAAATCGGTGGTCAAGCCGGTGACGGTACCGCTAACGTTCTCCGTCAACACCTGATCTTCCTTGTAGAGCACGACGCCGGTCGTCGCATCGACAATGAACAGCCATTCTTCATATCCCTTTGTCGATGCCTGATCGCCGCTATGGCCGCTGATCTGAAACGCGAGGGTCGGCACCGCTCGAACATTCTCAACACCGGCCCAGATTACGCGCTTCGGCTCGGTAAACACGGAGAGGGTCGGTGCTGCTCGCTTTACGGAATCCGTCACCTGCTCGTTTGTAAGAACGGCTGCCCGGGCGTCCGGCGCGAAATCGCCAATGTCATGAAGGTTTGCCGCGGCAAGCACCAACGGCGAGTTCGCTATGTTGCGAACGAGTAGGCGGAGCTCGGACCGGAAGACCGGAATGCCCTCGCGAACCTGACTGAAACAGACCAAGGTAAACTTGTATGAACCGGTGGTGGCGTCATACATGAGGGGTTGCGTGTGGCGCCCATCCTCAAGGCTGCTGCGTGGTTCGAGGTCGTGCGGCCGTACGCCGAAGACCTCAGAATGTGTCCGACGGAATTCGTCGGCGGCTGATAAGGCATCGGGGCCCGTCCCAAACGACGTCCCATAAATACGAGTAATTTGGTCGTCTGAGGAATAGAAGGCGGCTTCTGGAAAAGCCTGGGTGAAGGCACTGACTGCCGCCGCCTGTCGAGGAGTCGGGACGATGGGGCTCGACGGTTGGTCCGAACCGAGGCTCGATTGACACAAACTGATTACGGATAGTACGGCGACTGCAAGACGCATGTGAAATCTCCGGGCAGGCTAGCGTTCGAAAAGCGAGGGCGCAAGAACAGCAGTAAGTGCTTGATTAACAACGTGTTACGAATTAGCCAATAGGCTGTCGCAAACGTCCAACGATTGGCGGGAGGAACTTCCGGCGCGGAATGCACAACGGATAATGCCAACAAGGCTTCTTTTTCCACCACCCACTCCCATCCATCGTACCCGATTCAACTGTCAAAAGTCCAGCGTTCCATCGCGCTTAGGGTCGATCTTCTATAGGTATGCCGAGTGGCTCGCACCCGTGCAATAGCACACTGTCGGTCCCGAAACTGAATGAACGGATCTTCGCAACAACAAACCGCACGCCAACGTGCGCGTGAATGGCCGTCGGCACTCATTCCGATTGGTGTCGTCGCAGCTGCTTTCGCGATGCGCGCGGGGTTTCTTTGGGGAAGCCCCGACCGGTTATGGCCGCATAGTGCGCTCTACGAAGGTGACGCGCCGCTCTGGATTCAATTCGCGCGCTCGATTCGTGACGGCACATCATTCGAAATGGGAATACCCATCCACGCACCGGGGATGGCATGGCTTCTTCGTTGGGTCGCGCCGATCGGCAACGACGCGACGTTTCTTTCTACTAAGCTGCTGATGTCAGGGCTTGGTTGCGTCAATTGTCTGATCGCCGCGACATTGGCCCGACGCGTCGCCGGTGCGACGGTCGGTGCGATCTGCGGAATGCTCTGCGCCGCGTCGTTCGGGTTGACGGTTCAATCCTCAACGCTCAACAATGAGACGCCGTACACGTTTCTGTTACTCATGTCACTTCTTATGCTCCGCCGGACCGGCCAACCGCGCGCCGGACGCGCGGCCCTGTGGGGCGCGGTGAACGCCCTCGCTGCGCTGCTTCGACCTGAGCATGTGCTCATCTTCGCGCTTCTCGTTCTTTACTCACTTAGCCGCGGAGAATCGTCGTCCTCACATCGTGCATCCCGCCGAAATGTCGGGCTTGCCATACTGTCGACGATCACATTCGTGCTCGTTCCGCTTCCATTCAGCTATCAGTCATAC
>CAZSBF010000010.1:0-56233 GCA_964605185.1 uncultured Planctomycetaceae bacterium
GCGGCTGCGGATCGGCCGATACAGACACCGACGGCGACGGCACCGCCGACTGCATCGACGTGTGCCCGATGGATCCTCTCAAGATCGCCCCGGGTATCTGCGGTTGCGGCACGGCTGACACCGACACCGATGGCGATGGCACGGCGGAATGCGAAGACGGATGCCCGGCCGACCCGCTCAAGATCGCCCCGGGCATCTGCGGCTGCGGAATTCCGGACACCGACACCGACATGGACGGCACTCCGGACTGCAAGGATGAGTGCCCGATGGATCCCTTGAAGACCAGCCCCGGTGATTGCGGTTGCGGCAATCCCGACACCGACACCGACAGTGATGGCACCGCCGATTGCATCGACGGCTGCCCGAATGATCCGGCGAAGATCGCCCCCGGCCAGTGCGGTTGCGGCGTTGCCGACACCGACACCGATGGCGATGGCGTTGCCGATTGCATCGACAACTGCCCGGCCATTGTCAACCCCGGTCAGGCCGATGCCGACACGGATGGAGTCGGCGATCCTTGTGACAACTGTCCGGCGGACGCAAATCCGGGACAGGAAAACACCGACATGGACGGCGCGGGCGATGCCTGCGACGGTTGTCCGAATGATCCGGCCAAAACGGCCCCCGGTCAGTGCGGCTGCGGCAATCTCGAAACCGACACCGATGGTGACGGCGTGGCCGACTGCGTCGATAACTGCGACGGCACGCCGAACGCAGGTCAGGAAGATGCCGACATGGACGGCCTTGGCGATGCGTGCGACAACTGCCCGAACGCGGCGAACCCGACCCAGTCCGACAACGACATGGACGGCCTCGGCGATGCCTGCGATCCGGTCCCCAATAACAACTCAATCGTCCTGGAAGTCCCGGGCGGTTGCCTTGGCGGCGGCGGTGAAGCGATCTGCAGCGGCTACGTGGTCACCAACGGCCAGATTGCCGTCCATGTCTGGATGCGCCAGCTCACGCAGAACGTGAACGGCTTCCAGGCGTTCCTCGCCTTCGACGATGCGAAGCTGAACTATCGCGGCAATCTGAGCTGCTACAACACCGCGGTCTTCGGTCAGATTCTCATTCCGATCACCAATGCACAAACCGGTGTCGGACAGTTGCAGCTGCAAAGCTCAACCATTCCGAACGGCGCTGGAACGAACGCTGATTCGCTCCTGGCCACCATTGTCTTTGACGTGGAACCCGGAAATGAGTGCATGGATACGAGCATCACGTTCCGCACGCAGGGTGCCTTCAGCTCCGAGCTGAGCCTCAACGGCGTACCCATCAATCCGACCAGCACGGTCGATACGCGTGTCTTCACGATTGATGCCTCGGGCCCGATCTTCACGGTCTGCCCGCCGACGTTCCAGGTCGAGTGCAACCCGGCCATTCCACTGGAAGAGCTGATCGCTCCTTCGGCGGCGGGTCAAGCGGAAGCCTCCGACACCTGCAGCGGCGTCGTTCCCATCGAGAGCATCACCTATTGCGACAATGTGTCCAACGGCAAGTGTGGCGCGGAGAAGCACATCGTCCGAACCTGGAAGGCCACGGACGCCTGCGGTAACCAGTCCACGTGTGTGCAGGATATCTATGTGGTGGACACCACCGCACCGATCATCTCCGCCTGCTCGGCGGATGATGTCAACGTCGGCGCCATGTGTGCCGGCCAGATTAATTTCTCAGCCACAATTTCGGACAATTGCTGCATCGATGGCAAGGGCGTGTACGTCAACGCCATCCTTGATCCCAAGAGCCCGAACTCGGTTGTCATTGGGCAGGCGAGCTTCATGGTGACGCCGGATCCAATGAATCCGCAGATCCTCACGGTCTCGGGCTTCATTCCGGTTTCGGAACTCACCGGCTGTCCGGCCAATGTGACGGTCACCATCGGAGCCACCGATTGCTGCAGCAACGAAGCAATCGAGTGCACGGACACGGTTGCCATCAATGACATGGAGGTTCCGGTCATTACTTGTCCGGAAGACGCCACCATCGACTGCAGTGATTCGCGTGATCCGATGTACAACAAGAGCCTTGGCTTCGCCACGGCGACCGACAATTGCACCTCGCAGCCAACGGTCAACTACAGCGACGCCCCGGCACCGGATCTCGGCATCTCCTGCACGGAGGTCATCATCCGAACCTGGACGGCCACCGATGCGTGCGGCAATCAGGCGACGTGTGACCAGACAATCACAATCGTCGACCTCTCGCCGCCGACGGCTGAATATTGCTCCGTTAGTGAGTACGTCTCCATGGATGAGAATTGCTCAGCCGTGATTAACTTCTCCGCTTCGTTCAGCGACAACTGCTGCATTGATGCCTCGGGAGTCAGCGTATCCGTGCTCAACGCCGAGGGCGTCACGGTAGGCGAACCCATCATTGTGCCATGTCAGGGCGTCGAGCGATCCGGAGCCTATGTGTACATTTGTGGTTCTGTTCCGGTCAGTGCCCTGACGTCCTGCCCGGGTTACGTGGAGTTGGGCTTCTCGGCCGTGGATTGCTGCGGCAACATGTCGCTCCAATCCTGTCGAGGAAACACCACCGTCATTGACGAAATCCCGCCGATGCTCACCTGCCCGAACGACGTTCTGCTCTCCTGCGGTTCGTCCACGGCGCCGGAAGACACCGGCTTCGCAACCGCCACGGATAACTGCACCACGCAGCCATACGTGGAATACTGGGATGAGTGTGCGACGAATCCGCAGCGGATCATCCGCAACTGGTTCGCCTACGACTCATGTGAGAACCGCGGCAACTGCACTCAGGTCATCACCTTTGACGACCAGGAGCCGCCGGTCATCACCTGCCCGCCGACGATTTATGCCGAGTGCATGGATCAGTTGCCGGAAATCTGCGGCCTGCCGTGTCAGCCACCAGCGCTGGCCGGGTGCGCACCCCGCGGTGACAACTACAACTGCCTCGAATGGTTTGAGAAGGTGCTCGGTGGAACGGTGACCGACAACTGCGGTACCGAGAAGCTGCAAGTTCACCTGAAGAACTTCTTTGCTGCAGGCAATCCTTACGAGACCTGCCCGCCATATTCGTTCATCATGGTCTTGATTTACGAAGCCGTGGATGGGTCCGGCAACTCCGCCGAGTGCAAGGTGGTGATCATTGTCCAGGACAACATCGCCCCGCGCATCGACGGTGCCAACATGCCCACGCAGGTCGATATCGATAACACCTGTGCGGCCACGATTCCGGTGGATGTCACGATCACCGATTGCAATCTGGACGACTTTGACTACTGGGTCAATCTCTACGGAAACGCGTCGTACAACACCGACATCACCTGGGAAGAAACCGCTGATGGTGTCCACATCTTTGGAAACATCTATGTAACCAGTGTGAGCGCCTGCCAGGTCACGGTCGAGTTCTGTGTCGAAGCGGCGGATGATTGCTACTGTGACTGGGATAAGATGGACCGCGGAGATACCGGGTATTCCCAGGCATGCTTCTCGATCAACGTGAACAACCACGTTGCGCCGAACATCGGCTGCGTCGTTCCGACGTCTCAGCCGAGCCAGGCTCGTGAAATTGGTGAGTGTGACATTCTTGAGGTCTATTCCGACGCTGGCGTCTGCGGCGCGTATGTCAATTACACGGTTGAGGCATCGTCCAAGTGTGGTGGCGGCGTCCTGACCTTCGACTGTCAGCCGCCTTCGGGAAGCTTCTTCCCGCTCGGCGACACAGTCGTAACCTGCACGGCCACCGACGAATGTGGCAACTCCGCGATGAAGACGGGCACTATCCGTGTCCGTGACGTGACGCTGGCTCGCGCCACCGTCCGCCTGAATCTGGTGAACGCCGGCTCGTCGGGCTACATCCGACCGATCAAGTTCGTGGCCAAGAATGCCAACGGCTGCTCGGCCGACATCTGTGCGAACGTGCAGTTTGTCGGTAGTGCACCGGCCACCGGACAAGCGGTCATTGAACTGCCCTGCGGTCAGTGGGACAGCCTGTGTGCCAAGGATGAACAACACACCCTCTGGGACACACAAGTGCTGTCGATCTCCAACAACGAGTACGTCGCATTCACGCCCTACCTCCTCCGAGGCGGCGATACGGACAACGACGGTGACGTCGATATCAACGACATCACCTGGTGGGTCCTGACGGTTGCCGGTGGTCCGGGCGCTGGCCCGTCCTGCCCGTTCGACGGCATGCGAAGTGCGAACTTCAACAACGATACGAACGTCAATATTCAGGATTACAGCTTCTTCCAGAATCTGGCGGTCGCGTCGGGCTTTGGCTTCCCGTACCTCTCGACCTGCGACTGTTCAGTTCAGCCGCCGGTGGTTCGGGCTCCGAAGCTGTCGATCGCGACACGCGACTTGGCGGCGGCCGATGCCGTCAAGCTCGACCTGAACAAGGACGGCGTTGTGGATCACAAGGACATCGCCATCGTTGAACAGCGGAACCAGCTGCCCAACACGGTCTCCACGAGACTGCGTGAAGCCGCACGGAATCCCTCAGCGTTCAACGCCAATCGCTAGTTCAAACTGCCGGGGAGTCTTGGAGCGGTCCTAAAAAAACCGTTCCAAGGCTCCTTGGCTTTACGGTACGCTGGGAACATACAATCAGTGGTTCGTGGGGGATGGGAAATAAGCCGCGCCCCGAACTGTGGGGCCAAGGAGAGATCCAAACGTGAATATGCTCAGCTCAACAACCAAGCGGGCCATGTGGGCGGCCTGCGTCGCGCTTGCAGCCTTTGCATCAACGGCAACAGCCAACATCGACCTGTTCTTTGCACCGGTCGAAATTTTCAGCCCCGGCCCGACCTGCACTGCGGGCTCCATCCTGACCGTGCAGCTTCGCGCTCGATCCAGCACGGCCGCCCCTGAAGAGTTCAGTGGACTCAGCGTCATCCTCGAATGGGATCCGACCAAGCTCCAGTTCATGGAGAACATCCCCAACGGCGGCGCTGAATACATCTGGTCGTCCGAGTTCTTTCCGGCCGGTGGCCTGAACCCCAACTATGCCGATGGCGATGCTTCTTACTACGCCGCAGGTCAGATCTTCACCCTGCCCTCGGCGCCGGGGAACGCCTCCAACGGAATGTTGGTCACCACTTTCAAGTTCATGGTCCTCGCCCCGACGGACGCCAGCTCACTCGTCATGATTCCGAGTCGCGCCGGCGAACTTACCCAGACCTCAGACATCAACGCCAACGACACCACCGGCGACATCAGCGGCACGGCCACCTTCGTGGTCGCCAATGCCTGCGACTGCCTCCTCGGCGACGTTGACATCGATTTGGATTACGACTTCTTCGACATCGACGCCGCGGTGAATGTCCTCCTCGGCCTCGACACCGACCCCGGCCATATCAACGCCGTGGATGCCGACTGCGATGGCGATGCCGATGGCGACGACATTCAGGGCTTCCTGAACTTCATGCTCCTCGCCCTGTAACGACATCAAGTCATATTGAGTTCCACCAAGGCCCCTGCAACCGCGGGGGCCTTTTTCTTGCGCGCCCGGCGTGAATCGGTATAATCCCCACCGTTCGGGTTTCCAATAGGCAGCAACCAAGGAGCACCCTCATGGCCCGCTATTCGTCTCGGTTCGTCGCCTGCGCCCTCGTGGCAGCTTTCGCGTCTCACGCCCGCGCCGCCGACACCATCCCCCTCAAGTTCAAGGCCGGCCCCGCCGCCGAGTCTTATGTCGAGCACGAGGACGATGTCTCTCAGGAAATCGTCGGCCCAGACGGCAAGCCGATGAACATCAAAGTTCGAAACATCTACGGCATGATGCAGACGCAATCGACCAAGGGCGACGGCGTCGAAGTCTCCTCTACCCTTGACCGCCTTTATGGCTACACCCAGTTCAGCGAAGCCATCAAGAGTCTCTACGACACCGACGACCCCGATTACGAAGACGCTTCCCCGCTTCACAAAGACACCTTCGCCGCCATCATCAACATGCCCCTGAAGTGGGCCGTCGATTCCAAGGGCAGCGCATCCGCCATCACCGGCGCCGACGCCATCCGCAAGAAGCTCCTCGAATTCGGAGAGGCTAACTACGTTGCCAAGAGCATGGCCGATGACGCCATCACCGACGCACAGGTCAAAGCGATCTTCGCCGAAACTCCGTTCGTCCTCTTCCCGAATCGCGAGGTCAAAGCCGGCGACACATGGAACGCGAAACGCACCAATGATTATCCCCAGGTCGGCCGCGTCCATGTCGCCTATGACTGCAAGCTCGACCGCATCGACAAGTCCGGCGCGATCGTCACCTTTTCGGGCACACTGACGAAAGACGCCGACGAAAAGCCGGAGAAGGACAAACGCCTCGGCAAAATCGACGGCACCTTCAACGGCACGGCCCGCTTCGACCCGGCAATGGGTTGCTTCGTCGAATTCTCCATGACCACCAAGGCCAAGTCCGAAGTCCCGCCGTGGTGGACCAAGGAACCCACCGCACCGCTCATGAAGATCGCGAGCGAATCCAAGTACAAGTACACCGTCATCTCCGCCGCCGACCGCAAGAAGCAGAAGGCCGGCATCGGCGAACGCGTCGCCGCCGCCAAAGCCAAGCGAGAGGCCGAAGAAGCCGCCGCCATGGCCGGTCCGGTCGATCCAACGACCCCCGAAAACGCACCGGAACCCTGGCTCCAATGGGGCGGCCCGAACCGCGACTTCAAGAGCACCGCCACCGGCCTCGCCAATCGCTGGTCCAAGGAAGGCCCGGCCAAGCTTTGGGAACGCCCCCTCGGCGACGGCTACTCCGCCGTCCTCGCCGATGGCGACACGCTCTACACGACGTACTCCATCCGCGACAAAGCCGACCCGCTCAAGGGCGAGGAGATCATCGTCGCCCTCGACGCCAAGACCGGCAAGACGCGCTGGGAACACAAGTACGACGTGCCCTGGACGAAAGACATGCAGATGGAGTTCGGCCCCGGGCCGCATAGCACGCCCCTCATCGTCGGCGACAAGCTGTACAGCGTCGGCTCCACCGCGAAGTTCGTCTGCCTCGACAAGAAAACCGGCAAGCCTGTCTGGTCGAAGGACCTCCTCGCTGAATTCAAGGCCGACATCATGATGCGCGGCTACGGCTCCAGCCCCATGGCCTACAAGGGCAACATCATCATGCCCGTCAGCAAGGAAAAGGGCAGCGCCATCATCGCCTTCGATCAGGCCACCGGCTCCGTCGCATGGAAGGGCGGAGAGTTCGTGCCGGGCTACGCGTCGCTGATTGCCATCACGGTCGAAGGCATCGAACAGATCGTCGCCTTCACCGGCACCAGCGTCGACGGCCTCGACCCCACAAATGGCAAGAGCCTCTGGACCGTCGCCCACCCCACGCAATGGACCGCGAACATCTCCACGCCCGTCTGGTGCGCGGAGGACAACCACCTGTTCATCTCCTCCGCCTATGGCATGGGCTCGCGCGGCGTGAAGTTGGAAAAAGCTGGTAGCCAGATCGCCGCGAAGGAAGTCTGGTTCAATCCGAAATTGAAGATCCAGCACGCCGACGCCGTCCGCGTCGGTGAACACGTCTACGGCAGCAGCGGCGACTTCGGCCCCGGCTTCCTCGCCTGCGTGAACGCCAAGACCGGCGAGTTCGCCTGGCGACAGCGCGGCATCGCCAAGGCCAACGTCGTCTTCGCCGACGGCAAACTCATCGTCCTCGACGAAGACGGCTATCTCTTCTTGGTGAAGGCCGATCCCGAGAAGTACCGCCTGCTCGCCAAATCGCCGGTGCTCTTCAAGAAGACGGCGTGGACCGTACCCACCCTCGTCGGCCGCACCCTCTACGTCCGCGACCGCGAAAAGATCGTGGCGCTGGATCTCGGCGACCGCAAGGGCAACTCGTAATCGGCATTGCGTGCATTCCAAAACGAGCCCCACGCGCAAGCACGGGGCCGCATCTGAAAAACGAACCCCACGCGCCAGCACGGGGCCGCATTTGAAAACGAACCCCACGCGCCAGCACGGGGCCGCATTTGAAATCGCACCCTCTGCTGGTGCGAGATTCCTTTCTCGCACCCACGTTCCGGGGATTCCTATCCCACGAACATCGCCCAAGCCCCAACGAGATTGAAAATTATTCAGTGGGGCGGGCGTCCCTGCCCGCCTCTTGCCCTTGAAAAGCTGTCACTGAGGTCCGCGCCACACGGAGGCCCGCGCCACCAATTTCTATAGCCCCAACGGGGCGACCCAGCCACAGCCCAGCGGCAACGCCCTGGGAAACCGGACGATCATACTCTCCAAAGCCCTGAAAGGGCGACCCAACTCGTGTTCAATCCGCCCTTCCCTCAACCCGAACCATCGCTCGTGCGAGATTCCTTTCTCGCACGCACCTCTGGTGGGAATCCCTTCCCACCCCATCCTCGCCCGCATCATCCCCTACGGCCGCAACAACCGCTCGACAAACAATTGCGAATCCAGCGCATTGACCAGCCCATCGCCATTCATATCGCCGCGCTCCGCGCTGCACCCGCACGCATCGCCATAACCATCGTTGTCGCAATCCTCCTGGCCGGGCTTCAGCCGGCCGGCCTTTGCCACCAACTTCAGTTGGTGGTCTAAGTACCCTGCGAACTCCCCAAGCCGGCTTCAGCCGGACTTCTCGCAATCAGTGATAGCAAGGGTGGCATGGGTCAACTCGTTGACGCGTGGCAACACGGAATAGCCCCTTGGTCCCCTGTCCCCCAGTAATGAATTTGTTACATTTCCCCAACCCGCATTCCCACGCGAAAAACAACGGAGCCTGTGAAACGCCGAGCAAGAGTGATAGGTGTCGTTGGAAAGAAAACGATCAACCAACAGGTGCGCTATGCCTCAATCAGATCATGACACGCCGACCGCGCAGAGATGCACTCATCGGCGCCAATCGGCGCAATCTGCGGTTTCACCAGCAGCACAAAAACGCACAAACGGTTTGTGCGTTTTTGCGGGCGCCAACCCGGTTTTTCGGCTTTTTTCGGGGGGCATTTCCTTTCGCGGATCACCCCACCAAGGCTCCAACCGTGTCAGTTTCTGTCACCTTCTGTCAGTTCTTTCTTGCCGGGGTGGGCGCGAATTGGAATTGTCTCGCAGGTGGATCTACGACTCGCACCGGCAGGTTGACTACAACCCACCCCGCACCGTGCCACTCAATTCTGCGAAACCGGGAGCCGGATGTTTCCCGTGTTCGATCGTCCGTTCGGGGGTGTCAGTTTCAGGTCGAAGCGGTCCTGCAGGATTTGGAATACGCCCGGGGAGACGAAGGCGGGCGGATTCGGGCCCAGTGTGATGCCTTTGATTCCGAGGGAAAGCAGGGTGAGCAGTACCGCCACCGCTTTTTGCTCAAACCAACTGATGACGAGCGTGAGCGGCAGATCGTTGACGCCGCATTCGAATGCCTTCGCCAGTGCGCTGGCGACCGCGATGGCGCCATAGGCGTCATTGCACTGCCCCATGTCCATGAGTCGCGGGAAACCCAGGTGCGTGCCGTAGTCGTGTTCGCGAATGCGGTACTTGCCGCAGCCCAGCGTGAGGATGAACGAATCGGTGGGGGTGCTTTGAGCGTAATCGCTGAAGAAGTTGCGTCCCGGCTCGGCGCCATCGCAACCGCCGATGACGTAGAAGTGGCTGATCTTCCCCGCCTTGACCGCATCCACAATGGTACCGGCATTGTCGAGGAGTACGCTGCGGTGGAACCCCACGGTCGAATGTTTAACGAACTTTTCCGGCAGCGGCGCAGCGCGCTTGGCCATGGCAATGACGGGTGAGAAGTCATCACCTTTCAGTCGATGCCCGCCAGGGACGGCGACCCAGCGAACGGTGAAGAGCCGGTCGGCATAGCTCGGGGGCGGGATGAGGATGCAATTGGTCGTGGCCACGATGGGCCCGCTGAAATTCTCAAACTGACGGCGCTGATCCTGCCACGCGGTGCCGTAGTGCCCTCCCATGTTGGGATGTTGAGCGAGTTTGGGATACATGTGCGCGGGGAGCATCTCTCCGTGCGTATACACCTTGATGTTGGTGCCTTCCACTTGGCGCAGGAGATCCCACAAGTCGACGAGATCGTGTCCGGTGATCAGGATGCCGGGGCCGGCATGGGTGCCCTCGTAGACCTCCGTCGGCTGCGGTTTGCCGAAGGCCTCGATGTGGCCGGTATCGAGCATCTCCATGACGCGCAGGTTCATCCGGCCGAGTTCCATGGCCATTTCGAGCAGGGATGCCAGATCGAAGTTCACATTGGTCATGGTCGCGAAGAGCGCATCTTCGATGAAGGCGGACACCTCGGGGTCGGTCTTTCCCAGGCGACGGGCATGGTTGGCATAGGCCGCCATTCCCTTCAGGCCGTACAGGATCATTTCTTGCACGGATTGAACGTCTTCGTCCTTTCCGCACACGCCGACTCGATCAACACAACCGGAACCGCGAAACGACTGCTCACATTGATTACAGAACATGATGACCTTCTCCTTGGGTTCGATCGGAACAATCGTGCGGCCGTTGCTTCCTCGTGGTCGCCTGACTACCAATCGACTCGTAGAGGCCATACTATGGCTTGAGATTGGATTGTCGTTGATCTGAATCAAGCCGCCGTATTCTCTGTCGCTAAAAGTACTTATGTCCGAAGAAGTCACTGGCATTCTCAAACGCTGCCGCCTTTTTGCCATGGTTCGCGGCGAGAGCTGGAATCGGCTGACGCGCATTGGCCGGCTGTTGAAGCTTGAGGAAGGCCAAATCGTATTTCGCCAGGGCGACCCGTGTCCCGGCGTGTTTGTCGTTGGTCACGGGTTGGTGCGCATTTTCACGCTTGCTCCCAATGGCAAGGAACATGTGCTGCACATGATGGGTGCCGGAGCCACCTTCGCCGAGGCCGCCGCCATCGGCCGCTTTCCATGCCCCGCCTTTGCCGAAGCCCTCGCGCCGACTCAGGCGGTTCTTCTTCCCACCGAAGAATTTCATTCGTTGCTATCGTCGGACCACGATTTGTGTATCCAATTGCTCGCGGGCATGGCGGGATGGGTGAAACACCTCGTCGATCTTGTCGAACGTCTTACCTTGAGAGATGCCATGGGGCGCGTGGCGGGACATTTGCTTGCGGGAGCCCACTTGAACGAGGTGCATTTGCCCGGCCTTAAGCGTCATCTGGCGAGCCATCTGAACCTGACCAGCGAAACACTGTCTCGTGTTTTGCGCCAGCTTCGCGATGAGCAGATCATCGAGACCGACGGTGGAGCGATTCGCATCTTGGACGAGTCGAGGCTTCGCCGACTCGCGGAAGGCGAAGACGAGCCGGAGTTGTAGGTGGGCAAGAGAAAGGGGCGGGAGACGAACCAGTGGCGTTAGTACCGGCCATTGACGTCCAGCACTTTGGACTGAATCCGATTTGCATTCACGCAAGCCTGGGTACAACCCGTGTCGATTTCGTGAGCGACGGGTTGCTACTTCCCGAAGCGGAAAGTGAGCTGCGTCAATCGCGGCTCCTTCGATTCCGATCGTAGCGCCGGCTTTCGCGGTTGATCCTCTCGCGTGGCCGATTGCGTCGGCAGATCCACCAAGCCGTGCTTTCGCCGTGCTGACTCAAACAACTGCTTCACGCTTTGCCAATACTCTCCCTCGCCGGTCATGCGCCGTCCGAAGCGGGAGTCGTTCAACTGGCCGCCGCGCATTTCGCGGATGCGCGATTCAACGCGTTCAGCGCGGAGCGGCAACGCGGTGCGTAAGCGCTCCATGAAGACTGGCGATACGCTGCCCGGAAGGCGCAGGGCCGTGTAGGCGACCGATCGCGCCCCCGCCTGGGCGGCGCGGAGGATGATCGTCGGGATTTCCTTGTCATTCAGCCCCGGAATCACCGGCCCGATCATGACGCCGACCGGGATGCCGGCAACGGCAAGGCGCCGGACGGCTTCGAACCGGCGCGTGGGCGGCGGTGTGCTCGGCTCCAGTGCCCGCGCGGCGGCATCGTCGGCGAAGGCGATGCTGAAGTAGACCTGTGCCCCGGCCGTGCGGTGAAGCTCGGCGAGCAATTCAAGATCGCGGACGATCAAGTAGCCCTTGGTGATGATCGAGACGGGATTGCCGACTTCGAGGCAGGCCTCCAGACAGCCGCGTGTGATTTTGTAAACGGCCTCCATCGGCTGGTAGGGATCGGTGACGCCGGAGAAGCAGATCCACTCGCGTGCCCAGGCGCGGCGCTGCAGCTCTTCGCGAAGGACGGCTGGCGCGTTGACCTTGACGACGATCTTGGTGTCGAAGTCGGTGCCCGCGCCGTAACCGAGGTATTCGTGATAGGGCCGGGCATAGCAATAGGCACAGGCGTGCTGGCAGCCGCGATAGGGATTGATCGACCAGCGGAAGGGTATGTCGGGGCTGTCGTTTTCGGTCAGGACGGATTTGGCGGTTTCCTCATACACTTCGACCTGTGCGGCGGGCGGCTCGTCGAGCCACTCGCGAAGTTCCGCGATGAAGGGGTTCGGCGGATTGTCGATGCGACGCAGGGCCATGGGAACATGATATTCGGTATTCGTTAGGGTTTCAAGGGGCGGCGGCTCAATTCGCCGATGAAGAGGGTGCAATGCACGCCGCAGACATTGAGAACCATTCAGTGCCACCGGTAGACGGGCGTTGGGGACGCGTGGCAATGGCGCTGCCCTTTGTTCTGCTGGTGATCTCGGCTTCGCGGCAGGTGGGCAGTCTCGATATTGGGTTTCATCTGCGCGGCGGGGAGTACATCCTCGATGGCAATGGCTGGCCGGGGAACGACACATTTACCTACACCTGCCGCGAGCGACCGTACATCGATACCTCGTGGGGGTATCAGGTGATGGTGGCGTCGGCCCAGCGCGTGGCGGGGCCGGCGGGGATCGTGGGAATGCACGTCGCACTGCTGGTGGCGGCGTTTGGGTTTGTGGCGCTCACGTGCCGGACGGCGGGCGCGGACGCATGGAGCACGGCGGCGTATTTGCTTGCAGGGGTGGTGGCTTGCGAGATGCGGTACGAGGCGCGTCCGGAGCTGCTGTCGCTGTGCTATATGGCGGCACTCATCTATGTGTGTACGCGGCATGCCGTTGGCAGGCAGACGCCGTTGTGGGTGTTGCCGGTTCTGTTTTTGCTCTGGGGGAATTCGCATTCATTTTTCATCGTGGGGTGGGGGATACTCGGGTTGTTTGGTATTGCGGGATTGATGACGAATCGGCGATTCAATTTGCGGTTGTTGAAATGGGTGGGGGCGGCAGTTCTGGTCTGCATTGTTAATCCATACGGCTATCGCGGCGTGTTGTTTCCACTGACGCTGCTGACGCGGTTCGATCAGTCGAATGTGTTTGCGCAATCCATCGGGGAGTTGTGTTCGCCGTTTTCGCTGCGCGTGACGCCGCAGATGCCTTTCTTCCCTGAGGTGCCGATTTACACGTTTCGGGCGCTGGCGGTGCTGTCGGTGGTCTCCTGGGTTTCGCTTTGGCGGGAGCGGCGCTATCGGGACATCGCGTTGTCGGCGATCTTCTTGATGATCTCATCGCGGATGTTGCGGAACATGCCGCTGTTTGTCGTGGCGATGTTGCCGGGGCTGGCGCGGGGGATTCCGATTACGGCGATTGTGGAGCGGTTGTGGGTCGGGCGGCGGGCCGTGCCGGCGGTGGTGATGGCGTGCATGGCGCTGGTCGTCGGTGTGCGCGGACTGCGGACGATGCACAATGCGACATACATCGATGATCGGTCGGCGACGCGATTTGGCACGGGCTGGAATCGGTTGGAGCAACCGGTCGATGCGGCGGAGTTCATGACGCGCGTGTCGCTTCCGGGGCCGATGTTCAACCATCTGAACTACGGCGGGTATTTGATGTGGGCGCAGCGTGAGCCGGTGTTTATTGACGGGCGGCTGGAGGTGATTGGGGAATCGTTCTATCAGGAGTATTTGAAGATTCTCAATGATGCCGGGGAGTTCGCGGCGGCGACGAAGAAATATGGGTTTCGAAGTGTGATCCTGCCGCACGCGATTGCACCAACGCTTTTGACCTCGCTGATGAACAACACGGCGTGGCGACTCGCGTATGTCGATCATCTGGCCGCAATCTTTGTGAAGAGTGATGCGGAAGCAATGCGGTTTGTCGATCCGACGCTTGCGACCATCCTTAATGAACGGCTGGACGCGCCGGCGATAAACCAATTGCCGGGGCTTGGCGGACGAGCACGGCGGACGAGGTGGGCGAATTGGTGGCACGGCGTGACGAGTCGATATGAGTATCCACGGAAAGATTATCAGTGGGCGCTCTTTCATTTCATCCGTGGGGACATGGTGGCGGCCGAGCGGCTGTTTGCGCGCGTGATCGATCGGACCGAGGGGGCCCATTACGAGGTGTATTTGAACTTGGGCTCGTCGCTCTGGCGGCAGGGTCGAAAAGACGAAGCGCGAACGTGTTATCGCATTGTGCTGGAGGATGATCCGGGGAACGGGTTGGCGCTGAAGCGCATCAGCGAATCGGGAGGCTAACGTCCATTGGCCGGACCGAGGCTCGGGCGCGTGGCGGTGGGTTGGTGCGTGGGGGTTGGCCAGATGTCGCTTGGGGTGTGGATATCCCAGCGATGGTCGATTTGTCGCAGACCGGCCGCGCTGAGGTACGCAATCTTCCCGTTCAAGGTGCGCATCCAACCGGTGGATTGCACGGACCACGGCCACGCGAGGAATTGAAGGGCCGAGCAAAGGGCGATCGCGGACATGACGCGCGATGTGGTGAGGCTCGTGAACCTGCCTGTAAGCGAGAGTGCAAGGAAGACGTAGCCGACGGGTACAAGAAGAATCACGTGGCCCGGCTCGCTCATGTGGATCAGGAGGACGAAGGCGGTGAGGGGGAGTATCCAGAGGAAAAGAAACGACATCGCGCCGGGGAAGCGTCGGGCGGTGGTTCGCACGAGGAGTTTGGACGCGAGGAGTGCGAACATGGCGACGCCGAATACCCAGCCGAGGATGCCGCAGAGTTTGGCGGCGCTGCGCAGGAGACCGTTGTACCAGCCGAGGCGAAAGGCGCTGGTTTGGAAGAGGACTTCGAGCCAATAGGAAAACTGGCCAACGGGTTTTCGTTCGACAGCGCCCTGACCATAGAGCCACATAGCGGCTGCGAGCATGGCGGCGAAGCTGAGTGCGACGAGGGCGAGGCCGCGCAGTCCGCCGCGTGAACGCAGCCGCCATGCGCCGAAGAGAAGCAGAAGCCCGAGCCAAAGGACGTAGTCGGGCCGGAGCCAGGCGCAGACGGCCATCGCGGCGGAAGCGTAGTGAATCAACCGTGCGTCGGAGGTGGTGATGGCGCGCCAGATGCAGCCGACAATGACGAGGCCAATCGCGACGCCGCAGGAATAAGTAAGTGCGGTGACGGAAACGAACCAGAGCAAGGGGTTCAATCCGAAGGCTAATGCTGTCCACCATGCGGGACCGTCGGGAATGATCCAGCGCAGTCCGCGATAGAGCGCCCACGGTGCGAAGATGGAACCGACTATCGACCAGATGACGAAGGCGGTGTATTTGGATGCGCCGAGTTTCCAGGTCAGCGTACCGAGGGCAACCCACAGCAGATAGCCCGGATGATGCACGGGATAGGGCGCAGGAAATCCGAGGCCGGCGAGGAATCCGGCTTCATCGCCGTGGACGGGGATGGGGTGATTCAGCACCCACAGGCGCGATGCGAGGAGAACGGCGATCAGGATCGCGCTGCGCGAGGCGAGCTGTTGCGCGGAGAGGGTCGGGGCGTTGCTTGCGGCGGGAGCGTTGGTCACGACGTGATCCTAAGACTGGACGCGATCATCAGCAAAACATAGACTCATCCGCAACTGCAGCGGCACAAGGAGGTGCTCATGGCGGCATCCACGATCAAACGCATTGGCATCCTCACCGGCGGCGGGGATTGCCCGGGGTTGAACGCCGTGATTCGCGCCGTGACGAAGACGGCCATCATCGAGCATGGGTGGGAGGTCTTCGGGATTGAAGACGGCTTCCTGGGCCTCATCGAGAATCGCATTCACCCGTTGAAGAAGACGGACGTCAGCAACATCCTGACGCGCGGTGGGACCATTCTGGGGACGTCGAACAAGGCGAACCCCGCGAAGTTCGCGGTGGGGAAGGACGCCGACGGGATGCCCATCTTCAAGGATGTCCGCGACAAGGCGATGGCCAATTACAAGGCGCACGGGCTTGATGCCATCGTAGTCATCGGCGGCGACGGAACCATGAGCTGCGCGGCGACGCTGCTGGGCCATGGGGCGAAATTCGTCGGCGTGCCGAAGACGATTGATAACGACCTGATGCACTCGCACATCACGTTCGGCTTCACGACGGCGGTGGAGACGGCCACGGAGGCGCTGGACCGGGTGCACACGACGGCGGCGAGCCATCATCGAATCATTGTCGTGGAGCTAATGGGGCGCAACGCGGGATGGCTGACGCTGAGCGCGGGCGTGGCCAGCGGGGCTGATGTGATCCTTATTCCTGAGATCCCCTATGACCTCGCCGTCGTGGAGGAATACTGCCGCGAACGAATGCGCCATCACAAGGCCTGCACCATCATCGCCGCGTCGGAGGGGGCGAAGTCGCTTCACGGGCAGCAGTACATCGCCAAGACGATCGTCGACAGCCCCGACCCCATCCGCTACGGCGGGATTGCGGAGGCGGTGCGAAATCAACTGGAGAACACGCTCGGCATTGAGTCGCGCGAGGTGGTGCTTGGCCATGTGCAGCGCGGCGGGACGCCGTGTGCCTATGACCGGGTGCTGGCAACGCGGTTCGGATTTGAAGCGACGAAGCTTCTGGAGGCTGGGCAGTTCAATCGCATGGTGGTGGTGCAGCACGGCGAAATGACAAGCGTGCCGGTGGAAGAGGTGGCGGACAAGCAGCGACTTGTGCCGCGGGATCATCGGCTGGTCGTCGCGGCGAAGGCGATCGGGACGTGTTTCGGAGAGTAACTATTTCGTCAACGGCCAGACGAACGGCACGACCAGCATCGTCACAATGAACCAGAGGATGTTCAGAGGGAGGCCGACACGGGCAAAGTCGCTGAGTCGATAGCCACCCGGGCCGAAGACCATCATGTGTGTTTGGTAGCCGATGGGCACGACGAAGCCGCCGGATGCTGCGACGGCGACGGCGACCGCGAGTGCGCGCGGGTCGAAGTTCATTTGCGTGGCGGTGGAGAGGGCGATCGGGAAGATCAGTGCGGCCGCGGCGTTGTTGGTGAGTAACTCCGTCAGCACATTCGTCAGGATATAGACGATCGCAAGTGCCAGCAGCGGGCCGCCGGCGTTCATGAACGGGGCGACGGCTGACACGATGCCCCGCGCTAGGCCCGTCTTTTCCATCGCACAAGCAATGCCGAAGGACGCGGCGATCACGAAGAGCGTGTCCCATTGAATGCTTCGGCGCGCGGCCGCGCCGGAAATGCAACGCATGGCGACCATGGCGACGGCGGCAAGAATTGCGAAGAGGGGTTGGCCGGTCTCCATCAATTTGAACCACGAGCCGTTGAAGCCGAGCCACGCCGCAAAATCCGGCATTGCCATCAACAACACCAGACCGAGCAGGATGCCGACGGAAACCAGCGACTTTTCATGGCGCACCGGCTCGGCCTCCGCCACTTCGCTGACGAGATAAAACGCGGGGTTGTTGCGATGGGCCCGCACGAAGCTTGGCGACGTTTGCAGGAGCAACGTGTCGCCGGCGCGGAGGACGATGTTGCCGATCTTTCCGGCGAGGCGAACGCCGCTGCGATGGACGGCGATGACGGCGGCGTCATAGACCGTTCGGAAATTTGCCTCGCGAATGCCGCGGCCGATGAGCGGGCTGTTGGCGCTGACCACGGCCTCGCACAAGTTTCGCCGCTCGCTGCTCGTGAAAGCGCGGTCGCTTTCGTCGGGGGCGACGGGAGTGAGCCCGCGCGTCTTTTGCAGATCGACGATGGTGCTGACGACGCCGGCGAAGACGAGGCGGTCGCCTGCGGCGAGGCGCTCTTCGGGTGTGACCGGTGAGATGACTTCGTTGCCTCGGGTGATGTCGACAAGGAAAAGTCCGGGCAGATGGCGCAGGCCGGCTTCGGCGACGGACTGGCCGATGAGGGCGCAGTCGGGCTCGACGCGCATTTCAACGAGGAATTCGCGGCGGGCGGCCTCGAGGCGTTCCAGGAGTTCCTGCCGTTCGGGAAGAAGCCGGGGTGTGACGAGCGTCAGGTAGGCAATCGTGACGATGGTGATGGGAATGCCGATGGCGGCGAGTTCGAAAAAGCCGAAACCGTGCAGGCCGGAGTTGATCATCAGGCCATGGACGACGAGGTTGGTGCTGGTGCCGATGAGTGTGCACATGCCGCCGGCGATCGTGGCGAAGTCGAGGGGGATCAAAAGGCGTGAGGCAGCGATGCGATGCTTGCGACACCAATCGACCACGGCGGGCATGGTCATGGCGACGATGGTGGTGTTGTTCAGGAATGCCGAAATTCCGGCGATCGGTGTGCACAGGCGGATCAGCACGGATCGTTCGCCGCCGGGTATGCCGAGGATGCGACGGCCGAACGCATCGAGCGCGCCGGTTTCGCGCAGGCCGCTGGCCACCACGAAGAGCGCGGCGACCGTGATCATGCCGGCATTGGAGAAACCGGAAAGCGCCTCCTTCGGCGTGATGATGCCGGCGAGACCCAGCGCGGTCAGGCCGCCGAGAAAGATCGCGTCAGACAGGTGCGCATAGCGCAGCAATCCGGCGAGCATGAGAACGAGGAGGCCAAGCGTGAACCAGGCGGGCCAAGTCATGTGCGACGATGCTCCGCCCCCATGTGCGAATTAGTCTTCGCCTTGCGACTTGGTGTAACCCGGTTGATCGTTGAAGACCTGCAGCTTTTCAATGTGCGACCAGCGATGCTTGGCGGCGATCCGCTGAACGGCATCGGCCAATTGGGCCTCGGTCAATTCCGCGGCGGCGTCGCGCATCATCAGGCGACAGGGATAATGATCCACGCAATCGGTGACCGCGCCGGTCGCCGGATAGACCTTGGTCCCTCGATTGGTCACGACTTTCAACAAGAGCGGCGATCCTTCCAGCAGCGCGGTAACACTCTTGCCGAGGGCGTCGGCGCTGAGCGGCGACTCGATGTGAAGATCAAGCCCCACGGTTTTCCGCGAGGTTGCTTTCACAAAATCGGGCGCCGTGGATACCTGCGGCAGCTTGATCGGCTTCACGTCGCGTACGCGCCACTTCTCGCTGCGCTTGCCGAGATTGGCGATGATGGCATCGGTGTATTCGGTCGTCTTAAAGCACTTGGGATTGTCGTAGCCGACGATGTCGCCGGTACCGCGACCCGTTAGGGCGTTCTGCTCCAGCGTGTGCAGTACGGCGTGTTCCATTTTCTGCGCTGCTTCGAACTCGCCCAGATGCCGCAACAACATCACGCCGGTCATGATCACGGCCGTCGGGTTGATGACGTTCTTGCCGGCATACTTCGGCGCCGAGCCGTGCACCGCCTCGAAGATGGCCACATCGCTGCCGATGTTGGCCGACGGCGCGAAACCGAGGCCGCCGATGAGGGCGCTGGTCAGGTCGCTCATGATGTCGCCGTTCATGTTGGTCGTCACGATGACGTCGAACTGCTCGGGCTTCTTGACGAGCTGGTGGCAGCAGTTATCGACGATGACGTGCCAGGACTGGATGTCCGGGTATTCCTTGGCGATCTCTTCGAAGGTGCGCTTGAGCATTCCTTCGGTGAATTTCATGATGTTCGACTTCGACGCACAAGCCACGCTCTTGCGGCCTTCGGAGCGGGCGAACTCAAAGGCGAGCCGCACGATCTTCTCGCAGCCCTTGCGGGAGATGAGCTTGAGGCACTGGGCGACGCCGGGCGTCTGCATGTGTTCGATGCCGGCGTAGAGGTCTTCGACGTTTTCGCGAACGACGACGAGGTCGATGTTGCGCCCACTGTAGGGTGTCTTGATGCCGGGCAGCTCCCGCACGGGGCGGATATTGCCGTAAGTCTCGAAAAGCTTTCGAAGGGTGACGTTGGCGCTTTTCTCGCCGTAGCCAATGGGAGTGCCGAGGGGGCCCTTCAGCACGACGCGCGTCTTGCTGACGGATTCGATCGTATCTTGCGGAACACCGGAGGCGATGCCCTGCTTGAAGACGCTTTCGCCGGCGTGGCGCACTTCCCATTCCACTTTCGCGCCGCTGGCTTCAATAATTCGCTTCGCCGATTCGACGCATTCGGGCCCGATGCCGTCGCCGGGAATGAGGGTGACGAGTTTCTTGCCTGAAGGAGTGGTGACAAACGCCATGGGGGTCTCCGACGAAATCCTGTGCCGACGTCGCGGCTTTTAACGGTTAATAGCCCGGCAACGGTATCACGAAATACTCAATTCGGCAAGGCCGGATGCTCGGAAAGTGACTGTTACGGCGGGCTGTTTTTCATGTCGGGCTGGGGCGCGGCCGGAGATTCGGGAGGTTTGCTTTCGGCGGGTGCGGAGCCGGTGAATCCCATGGCCTCAAACACGCCCTGCGTCTTTGCTTTCATCTTCTTGAGCAGCAACTTGGCCCACACGAACTCCGTGCCGAGAACGGCAAGGCCGGCAGGAATGACGATAACGGCCGGACCCGGCGCGACGATCATGATGATGCCGATTACGACGATGGTGGAGCCGATGATGAAGATGGCGATTTTTCGCGCAGTCTTGACGAGCATGTCCAGCCCTTGTTCAGATAATCAGCCGTTGCATTCACTATAGCAGGATTCAGACGACTCTCTCAATGGAGTGACGATTCCCGTGCAATCCGGGCTGCGATGCCGTTTAGCCGATTAAGATAGTATCGAGCGGCGGCGCCTTTGGTTCGCGCAAATGGGCCGCGCCGATTCAAGGTGATTGCCATGGTTTTCGTTCGCAAGCTTGCAGCGTGGGGGATGATCGGCATGGTGGCGCTCGGCAGCGGCTGCGCCCAGCCGGAGCCGAAGGTCGAGAAAAAGAAGAAAAACATCCGCGTCCGTGCGCCGTACACCAGTGTCGACATCGAAATCCCCGAGGATGATGACGAAGACGTCGACGTAAATGTTCACGTTGACCGGTAGGCGCCACATCTCAAAGCGAATCCTGCCCTTCGTTTCCATTGCGCGGTACGATGGCCCATTTGGTCATGGCTGAAAACGCGCAAAACAAGTCGGTCGGCGAGGAACGGGTCATCTCCATTCGGGGGGCGCGAACGCACAACCTCGCCAACGTGTCGCTGGATATCCCCCGCGATCGGCTGGTGGTCGTCACGGGCCTTTCGGGGTCGGGCAAGAGCAGTCTCGCCTTTGACACGCTCTATGCCGAGGGCCAGCGGCGCTATGTCGAATCGCTTTCGGCGTATGCCCGTCAATTCCTCGGGCAGATGGTGAAGCCCGACGTCGATCAGATCACCGGCTTGCCGCCGACCATTGCGATTTCTCAGCAGGGAGGACGGAGCAATCCGCGCAGCACCGTCGCGACCACGACGGAAATCTATGACTTCTTGAGGCTCCTCTATGCCCGAGTCGGGACGCCGCATTGCCCGAAATGTGGAAAGGTGATTGCTCGGCAGTCGGTGTCGCAGATCGTGGATGCGCTGCTGGACATGCCCGAGGGGACGAAGGCGGTGGTGCTTGCGCCGCTGGTCCGCAAGACCAGGGGCGATCATTCGGAGGTGTTGGCCCGCGTTCTGCGGGATGGGTTCGTTCGCGTTCGCATCGACGGTGAAACCCACGAGATCAAGGCTGTCCCAGAGTTGAGCAAGACCAAGGCGCACACCATAGAGGCCGTGGTGGATCGAGTGGTGATCAAGCGCGACATGCGATTGCGGCTGACCGAATCGGTGGAGGCAAGCCTGCGCGTGGGCGATGGCATGGTGACGGTGTCGGCCTGTCGGCCCGGCAGCGCGGAAAAGTGGGACGAGACGACGTATAGCGAGCGCTACTAATGTATCGACTGCGGCGTGAGCCTGCCCGAGTTGGCGCCAAGGTTGTTCTCGTTCAATTCGCCGCACGGGGCGTGCAAGGAGTGCGATGGGCTGGGCACCGTGTTGGAGTTCGATGCGGAATTGGTCGTGCCGGACGCGTCGCGATCGCTGAACGACGGGGCGATCGAGCCGTGGCGGCGTTCGGGCCAGCGCATGTCGGGCGTGTACAACCGATTGCTCGACGAGTTTTGCGAGCAATTCAAGGTGTCGCCGAGCACGCCGTACAAGCTGTTGCAGGAAAAAAAGCGAACGATTCTGCTTCACGGCACCACGAAAGAGGATGAAAAGGCGTTCAAGTGTCACTTCGAAGGGGCGTTGCCGAATCTGGTGCGGCGCTGGAAGGAAACCGAAAGCGAGTCGGTGAAGGATGCGCTGCACGCGTATATGACGCAGTCGCCGTGCAAGGCATGCGGAGGGTCCCGGCTGCGAGCGGAGGCCATGGCGGTCAAGGTCGGCGGGCTATCGATTGATGCAGTGACGGCGATGAGCATCGACGCGGCCGCGGGGTTTTTCTCAGGATTGACATTCAGCGGTGATGCGCTGGTCGTTGCGGCCACCATTGTTGAGGAGATTCGCAAGCGCCTGAAATTCATGATCGACGTCGGCATCGGGTATCTGACGCTCAGCCGAACGACGGCAACGCTTTCGGGCGGCGAGGCGCAGCGGATTCGGCTGGCTACACAGGTCGGCAGCGGGCTGGTCGGCGTGTGCTATGTGCTCGACGAGCCGACCACGGGATTGCACCCGCGCGATACGGCCAAGTTGATTCGAACGCTGCGCGAACTGACGGCGATGGGGAATTCGGTGCTGGTCGTCGAACACGACGTGGAGGCCATCGAAGCAGCCGACTGGATCGTGGATGTCGGTCCCGGGGCAGGTCTTCATGGCGGTCGCGTGCTGGTCAACGGGCCGCGCGAGGCACTCATGGCGTCGGGCGAATCGATCACGGCGAAGTACCTGCGCGGGGATGTGGCGATTGACGCGCCGGCGCAGCGGCGCGACGTCTCACCCAAGAAATGCGTCGAGATTCGTGGTGCGTCGGAGAACAACCTGAAGGGCATCGATGTTCGCATTCCGCTTGGCGTGTTCTGCTGCATCACGGGCGTGAGCGGTTCGGGGAAATCGTCGCTGGTGAACCAAATCCTGCTGCCGGCGCTGAAGAATCGGCTGGCCGATGGACATGCCCGCGTCGGGAAGCACGATCGCGTGCTTGGCGTCAGTCAGATTGAGAAGATCATCGAGATCGATCAGTCGGCCATCGGTCGCACACCGCGTAGCAATGCAGCGACCTACACGGGTATTTTCGATCACATCCGCGAACTGTTCGCAAAGACGCGCGAGGCGAAGCTGCGCGGCTACAACGCGGCGCGATTCAGTTTCAATGTAAAAGGCGGCCGCTGCGAGGCATGCCAGGGTCAGGGCCTCAAGCGGATCGAGATGCACTTCCTTCCGGACATTTTCGTGCAGTGCGATCAATGCCGGGGCACGCGCTACAGTCGGGAGATGCTTGAGATTCGTTTTCGCGGCAAGAGTATTGCGGATGTGCTGGAGCTGCGCGTGGAAGAGGCGATGGACTTTTTCGAAAGCTTCAGCGCGATCCGGCAGTTGCTCGCCGCGATGCAGGATGTGGGGCTCGGCTATCTCGCGCTAGGGCAATCGTCGACGACGCTTTCGGGTGGCGAGGCGCAGCGCGTGAAGCTGGCGGCCGAGTTGGGTAAGTCGGCGATGGGGCACACGTTGTATGTGCTGGATGAGCCGACGACGGGGCTGCATTTTGCCGACATCCATCGACTGGTGGATGTATTGAATCGACTGTGCAACCTCGGGCACAGCGTGGTGGTGATTGAACATAATCTCGACGTGGTGCGCCAGGCGGATTGGATTATTGATTTGGGTCCGGAAGGCGGCGAGGCCGGCGGGCGGATCGTGGCGGAGGGGACGCCGGAGGCCGTGAAGGCATGTGCGGCGAGCTATACCGGGAAGTGGCTGGCGCGCGCCTGAGTCATAAATCGGTTAACAACGACGGATGCTCGCGTAGCTTCTTCATGGCCTCATAGAGCCGCGATTTCACAACGGACACGGGTATCTCCAGAATCTCGGCGATCTCCTCGCGCGACAGGCTCTCGGCATAGCGCAGGCGAAGCACCTCGCTTTGCGTATCGGGGAGCGCGGCGACAAGGTTGTTCAACCGTTGATGAAGTTCGTCACGGGCCATCCGTGTCAGGTTGCCGGTCACGTCTTCGCCGAACACCGATTCAGGCGGCAGATCGCCGGGAGGCGGTTTGCGTCGGCGCGTACGCAGCACTTTGAGGCAGTGGTTCCGCGCGACGCGATAGAGCCAAGCGCGAAAGTGATCGGGCACGACATCGGAGCGGAGCGTCTGCACGAAAATTTCCTGCACGGCGTCCTGTGCATCGATGACATCGTGGAGATAGCCCAGACAAAAGCGCAGGATTGCCGGGCCGTGGATGGTCTCAAGCATTTTGGCGGCATCGGAGTCGCCGCTGCGCAGCCGGACGACAAGCGACGGCGTGAGATCGGCTGGTTGTGAGGCGTTGGTGCTCATGGACCATCGGCCTTTCGTGTCGTCGGTGGAGCGGTGCGCGATGGCGCGACCGTCTGGCTTGCGGATGGACGTGGCGGATTCACGGTGGCGCCGTATTCGCGGGCCTTGTCGAGCTTGCCCCATGCCGTATAAAGCGCGGCGAGTGCATCTCGCGCCTCCATCGTGCGATTGTGGTTCGCGCCGCGATAGGCGCGAATGATTGGGTAGGACTCGGCGAGCAGCACCTCGGCTTGCTGAAACGAACCCGGTCGAATCAGGCTTTCGCCCAGCGCGCTCTTGGCTTCGGCGAGCAGGCCGCTCTGGCCTGGGTAATAAGCGGCATAGTCCTGCATCGCTTTTCGCAGAATCGGCTCCGCCTCGCGCGACTTTCCCCGCGCGGTAAGCACGCGTCCCAGGAGAATCCGGGTGTCGAGAACCGACTTGCTTTCGTTGGGCATACTGCCCTTGAAACCTTCTAACGCGCTGATGCAATGAGCCTCGACCTTGTTGAGCTCCTTCAGCCGCAATTCGTCGGACTTTGCACGCCGCGCGTCTTCCCAATTTCTTCCCGCCAATTCGAGCCGCATCAGAGCCGCTTCCACCCCGGACGTCGGCGCGAGGGCGCGCTCGCGCGCCTCGCGTGCCTCGGAAAAGATAACCGTGATCCAGGCGCCGAAGCCGGTGGACAGCGCGACGATAACGCCGATGAGCGCTGCGGTTGTCTTGTTTCGAGAGATGACCTTTCGCAGTTTGTAAAGGCGGCTCGGACGGCGTGCTGAAATCGGTTCCTTCCTGCGATAGCGTCGAACATCGTCCGCCAGTTCACTGACGCGCTGGTAGCGGCGCGTGGCGTCTTTCTCAAGACCTTTCAGCAAGATCGTTTCAATATCGCCGCGAAGACGACGATCCTGCAACGCCGGACGCGAAGGGGCCTGCTCGCAAATGGTGCGCAGGGCCTCGTGCGGCATCCGCGAGGATGTGGAATAGGGCGGGCGCTCGACAAGCAGCTCGTAAAGAATGACGCAAAGCGAATAAACGTCGCTGGGAATGCCGATGGCCTGTGAATCGCCGCGGGCGTGTTCGGGGCTCATATAGGCAAGCGTGCCGACGATCTTTCCGGGTTCGACAACGGTGGCGGTCATCTCCCCGTTGGAGTCCGAAATGCGGGCGAGGCCGAAATCGAGGATCTTGGGCAGTGCGCCGGCTTCAACGAGGATGTTGGACGGCTTGAGGTCTCGGTGAATGACGCCTTGCTGGTGTGCGTATTCGAGAGCGTCGCAGACTTTAAGGAATAGTTCCAGCCGGTCGTCGAGCGACAGGTTGTTTTCCTTTGCATAGTCGAGGATCGAGATACCGTCGACGAGTTCCATCGCGAAGAACGCCTGGCCGTCGTCGGTGGTGCCGGATTGATAGACGCTTGCGATTTGCGGATGGCGAAGCAGCGCGAGGGTGTCGGCCTCCCGGCGGATTCGGCGCACGTCACGCTCATCAATGATGCAGCTGCTCTTGACGACTTTGAGCGCAACTCGGCGCTTGGGCGAAGGTTGCTGCGCTTCGAAGACCCAGCCCTGCCCGCCTGAACCGATCAGTCGGTAGATCTGGTAGTCGCCGATTCGCTCGGGGATTCGCACGGTTGGGGCGGCGACAGACGAGGCGACCTTGCCGATGGTCTGGGTGATTTCTCGTGCCCGTTCGCGGCAGATGGGGCAGGAATCAAGGTGGGATTGAAGTTCAGGGGCGTCGCGGTCGATCCAACTGAAGAGCTGTTCCTCAGTGATCTCACATGGCATTCGAGGCTCCACCGCGTATCCCAGGGGATGATGATTCGGGGCGGCCCCAGGGCCGAATCACCCCGATAATCATACGCAAAGTCATGTCGGAAAACAAGTTAGAATGTGACATGATACACCCGAAAATCACCCCGCCGACCGTATCGAACCGGGATCATATTCTGATGGAGGCTCGCTGATTCCCGACGGAGGCGCACTCGCGGGAAATCTGGGACCGGCGGGCGACCGGGCCTACGCGGGAGTGGGCCCTGGGTCCAATGGTCGGGCCATCGACCGGGTTGTCGACCGACCGACAGCCCGGCTGATTTGATATAATAGACGCTGCAATGGGCAGATTCTGTGAATAGGTGGAAGTGAGGTGCAAAAATGCGAAATGCCATGACTCGTCGCCGATCGGCGTTTACTCTGATTGAATTGTTGATCGTCATCGCGATTATCGCGCTGTTGATTTCGATCTTGCTGCCTGCGTTACAGGCGGCACGAAACGAGGGCACCAAAACAGTGTGCCTCAGCAACATGAAGGAAATCCTGCGCGGCAATGCGATGTACGACAACGACAACGGCGACAGCCGTGAGCTGCCATGGTATTTCACCAAGCCGAACGGCGGACCAGCGTACGGGTCGGCGGAAGGCATGTATGGTCAACCGGACACGCTGACTCCCTGGGTGTTCGGCGGTTTCCGTGCACCGCGTCCCTATGGCACTTTCAATTTAGCGGATAGCAGCATTTATCCGGCTCAATTCCGTCCGATCAACAAGTACCTGGAGCCGACGGCTCACTGCGACCCAAGCGACCCCGACGACCGTGGCAAGGACGTTATCAAATTGTTCGTCTGCCCGGGTGATCGCTACAACACAGTCTCAACGATCGGCTCGACTCCCGAGTTTACGGAAGAAGACGATCGTCCGGCCTATGACGCCCTCGGCAGCAGCTATGGCCTGAACACACGTTGGCTGCAGGGCTATTACGGGTCGAATTTTTCTGGTGCATTGAACAGTGCGACGGAGTTCGCCGGTGCGAAGGCCCGGATTGCCCGTGGCACGGTGGGTGGTGCGGCCTCGCGGTTTATTCAATGGGACGAAATCGGCTTCTATAGCGCCGTGCAGAATGCCGCGGAGAAGATCGAATGGGGCAGTGCCAAGCCACAGCGAACCGGTTGGCACCGCAAGTTTTCCTTCTGGTCGGTGGGCTTTGCCGATGGCCACGCCACGCACGGCTTCTTCGACACGCGACAGATCTATGGTCTTGGCGGCACGATCTGGCAGCCCGACTACTATCGCGGCACGGCTCTCAATTAACTTCTCGTAAGGCCGGATCGGCATGTGTGACCGGCCTTCTTCGAAGTCAGATCATCTGCGGCTTCGGCGGCACGATCTGGCAGCCCGATCTTTGTCGCGGCTCGCCTCGATGATTTCGATGCTACAATAGCCAGACTAATTGATAGTCTGGAGGAGTGGTGATGGCAATCCGAAGCAGATCCGCAGCTCGAAGAGCGGAAGCGGGTGTGCGCCCCGGGTTTACGCTGATTGAACTCCTGATCGTCATCGCCATTATCGCATTATTGATCTCAATCCTCCTGCCGGCATTGCAGGCCGCGCGAAACGAAGGCACAAAGACGGTTTGTCTCGCGAATCTCAAGGAGATTATGAACGCGAACAACCTCTATGATGCCGACCACGGCGATATTCGTACGGTCCCGTGGTATTACATGAGAGAGCGAAACGGACAGATGCGCCCCGCATGGGGCGCGGCTGAAGGCTTCTATGCGGACCCAACCACGGTGACCCCGTGGGTTTTTGGAGGATTCCGGGCCACGCGAATCGAGGGTAATTTTGCCACGGCCGACAGCAGCATCTATCCCGCGAACTTTCGCCCCCTGAATAAGTATGTGGATCCGGCCGCCCATTGCGATCAAAGCGATCCGAACGACCGCGGCAAGGATGTCATCAAACTCTACATCTGCCCCGGCGATCGTTTCAATACGACGAATTTCATCGGCGGCCAGGCGCTCTTCGTCGAAGAGGAAACTCGTCCCGCTTACGAAAACAATGGAAGCAGCTACACCCTTAACACCCGGTGGCTCCAGGGGTACTACGGCATCAATTTCACGGGACAAATCTATAATCCCGCGGGACAGCGCGAGGCCTATGGGCGCATTGCACGCAGCACTGTCGGCGGTGCGGCTTCACGCTTCATCCAATGGGATGAGCTGGGTATGTACAGCTCAACGCAAAACGCCGCTGAGAAGCCGGAATGGAGTGGAGCGCAGCCGCAGCGCGTCGGATGGCATCGAAAGTTTTCAACCTGGTCGGCGGGCTTCGCCGACGGACACGCCGCCCATGGCTACTTTGACACCCGACAAGTGTATGGACTGGGCGGAAGCATTTGGCAGCCGGATTACACACGCGGCACACCGCCGTGATGTCCGAGAAACGTGGTTCATGCCATGCCTGCTTGGACTGAAAAAAGGAGTAACGTCACCATGGATACGCCGGAAACCGGTGCGCCCCTGATTCGCACATCGCGAGCTTTCACGCTCATCGAGTTGCTCATTGTCATTGCGATCATTGCGCTATTGATCTCGATCCTGCTGCCCGCGTTGCAGGCGGCGCGAAACGAAGGGACGAAATCGGTCTGCCTCAGCAACCTGAAGGAAATCCTGAGCGGCAACTCCATGTACGACAATGACAACGGCGACAGTCGCCAACTGCCGTGGTATTTCCTGAAGCCGACCGGCGGCACGATGTCTCCGGCGTATGGCACGGCCGACGGCATGTACTCCGATCCGAACATCGTCGCGCCCTGGGTCTTTGGCGGCTTTCGCGCTCCGAGGCCTGCGGCCGGATTCGAGACGGCCGACAGCAGCATTTATCCCGCTCAGTTTCGCCCGCTTAACAAGTATGTCGAGCCGACCGCGCATTGCGACCCGAGTGATGTGAATGATCGTGGCAAGGATGTGATCAAGCTCTTTATGTGCCCCGGCGACCGCTTCAACAAGGTCGGTATCATCGGCCAGCCTGCCGAGTTTGCCGAAGAGGACAACTCGCCGTCACATGAGGCCAATGGCAACAGCTATTCGCTTAACACGCGGTGGCTGCAGGGCTACTTCGGCACGAACTTCACATCGGCGAACAACAATCCCACAGCCAATGCAGAGTCGTATGGACGCATCGCCCGCAACACGATCGGCGGGGCCGCGTCGCGGTTCATTCAGTGGGTCGAGGTCGGCTTCTACAGCGCGACGCACAACGCCGCGGAAAAACTTGAGTGGAGTTCGTCCAAGCCCCAACGCGTCGGCTGGCATCGCAAGTTTTCGGCCTGGTCGGCAGGCTTCGCGGATGGCCACGTGGGCCACGGCTACTTCGACACGCGCCAGGTCTATGGCCTTGGCGGCACGATCTGGCAGCCGGACTATTACCGCGGCATACCTCCGTGATTTCGTTTGCGAAATCGCAGGCTAGCTAATCGTCAGTTCGCGGTACTTCACGCGGTGCGGCTGGTCGGCGGCGATGCCGAGGCGCTGCTTGCGGTCTGCGTCGTAAGCCGAGTAGTTTCCGTTGAACCACACCACGCTGCTGTCTCCTTCAAACGCGAGGATGTGCGTTGCCACGCGATCGAGGAACCATCGGTCGTGGCTGATGACCAGCACGCAGCCCGCGAACGCTTCAAGCGCTTCCTCCAACGCCCGCATGGTGTTCACGTCGAGGTCGTTGGTCGGTTCGTCGAGCATGATGACATTTGCGCCGCAGTGAAGCATGCGCGCGAGGTGGACGCGATTACGCTCGCCGCCCGAGAGTGTGCCGACGGCCTGCTGTTGGTCGGAGCCGAGGAAGCCGAAGCGGGCGACGTAGGCGCGGCTGTTCATGGAAACGGGGCCGAGCTTGAGGATGTCGTCGCCGCCCGAGATCGCTTCCCATACGGTGCTTTCGGGTTTGAGAGTGCCACGGCTTTGCTCGACATAGGCGAGCTTCACGGTGTCGCCGACGCGGATGGTGCCGGCATCGGGCTTTTCATCGCCGACGATCATGCGGAAGAGCGTGGTCTTGCCGGTGCCGTTGGCGCCGATAATGCCGACGATCGCGGCAGGCGGAATGCTGAACGTCATGCCGTCGACGAGGACGCGTTTGCCGAAGGCCTTGCGCACGGCTTTTGATTCGACGACGAGATCGCCGAGGCGCGGGCCGGGTGCAATGTAGATTTCGATGTCGGAGACTTTCTTCTCCGCGTCCTGTGCGAGCATCGACTCATACGAATTGATGCGGGCCTTGCTCTTGGCCATGCGGGCCTGCGGTGAACGGCGTATCCACTCCAACTCGCGCTGCAGTGCCTTCTGCCGGGCCGACTCGGTTTTCTCCTCGACCTTGAGCCGCGTTTCCTTCTGTTCGAGCCAGGAGGAGTAATTCCCCTTCCAGGGGATGCCGCGGCCGCGATCAAGTTCGAGGATCCAGCCGGCGACGTTGTCGAGGAAGTAGCGGTCGTGGGTGACGGCGATGACCGTGCCCTCATAACGGTCGAGGTGCTGCTCCAGCCATGCGACGGACTCTGCGTCGAGGTGGTTCGTCGGCTCGTCGAGCAAAAGGATGTCGGGCTTCTGCAACAGCAGCCGGCAAAGGGCCACGCGACGGCGCTCGCCGCCGGAGAGGACTTTGACGGGCATGTCGCCATCAGGGCAGCGAAGGGCATCCATGGCGATTTCAAGTTGCTTGTCGAGTTCCCATGCGTTGATGGCGTCGAGCTTCTCCTGCATTCGACCCTGGCGATCGATCAGTTTGGTCATCTCGGCGTCGGACATTTCCTCACCAAGACGCTCGTTGATCCGGTCAAACTCGGCCAGCAGGTCGATGGTCGTCTTCATGCCCTGTTCGACGATCTGCTTGACCGTCATGGAATCATCGAGGTCCGGCTCCTGTTCGAGAAAGCCGATGGTGTAGCCGGGCTGGAGCGAGATCTGACCTTCATAATCCTTGTCGCGGCCGGCGAGGATACGGAGGAGCGTGCTCTTTCCGGAGCCATTGAGACCCAGGACGCCGATCTTCGCGCCGTAGAAGTAGGACAGGTAGATGTCCTTGAGAATCTGCTTTTTGTCGTGGCGCTTGGAGACGCCGATCATGGAGTAGATGATTTTGTTTGGTTCGTCGCTCATGGTCTTGGTCTAGGTTCCTTGTCCGGCCCGATCGAGCCGGGGAAGGATAAGGGAGCGAGGCGAAGGGCGGGAGGGGTCTTACACACCCGTCAGGAGCTGCACGAACCCACGATTGCCGAATCCGTCGCTGATGATGAAACTCTGAAAAGCGGAAGTCCGCCTTTCAACTCATCTAAACGTAATGGAGATCGGCGTGGCCGATCCGACCTCGGCACCGCCCACCAGAATGTCAGCCGTGATGCTGTCCGTCACGTTTGCCGCGCCGCCGGGGATGGACGTGCCGGTGACCGTGCCCGTCGTTCCGTCGCCGGTGAGCGTTTCGGTCTTGGTGTACCCGTCGCTTCCGGAAATGGTGTAACGAATGCTGGCCGAGGGCGGGATGAAGTCAAATGAAACGCTGTACGTCGAACCGGCTGCGGGTGCCGGCGGACTGGTGCGAACATTCAGGATGCTGGCCTCGGTTTGCGCCGCGAGGATCATCGTGAATGAGCCTGTCGAAGTGACGGGATCGCCCGTATTGAACAGGTCGTACGATTGCGTTCCGGAGCCGACGATGTTGAGGGTCGGGTGTGAGACGTTCACGGTCACGGTTTGCTGACCCTGTCCCGAACTAACGGCGGCATTCAAGATGAGATCATCGCAGGCATAATTAGCCGCGGTTGCGGTGCCGCCCGCGCCGGCGACGCCCATGCCGATGATCGCTCCTCCCGGCCCGAGGATGAAACCACAGAATCCGCCCGTTGCGCCGACGCAGATGACGGCCAACGCCACCAAGGCGACTCCGGCCCTGCACCCTCTCGTTTCAAGCCCCGAGTCGAAGATCTGCCGCAGCGGACCTCAAGACTCAAGCCTCCCCCCAAGCCTATCCAACTGCTCCCCCCAGAATCGCTTCATCGCCGTACCGGCCGCCGCCGTTGGCAGCTTGTTGTGCTGCACCGTCACCACGCACTTGCCCGCGCCCTTGGGATAGAACATAACCTCCACGTTCGTCCCATCCTTCCAACTCATGCGAATCGACTTGTTTCGCGTCGCCTTGCGGATGGTGTAACCCGACGTCTTCAACCATTTCGCCCGCGTCTTCGCATCGGCCCACGCCCGAAACAGCGTCGCCACACCGACCGGTAGCGTCTTGCTGCGGCCCACCTGATAGCCCTTCGCCGTCTCGTGTTTCTTGCGAATGCCGACGGCCTGCTCATACCCCACCGTCACCATCTGCTGCCACCACAGGCCGATGCCGAATTTCTCGTTCACGACGGCCACAATCTCCTTGTGCGTCATCGTCTTGCAGCCGGCCTTGTTCAGCAGCGTCACCCATTGGGCCCAGGTCTTGCCGGTGGCCTTCTTCACTGCGTCGTCCGAAATGCCGCCCACTACGTTTTTCTTTTTTGCCATGGTGAATTGCCCTTTTCGATTCGACGATGATAGCACGATCCGTAGATGCAAATGGACCGATTGAATCAGTTCAGGCCCATCACCCGCGTGCCGACTTGATAGACCAGGAGCGATGCGGCGTAGGCCAGCACCGTCATGTACGCAAACATGAACGCCGGCCACCGCCACGTGCCGGTCTCCTTGCGAACGACTGCAAGTGTGGCGATGCACTGACACGCAAAAACGTAAAACACCAGCAGGCTGCACGCCGCCGCAACGCCCAGCACCCGCCGTCCATCGGGCCACGTGGCCGCCGCCATCTGATCGCGCAGAGTGTCGCCATGCTGCTCCGGATCGCCGACGGCGAAGGTAATACCCATCGCCCCGACGAACACCTCGCGCGCCAGAAAGGACGAAAGAATGCCGACGCCCACCCGCCAATCAAGTCCGATCGGCCGCATGACCGGCTCGATCGCGTGCCCCAGCCGGCCCATGAAACTCTGGCGAAGCTGCTCGCTCGCCAGTACGTCCTCACGGCTGGGTCCTTCGGTCTGCGCGGCCGGCATCGCCTTCACCGCCGCCTCGGCCTCCGAGGTGGACATGCGCGGGAAATACGTCAACGCCCACAACACGATGCACACCGCAACGATCGTTGTCCCGGCATTGGTGAGAAACAACCGGCTCCGCTCCCACGTCGTCAAGGTCAGCGTGCGGAGCCTTGGCAATCGATAAGGCGGCAGCTCCATGATGAACGGCGGCCGCGGCCCGGCAAAGATGGTGCGTTTGAATATCAGCGCCATGACCAGCGCGGTGATCGTCCCCAGCGCATAAAGCCCGAACATCAGCCCGGCCTTCACGATGGTGCGGTCGCCGAAGACCGCGCCGATCACAATGAGATACACCGGCAGCCGAGCCGAACAGCTCATCAGCGGCGCAATCAGGATGGTCGTGAATCGGTCGCGCGTACTCTCAATCGTGCGCGTCGCGAGAATCCCGGGAATCGCGCAGGCGTAGCTGGAGAGCAGCGGAATAAAACTCTTGCCGTGCAGCCCCACGCGGCTCATGAGTCGGTCCATGAGAAACGCGGCCCTCGCCATGTAGCCCGTGTCCTCCAGCACGCCGAGGCAGAAGAAGAGGATGCAAATCTGCGGAAAGAAGCTCACAACCGCGCCGACACCGGTGATGAGCCCATCGGTGAGCAGCGATTGCAGCGGGCCGTCGGGCATGATGCGCCGAACACCCGCGCTCACGGCGTGCTGCGCCGACTCGATCAACCCCATGAGCGGCTCGGCCCACCAGAAGATGGAGGCAAACAAGCCAAACATGACGGCTGCGAAGATGACGAGTCCGAATATTTTGTGCGTGAGAAGCCGGTCAAGCCGATCGGAGCGGGTAATGGTGCTCGCTTCGTTTGGGCTCGTAACGACCCGGCGGGCGAGTTCAGAAATCCAGCGGTACCGGGCCTCGATCGCGGATGCCGGCACATCGCCATGCTTGGCGGCGAGAGTGCCCGCGGCCGTGCAGATGGATTCGGCGCAACCAGTGGGCAGCTTGTTAAGGAATCGTTCCGCCGACGAACGACTCCCCTGCTCCCCGGAGAGGAAATCCATGAGCCACAAGAGCGCCCCCGCCCGCGTCGCATGCGCGGGCAATGCATGGCACTGGTTGACGCAGGTCGCCACGTGTTCAACCGCCTCTTCAAAGGCAGGCTCCAGCGGCCATGGCCGGGCGCGTTCGGCGTGCTTCGTCAATCGTGTGAGTGCCTGGCGAAGATCGTCCAGACCCACGCCTTTCGACGCGACGACCGGCACCACCGGCACGCCAAGCTCCATCGAGAGCCGTGCGTAGTCAATCTGCAACCCGTTCTCGGCGGCAAGGTCGGACATCGTGCACGCGATGACGACGGGCCAGCCGAAGTCGAGAATCTGCGTGGCGAGATAGAGATTGCGTTCGAGGTTCGCGGCGTCGACAACAATGAGAATGCCGTCGGGTCGCGGCACACCTTCGAGCCGGCCCTGGATGACGTCGCGGGCAATCTGCTCGTCGGGCGAGCGCGCCGTCAGGCTGTAGGTGCCGGGGAGGTCGAGCAGCGTGATGTTCAACCCGGCGATCTCGCCCTCGCGCTTTTCAACGGTAACGCCGGGATAGTTGGCGACCTTCTGCCGGAGACCGGTTAGTGCATTAAAGAGAGTTGTTTTGCCTGAATTGGGGTTGCCGGCGATGGCGATGCGGGTCGGCGGTGCGGTAACGGAAAGGGTGTCGGCCATGTCGGGCCATCACGCGGCGTCTATTCGCACGGCCGACGCCTCGGACTTGCGAAGGCTCAGGCGATACCCGCGAACGCGAATCTCCACGGGGTCGCCCATCGGCGCCACGCGGATCAATTCCACGCGCGTGCCCGGTGTCAGGCCCATCTCGAGAAGTCGATGGCGAATCTCGGCCGGGCCGCTCACTGCCACGATGCTGCCCTGTTGGCCGGGCAGAAGGTCGGAGACGGCTTGTTTTTGTACCACGGTGGTCGGCATTGTACCGCTCGAGCGAAGGCGTAATTGAGACTGAGTCTCAATAAGTAATAAGGGCGAACGAGGTGGGTGTCAATGAGAAACGGACAATCAACGATGGTGGTTCGTAACCATGCCCGGATGATGGACTTACGAGATCGGATCAAGTCCCGGTGGGCATGGAGCCCGGTCGAGTTCCGGGAGCGGGGTGGCCATCGAGGCCGAGCTTCATCTTCATAACGCGGCCGACCTTGAATTTCACAGTACGCTTCTCCGGCACCTCAACCCGTTCGAGCGTCTTGGGGTTCTGGGCCGTCCGTGCTTGGCGCAGCTTGCTCTCAAAGACGCCGAAGTCTCGGAATTCCAAGCGGTTACCTTTGCCAAGCTCCTCCACGATGTCGTCGAGGAAGTGCTGGATGATCCGCTTCACGACCACCCGCTTGTTGCCGGTGCGGTCTGAAATACGGTCGATGAGGTCTTTTTTGGTGACGGTATTCATGACGGAATCACCCTGGCGATTGAGCCTGAATCGAAGGGGGCGGCAAGGCTGCGGAAGCCGAGTGCAAAGGCGCGTAACCTTCGTATTTCGGTCACCGGAGTCCTCGTGCGAACGCCCACGGAAACTGCTGTAACTTATCATAACGTCTGTAGTTCTGATTACGCAAGTCCTTTTCACAGGCAAACAGAATTGGTTTTTCACCCAAGTCTTGCAGGCGAAGGGAGATAGGGGAGCCTCCCAATGGACTCGTTTGTCTGAAATGATGACTCGCTATCGACGTAACTTCCTATTTTTCAATATGTTATGTCCGCTCACGTCATTGTTTCTGAACAGCCCCTACAAACCCATATCCGCAGCGGAAAAACGTAAGGGGAATCGGAGGACTGACTCACTGTGAAATCCGCACCCGCACGGCCTCGGAAACGCCCGAATGGTCAATTGTGCCAATCGAGCGGCACTTATGCCCTCTCATCCACCCGAGAGCACCTGCACGATATTCGTACGGCCGGCGTTCCGCGCGGGAATGAGCGCGGCAACGACGCAGAGGGCAATCGCCGCCGCCGCGCCGCCGAGGACCATCGTCCACGGCACGGACATTGGCGGCGCAAAGCCGGAGAGTGCCTGCGTCATGACATTGCTGGCGCGCCCCAGGGCGAGGCCGAGCGCCAAACCGAGACCGCTGCCAATCAGTCCCAGCACGATCGATTCCCCAAGCACCATGCGCGCCAATTGCCCGCGCGTCAGGCCGATACTTCGCAACACGGCGATTTCACGTGAACGGCTCGCGACATTGGCGGCCATGAGATTCGCAAGACCCAGCGCGCTGACCAGCAATCCAACGATCGGGATCGCCGAAAGCAGCAAGGTGACCCGGTCGATGTTGCGATCGATCTCGCGTTTCAATTCCCGCGCGGTCACAAACGCCTTGTCCGGCCATCCGAGCTTCTTCAGCATGACGTTGGCGACCTGTTCCTCGGGGCCATCGCCGGGAACGGGACCAGGGCCAAGCGCGAACGTGGGACGGCCGGTTTCAGAGACTCGCTTGGTCGTTGCCGCCTGATCCTTCGGCGCGAGCGCAATGGGACGGGTTTCTCCCTGCATTAATCGCGAGTTGTCGCCATTAGGGAAATCAAAGTTCATGAGAAAGAGCTTGCCGTAATTGCGACCGAAGAGGCGGTTGGCATCGTCGAGTGTTCCGAACACCGCGCCAACGGCGTAGGTTTGAAAGTAAGTCGTGGCATTGAAAAAACTCATGGCAATGTCGAGCCCCGGCGACGCCACCACGCCGGCCACGATGAAACTCGCCTCTTTCTTATCCACCCACAACCGCACCTTGTCGCCAAGCTTCACCCTGCGGGCCTTGGCGAATTCTCGGGTGATGAGGATGTGGCCGCCTGCGCGGAGCCGTTGCCGGGCGTCGCGTTCATTGCCCTCCAGGAACGCGAGTTTCACGATGTCAAAACCGGTGTCGATGTCGATGGCGAGAAACCGCGAGAACTGATCGAGCACCGTGAAGGGGCGAAAAATACTCGGCTTGGAGAGTGAGAATGCAAAATCGTCGCAAACGGTGAACTGCGCGATGCCCGGAGTGTTTGTAACGCTCCGCGCAAGATCAAGCGGCAGTGCGTCGTAGCTGTACAGCATGGCGTCGGGGAATTCTTTCGGAAACTGCCAGCCTTGCTTGACGGAATCACCCCACACTACGAGCCCGACGATCAACGACAGCCCGACCATCAAACCGCCGGCGATGGCCGCGGATCGAAACGGCGCATCATAGGTTTCGGTTCCAAGCAGTCGACTGTTCAGGCGAAGCAGCAGCGCCGCCGCCCGCGATGCGAGGCGACCGGTCAGAACGATCACCGTCGGTGCGATCAACACGAAGCCGCCGTAAAGCAACAGGAGGCTCGCGATGGCGCGGGCGTCGTAGGTGGTCGATTGGCCCGAGGCGATCGCGCGACTCAGCCATTCGTGACCGGCAAGCAACGCAAGACCCGCGATGAGGGAGAACGCAAGCCATCGCGCAGCGCGAAACGTACCGGCGCTGCGTACCGCTTCGACCGGCGAAATCCAAAAAGCCGACGCGGCGGGAAGGGCAGCGCCAAGGAGCGTGGTGCCAAGTCCGCTGAGAACGGCAAGAGAAAGCCCCCACGCGCTGACGGCCATTTGACCGACATAGTCCGGCGCGGCCTGAATGGTCAGCCATTGCAGGAGAAGGCCGAGCGGGACGCCGAGGAGCGTGCCGACCACGCCGATCGGCATGGTCTGAGCGAGGATGAAACCGACAATCTGCGCGCGCGTGACGCCGATGCAGCGGAGCAGGCCCAACTCGGCAACGCGTTCGGTCACGCCCATGCTCATGGATGCGAGGATGATGAACAATGCTGTCATGAGCACGACGCAGGCAAGGAGCGTCATGATGAATTGCAGTAGCCCCTGCGCCGCGGAGAGCTTCTGCAATTGCGCCTCCGTGGTGTTGACCTCCAGCGATTTTGAATCCGAGGACGACGCCCCGGACTTGACCACGCGCTCATCCAGCAGCGTTCGCAGCCGCGTGCCTGCTTCCTGGATCGACGCCACGCTCGGATTGGCAAGCATGATGTCCACGGCCTTCACTTTTTTCGGCAATGTACAGAGCGACTGCACGTCGGCGAGCCGGCCCCAGACCATCGGCGCCTGGTTCACACTCGCCCGACGGCGATCCACAATTCCGACAACCTTGAACGCCGTTGAAGGGCCGGGCGGGTCGAAATCGCGGAGCAATACGTCATCCCCTACACCGACGTTCATCTCGTCAGCGAGCAACTTCTCCATAAGGATGGATTTGTCGTCCATCGCTGCAAGGAAGCGGCCGGCGCTGAGTTTGTACGTGCGGAAGGCGAGTTCCTTGTCGGGATTAATGCCGGAGATTTCGATCCTAGCGAAGTCCTGAGTCCTAAGTTGTGAGTCCTGAGGCGCTAGGGCCCGGCGGTTTGTTCCTATTTCGATGTACTCGCGCGTGCGAACGGTGGTGGCGGCAACGCCCGGAAGATTCTTCGCATACGACTCGATGTCTTCATCGAAGACGGCCCAGACGCCTTCGACCGGTTCAATCATCAAATGGCTGCGACCGATCCATTCGAGAACGGCGTCGGTCACGCTTCGCCGAACGGATTCATAGCAACACGTCACCCAGACGACGACGCCGACGCCGAGAGCAACCGCGCCCGACGTGAGCACCGTGCGCGCCGGCTTAGTTCGCCAGTTGCGCGTAGCGAGTTGCAACCAGTGTCGCATCGCCCGTCCCTTCCGGTTGAATCGTGCCGGTGAATCGCCCCGCCTTGAGCACATGCACCACGTCGGCATACGCCGCGGCCGCCGGCTCATGCGTCACCATGATGATCGTCGCGCCGGTGTCGCGCGAAAGCGAACGGAGCAGTTTCCAGATTTCCTCCGACGACGTGGGATCGAGGTTGCCCGTCGGCTCGTCGGCAAGGATCAGATCGGGGTTGTTCATCAGTGAGCGGGCAATGGCAACGCGCTGCTGCTCGCCGCCGGAGAGGGCGTTTGGCCGGTGAGACAAGCGATGATCGAGATGCACGAGGCGCAGCTTCTCGACGGCCCGCTCGCGCGCCCGGCCTGCGGATTGGCCATCGACGAGCAGCGGAAGCATGACGTTATCCACCGCGCTGATCGTCGGCAGGAGGTTGTACGCCTGAAAAACAATCCCCATGCGCCGACGACGAAAAAGCGTGCGGCGTTCATCCGACATGCGATGCAAATCCTCACCGGCAATTGTGACGCGCCCGCTGTCGGGCAGATCGAGCCCGCCGACGAGGTGCAGCAGTGTCGTCTTGCCAGAGCCGCTGGCTCCCATGATGGCAACAAACCGCCCCTTCGGTACCGCCAGGTCCACGCCGTTCAGCGCGCGGATCGTCTCGTCACCGAGGCGATAGGACTTCGCGAGTTGTTCGACGACGACGAGGTCAGGCATGGGCCGGGTTGTCCCTGAGAAATGGGAGAGATATCATCACAGTGCGTCGACCACGACGCCTCCCGATCATCCCGTATGCCGGGTAAACGAGCAACATCCCACAACCGCACGACCTCATGCGAATTCTGATCACCGCCGATCTGCATTACGACGTGGCCCGCAGCAAGGCCCCGACTGAGGCCATTGCGGAGGAGATGTGCCGCAAAGGCGGCGACGTCTTGCTCATCGTCGGCGACTGTGTTTCGACGGACCTCACCATGCTGGATCGGATGCTCGGCCTGTTCGAAGGGTTCCGCGGGGCCAAGCTGCTGGTGGCCGGCAATCATGAACTGTGGACCTGCGGCGGCGCCGATTCACTTCATCGGTACGAAGTGGAATTGAAAGAGGCGTGCGAGCGCAACGGCGTGCATTACCTTGATGATGCGCCGTATCGCGCGAACGACGTTGCCTTTGTCGGAAGCGTCGGGTGGTATGACTATTCGTTTCGTCCGTCGAAGCTGAGCATTCCGCTTCGTTTCTACAAGAGCAAAATTGCGCCCGGCGCGGCGGGGCAATTCAACCATCATCGCCACCTGCTCGAACAATTCGACGACATCTCGGCGGCCGGTCGGGATGTGACCACGCGCTGGATGGACGGCGTGCGCGTGAAGCTGCCGATGGACGACATCGCGTTCACGCATCGACTCGTGGACAAACTGCGCGGGCATCTGGACGAGGTGCATGAATCGGCGCAGCACGTCGTCGCCGCGATTCATCACCTTCCCTTTCATGAGCTTGTCCCGCGCAGCCTGATTCCGAACTGGGAGTTTGCCAACGCGTTCATGGGCAGCGAACTGTTCGGCGAGGCATTGCTGGATTATCCGAAGGTACGCCATGCCTATTGCGGGCATTGCCATCAGTTGAAGCGGTGCCGGCGCCGTGAGTTGCAATGCATCAGCGTTGGATCGACGTATAAAGACAAGCGATATGAAGTTTTAGACGTCTGATGAGCGCCTCAGGCGTGATCAAAATCCGAGCACAACGGCGCAAGCCTTGTGGCAGGTCGCGCTGGTGTAATCTTCGGTGACAACGTGAAATGGAAGCGTCGCTCGGCCCGCGGGCTTGCGCCGCGCGGCTCGGATTGGGTGAGAAAACACCATGAAAATCGTCATCGCACCCGATAGCTTCAAAGGCGTGCTCGATGCACGCAGCGCCGCGGAGGCAATGGCGGAGGGCGTGCGCCGGGCGCGACCCGACGCGACGATCGTCACGCTCCCGATGGCGGATGGGGGCGAGGGCACGCTTGAAATCCTCATCGCTTCGCACAACGGACAACGTCGTCGCGCCACGGCGCACGGCCCGCTCGGCGAGCCGGTCGATGTCACCGTCGGTCTGATCCACGATGCCTCCACGGCGGTCATCGAGATTGCCAATGTTTGTGGATACAGCTTCATCGCACCAGACCGGCGCGATCCACTTCGCACGAGCACGTTCGGCCTCGGCGAAGTCATTCGCACGGTTGTTGAATCCGAGATTCAACACATCATCCTCGCACTCGGCGGCAGCGCGACGGTCGACGGCGGCGCGGGGATGATGCAGGCGCTGGGCATGACGCTGCTCGACCGTGATTGCAGCCCCATCCGTGAGCACATCGGAGGCGGACGACTTTGCGAGATCGACCGCATCGTCTGGAACACCGCTCCGACCGGCATCGACGAAGTACAGTTCACGATCGCCTGCGACGTACTGAATCCGGCCTGCGGGCCGAATGGCGCGGCCATTGTGTTCGGCCCTCAAAAAGGGGCGGATGCCGAAGGCGTAAGGCGCCTCGATGCGGGCCTCTTGCATTGGGCGAACCTGCTGGAGGACTACTGCGCACGACGTTGGCGCGACGAACCGGGCACCGGCGCGGCGGGCGGCGTGGCGCTGCCGCTGCTATCGCTGATGAATGCAATGATCGTCCCAGGCGTTGATCTCATCGCGGAGGCCGTCGGCCTGGCGAACGCGGTTTCCGATGCCGATCTGGTGCTCACCGGAGAGGGGCGCATCGATCGACAGTCGATGATGGGCAAGGTCGTCGGAGCGGTGGGGCGAATGGCCAAGACCGCCGATGTGCCCTGCGTGGCGATCTGCGGGATTTCGGGCGAGGGCGCGGAAGAGTGCCTGTCGGTCTTGGATTCGTATCAAACGCTCGACGGACCCATCGCCGAAACGAAAGATCGTCTCGTGGCGGCTGCCGCCGAGGTCGCCGCGCGGATGGTGTAAAAAAAAAGAACACCGGGCGATGAACCCGGTGTTCTGGTTTACAAACGATCGGCTATCGCCCCGTTCAGTTCGTTGGGCAGGCTTATCTGCGCTTGGCCGAACCCTTCATGGTCATCAGCTTGGTGAAGCCCATGGCATCCCATTGTTCGCAGGTCCATTCCATCGTACTTGGGTCGGGCATCGTAATGGTGCCCTTCACTTGAACATTCTGACCACTCATCGGATCTTTTCCGTGAGCCTTCATATGCCATGTCTTGGTATTTTCGTTGTACTTCAATTCTCCGACATTCAGCTCGCCCATGCTGGATGTCATGACCATGGTGAACTCCTTGGACTTCGCATCATCCAGGACATACAAGCACATCGCGGTCATGTTGCCATTGGCGCCCAATTCCGGCGTCTCCCATTTCATCCGCTCAACCAGCGTGCGGCCGTCGTTCTCCCACGAGATGGTCTGAGTGCCGTGGCCCATGATCTTCTGATCGATGCCGGCCATCGTCATTTCACCAGTTGATTGCCACGTGCCGACCCACGGGTCGAGCAACGCCAGCTCGGCGGGCTTTGGCGGCATCGGCATCTTCTTGATGTCTTCAAGCGTCATCTTCGGGCCGGTACAGCCCACGATACACAGCATGGTCGAACAGACCATGGCCGCACGGACAGAATTCAGGCGTAACATGATTGGGTCTCCTTGGATGGAATGTGTTGTACCACGAACGAACCTGCAACAGCCCCCGGTTACGTAGTCTACCGGATATGTCCGGAATGAAAAGCCCTTGTCCGGGCGGTCCGCCAAGGCTCCAATGCCGCCATGGCGGAAGCGAATTTCGACGTCATCGTGATCGGCGTGGGGGCGATGGGCGCGGCGGCCTGTCGAGACTTATCGCACCGCGGGCTTTCCGTGATTGGAATTGAGCAATTCGCATCGGGCCACGATCAGGGAAGCTCGCACGGCCATACCCGCGTGATCCGCAAGGCCTATTTCGAAGACCCTCGCTACGTGCCGCTGCTTCACTCGACCTACGACCATTGGAGGACAATCGAATCCGAATGTGGAGAATCGCTGATGGTGACGGCCGGTTGCATCAACATCGGTCCGGCCGACCACCCCGCGATCCAAGGTGTTTTGCAGAGCGTCACCGAGCACACGCTCGCGCACGATGTTCTGCGGGCGGGCGAAATCCACGAACGCTTTCCCGCCTTCTGTTGCGACGAGCGCGACATCGGTGTGTTCGAAGAGGATGCAGGATTTCTTCGACCTGAGCGATGCATCGCCGCGATGGTGTCACAGGCGCAGAAGCGCGGGACGGTGATTCGTTCGGGCGAACGGGTGATGCGATGGCGTGCCGAAACGAACGGCGTCATGGTGGAGACCGATCGCTCGAAGTACGAAGCGCGTTCACTGGTCATCACGGCTGGACCGTGGCTTCCAGTCGTTTGCGCCGATCTCGGTCTTCCGCTTCGGGTCGAACGACAAGTGCAGACGTGGTACACGCCGACGGTCCCCGCGAACTTCGCGGTCGGCCGATTGCCATCGTTCATTCACTTCACCGGCGATCGCGCGTACTACGGTATACCCATCGACGATACCGCGCCGGCGCCGTTCGATCGCGCGGTCAAGATCGCGCGACATCACGGCGGCGAGATTTCGACCGCAGATGCCGTGCGACGCGAAGTCTCGGCAGAGGATGAAGCCGACGTGCGGGGGTACATTCGCCAGCACATGCCCGATGCGGATGGGTCGATCGCGGCGGCGAAGGTCTGCCTTTACACCAACACACCCGATGAGAATTTCATCATCGACCGGCACCCCGACCATGGAAATGTCTGGCTGGCCGGCGGCTTTTCGGGGCATGGGTTCAAGTTTGCCCCGGTTGTCGGGGAGATTTTGGCCGACTTTGTAACGAATGGTCACACCGCGCACCCCGTGGGCCTCTTCTCCATCGCACGATTCGGCCCTCGCACGTAGGATGCGCGGGTACACGCCTGTCGCGGGATATCCGCCAAGGGGTTCCTATCGTGCCGCATACACCCGGGCATCCTCACCATCCTTCTCCCGGTGAGATTCTCCGCACTCAAGACGAGCGATTGAGCGACTTGGCCGGGGTAGTCGGCGGGCAAAACGAGTTCTGGCGCTCGCGATTGGGAGATGGATGGACTGGATCGCTGGCCGAATTGCTCCGCGCCCCGTTCGTGACGCGGCAGGAGTTGCTCGACGATCAACGAGAGCGGCCACCCTACGGCTCGAACCTAAGCTATCCCGTCGAAGATTACTGCCGCCTGCATCAGACATCGGGAACGACCAGTGGGGTTCCACTGCGCTGCCCGGATCGAGCCGAAGACTGGGAATGGTGGATGCGCTGTTGGGAGGCGGTGTTTCGCGCCGCGAATGTGACTCGCTCGGATCGCATTCTGTTTCCATTTTCGTTTGGCCCGTTTGTGGGCTTTTGGGCGGCGTTTGAATCGGCCGTGCGAATCGGTTGCCTGGCGCTGCCCGGCGGCGGGATGACCACGGCGGCGCGACTGCGATTGATGACCGAGAACGAGGCGACCGTCATTTGCTGCACGCCGACCTACGCCATGCACCTTGCCGAGGTCGCAAAGGAACACGACATCGACCTCGTCGCATCCAGCATTCGCGCGCTCATCGTCGCGGGCGAACCGGGCGGCAGCATCCCAGCAACCCGAAAAGTAGTCGAGAATGCATTTGGCGCCCGGCTGTACGATCATGTCGGCATGACCGAGGTCGGGGCGTATGCCTATGAATGCGCTGCATCACCCGGCTCGGTGCATATCAATGAAACGGAGTTCATCGCCGAGGTGATTGACCCGGCGACCAAACAATCGCGCTGGTCGCGCGGGGCGTCGAATGACGCGGCGGATGGGGAACTCGTTCTGACGAACCTCGGCCGGTTCGGCTTCCCCGTGATTCGCTATCGCACGGGGGATCATGTTCGACTTGTCACCGGCGTCTGCGCCTGCGGCAGTCACTTCGCCCGACTGGAGGGCGGCATCATCGGCCGGACCGACGACATGCTCGTCATTCGCGGCAACAATGTGTATCCGACAGCGATTGAGGCTATACTTCGCGAGTTCCCGGATGTCGCGGAATATCGCCTGATTGTGTCAGGACGCGACACGATGGCGGACCTCCGAATTGAAATCGAGCCTGTGAATGGTGCCTCCGCCGACGATCTGGTGGAGGCCGTGACGCAGGCCTTTCGGGATCGTTTTAACTTTCGACCGAACGTATGCCCGGTTCACTCCGGCACGCTGCCCCGCTTCGAGATGAAGGCCCGACGCATTCACCGACAACCCTAAGCCCCATAGAACTGCCATGACTACGACACGAATTTCGTTCGCATTGAAGACCGTATCCCTCGCCGCTATCGCCTTGACCGCCACATCGGCGTCGGCCGCCGACTGGCCGACGTGGCGCGGGCCGGAGCAAAACGGCTACACGCGGGAAAATGCCCCGGTCACGGATTGGTCGCCGGAAGGCAAGAACGTGCTGTGGAAATCGCCCGAAGGCGGACGCAGCACGCCGATCGTAATGAACGGCCGCGTGTTCTTTGTCGGGCCCGTGGGTGATGGCACCTGCCTTCAGGAACGGGTTATTTGTCTCGATGCCGACTCGGGCAAGACGCTGTGGGAATATCGCTTCAACGTCTTCTTTACGGAAATCGCGGCCAACCGCGTGGGCTGGACCAGCGTCGTTGGCGATTCCGAAACAGGGAATATTTATACTCACACCACCGGCGGCGACGTCATTGCACTTTCGCGCGACGGCAAGCTCGTGTGGAAGCGGTCAATGATGCAGGAGTTCAATCGCGTCAGCGGCTATGGCGGGCGCCTGATGAACCCCATCGTCGATGAGAATCGAGTCGTCATCAGCTTTCTGAATACGAACTGGGCCAACCAGGCCAAGCCCTGTCACCGATATCTCGCGCTCGATAAGAAGACCGGCCAAGTGATCTGGTGGGCGGAACCGGGTGGAACACCGGCCGATACGACCTACGCGATTCCGTATGTGACCGTGATTGACGGCAAGCGGATCATGGTCGCGCCCAATGCCGACGGCAAGGTCTATGGAATGCTCGCACGCACCGGACAGGTCGTTTGGTCGAGTGCACTGAGCAAGGTCGGTCTTAATGTGTCGCCGGTGGGTGACGGAAAAAACATCTATTTCGGCCAAAGTGAGGAAAACCTCGACACGACGCTCATGGGGCGCCTCGTGTGCGTCGATGGGTCGAAAACGGGCGACATCACCAAGTCGGGCGAAATCTGGCGGCTCGACGGACTGGATGCCGGCTACGCGTCACCTGCACTTGGGAACGGACGTATTTATTCCGTGGACAACTCGGCCATGCTGCACTGCGTGGATGCCAAGACGGGCAAGAAGGCATGGGACTTCAAGCTGGGCCGCGTCGGCAAGGGGTCGCCGGTGCTGACGGCGGATGGCGTGATCTATGTTGGCGAACAGAACGGCGTATTCTGGATCCTCAAGGATGGCGGCGACAAATGCGAGGCACTGAGCAAGGTCGCCTTCGCGGGGCCGAACAATACGATTGATGAAATCTTCGGCAGCCCGGCAGTGTGCGGTGGCCGCGTCTATTTCATGACACGGTATGCGACTTACTGCCTCGGCTCGAAGGACGCCAAAACGCCGAACATTTCGATCCCCGCGATGGCGGCGGAGAACGGCACCGGCGGGGAAGCCATCAAGACGATTCAGGTCGTGCCTGGTGAGTTGACAGTCGCGCCTGGCGAGACCGTGAAGTTCGCGATTCAAGGATTTACGGCCAATGGCGCGGCGGTGCCGAACGCAGGCACGGCAAATTGGAATCTATCGCCCGGGTTCAAGGGTGCGATCGGCAAAGACGGAACTTTCACGGCGCCGAGCGACGCGGCCTATTCCGCAGGACTTGTGATGGCAAAGGTCGGCGAGTTGAGCGCGGCGGCCCGCGTGCGTGTTTCGCCGAAGCTGCCGATTAAAGAAGACTTCGAGAAAATGACGCCCGATGCGCCGCCGCCCGGTTGGGTCGGCGTGATGGGCAAGACGAAGATTGTTGATCGCGACGGGTCGAAGTGCTTCAAGAAAATGGCCGAGAAGGGCAAGCCGTCGCCGGTCTGGAAGATGCGGGCGTTTTCCAACCCTCCGATTGCCGGCGGATACACCATTGAAGCCGACATGCTCGGCACACTGGCAAAAAAACGCTTCAAACCGGACATGGGCCTCATCAACAGCGGTTATGAAATGGTGCTGATGGGCATGACGAAGGAGTTGGAGCTGTCGCGCTGGCGCGACGAGCCGACGCACGCGCTCCGGCACAAGGTTCCAATGGAGCTGAAGCCCGATCAGTGGTATCGCATGAAGTTGCAGGTCGTCATGAAGAACGGCAAGGCCCATGTCGGCGGCAAGGTGTGGCCACGCGGCGAAACCGAGCCGGCATCCTGGACGATTGAGTTCGAGGACCCCTGCCCGAACACCGAGAGCAGCCCCGGCATCTTTACCTACTCAAACGGAACAACAGACAAGAGCGACGGCGCGGAAGTGTACGTCGACAATTACATGGTGCATGAGAATGAATGAAGAATGCAGAATGGAGAATGATGAATTGAACGGCGAAAACTGGTCAGGAGAGGCAAATTGGATAAGCATGATGAGATTCTTCAGAGGTGACTTTATGCATTCTACATTTAACATTCGACATTGTTTGCTCGTGTGTTTTATTGCGGCTTGGAGTTCCGTTTCGGTTTCAGCGGAGTCCCCCTCCGGCACGAAGCGCGGCGACTGGAAGATGTGGGGCGGTTCGCCCGATCGCAACATGGTCTCCGATGAGACCAACATTCCCGCCAAGTGGAACTACAAGACCAAAGAGAACATCAAGTGGACGTCCGAACTCGGTTCGCAGACCTACGGCAACCCGGTGATCGCCGACGGCCGCATTTATGTCGGCACGAACAACACCGGCGAGCATCGGCCGAAGATCAAGGGCGACAAGGGCGTCGTCATGTGCCTTGATGAAAAGACCGGCAAGATGCTCTGGCAGGCTACGCACGACAAACTGCCGTCGGGGCGCGTGAACGACTGGCCGGAGCAGGGCATCTGCTCGTCTCCCTACGTCGAAGGCAAGATGGTCTACTACATCAGCAACCGCTGCGAGGTCATCTGCGCCGATGCCGAGGGTTTCCTCGATGGCGAGAATGATGGTCCCTACAAGGACGAGAAGTACAACGAGAAGGAAGACGCCGATATCATCTGGATTTATGACATGATCGACGAGCTTGGCGTGTTTCCGCACAACCTTGCGACGGCATCACCCGTCGTGGCCGAAGGGCTTGTGTTCACGCTGACCGCCAATGGCGTGGATGAAGGACACCTGAATCTCCCTTCGCCCGATTCACCGGATTTTGTCGCGGTTGATAAGACCACGGGCAAGCTGGCGTGGGAAAAATCCTATTGCGGCAAGAACACCTTTCACGGCCAGTGGTCCAGCCCGACCTATGGCGTGATCAAGGGCAAGGGTCAGGTCATCTTTGGCGGAGGCGACGGCTGGTGCTACGCGCTGGAGCCCAAGACCGGCGAGATTATCTGGAAATACAACTTAAATCCGCCAGGTGCCAAGTACATTCTCGGCGGCAAGGGCACGGCCAACGAGGTCATCGCGACGCCGGTCATTTATGACAACAAGGTCTATGTCTGCGTCGGCCAGGACCCCGAACACGGCGAGGGTATTGGCCACTTCCATTGCATTGATGCAACGAAAACAGGTGACATCACCGAGTCGGGCAGGGTCTGGCACGTTGGCGGGGAGGATTTTCGCAGGTCGATCTCGACCTGTGCCATCAAGGATGATCTGGTGTACGCCGTGGATCTGTCGGGTTTCTTCAATTGCTTCGACGCCAAGACGGGCAAGCGGTACTGGCAGCACGATACCTACTCGGCCATCTGGGGCTCGCCCTACGTGGTCGATGGCAAGGTCATGCTTGGCACCGAAGATGGCGACGTCCTCGTCTTCACACACGGCAAGGAAAAGAAACTGATCGCAACGAACAACATGGAGAACTCGGTCTATACAACCCCGGTCGCCTCGAATGGTGTACTCTATGTGACGAATCGGCGAATGCTGTACGCGATTCAAGGCAAGTAACGTCAGTCATTTCTAGACCTTACAGGTTAGTTGCAATAGGCTGGATTTTGCAAGTCGAATACACGAGGGCAACATGGAATGCCTCCACAGGAGATGCTCATTCGTATCCGCGAAGCGGTCCTCAACCAACAATACGCGTTGACAGAACATGCCTATGATGAGATGGATGAGGATGACCTGGACGCGTTGGATGTCGAATCTGCCATACTGACTGGATCCATTGAGAGGGAGCTAACGCACGACCCGCGCGGAACCCGCTTTGTGGTGGTCGGAACAGCGTGTGATTTGCGGACCTCAGTGGGCGTCGTCGTAAGATTCGTTGAATCGGGCCGGCTTTTGGTCATAACGGCGTACGAAAAAAGGTAGAATTAGTGTATGTACGACTTTGCCTGTGAGCATTGCCAAGGGATGGTCCGCGAGCGAATGGTTGCCCGTGAGGCGCTTCGCCACAAAGGCAGCTTCGTCGTTCTAGAGGATGTCCCGATCGGCATATGTGAAAAATGCGGTGCTCGCTATTTCGATGCGTCCGTCGTTCGCCGTGTTGCGGAGATTGGGCGCGGAACCTGTCCAGTGGAAAAGACGGTCGAAGTACCGGTCGTCCGGTTTTCTTGAGAGTACTCCTTCGTAAGTAGTACCGCGGAATGAAACGTACAATGTGGGCCAGGCGTTTCGCCTGTCCTCGCATCGGTGTGACGCCGGTGCCGCGGAAAAAACTCTGCGTCTCCATTTAGACTTTATTGCAAAACTCTGGTGAACGCCCCGATGGTAGGATTCAATGCCGCCGGTGCGGATGGGATTGCCTCGATGACTCGACTATGATACGCCCATGAACGCAACCATTGCCGCTCAACCAACAATCGCCAAGCCCGATGCCATCGCCGCTGCAAAGGACAGGCTCGATGCCCATACGCGCGAAATAGTCGCGTGGCACTTCGACCCCGCATCGGGTTGTCCCTTCTGGATTGACTACGCAAAGAAGCTCTCGTGGGATCCGCGCAAGGAGATTCAACGCTACGAAGACCTCGACAAGTTCGAGTACTTCCAGGATGAGTGGCTGCGCGGCGGGCCGGTGCGACGTTGGGTGCCGCGCGGCATTGCCGGGAAGCCCATCTACGTCTTCGAGACGGGCGGCAGCACCGGTGTCCCCAAGAGCCGCATCGCCAGCGACGACTTCCGCATCGACTACGAAATGTTCAGCGAGACGCTGGACGACGCGAAGTTTCCGAAAGGGAGCGACTGGCTCATGCTCGGTCCTTCCGGCCCCAGGCGTCTGCGCCTGGCCGTGGAGCATCTCGCCCAGCATCGCGGCGGCATCTGCTTCTGCATCGACATGGACCCTCGCTGGGTGATCAAGCTCATCAAGAAGGGCCAGATGAATGTGATGGAGGACTATCGCAATCACATCATCGATCAAGGGCTGACGATCCTGAAGGCGCATCCGAATATCCGCTGCATGTTCACGACGCCGAAGCTGCTCGAAGCGCTCTGCGACAAAATCAGCCTCGTGCAGGCCGGCATCACCGGAATCTTCTGCGGCGGCACCAGCATGACGCCGCAATTCCACCGATTTGCCCGCGAAGAATTGTGCGAGGGCAAGGTGGATTTTGTACCAACCTATGGCAACACGCTCATGGGCCTCGCGGTCCACAAACCCTTCGACCGCGCCGACAACTACGCAATCATCTATCACCCGCCGCAACCGCGGGCGATGGTGGAGGCCGTGGACTTCAAGGATGAAAAGACCATCGTGCCCTACGGCGAGTGGGGCCGCACCCGACTAACGACGCTCACAAAAGAATTCTTCATGCCGCGTTTCCTCGAACGCGACGAGGCCATGCGCACGCCGCCCTGCGAGAAATATCCGTGGGACGGTGTGGCCAACGTTCGCCCCTTCAGCGGATTCGCAACGACGGTGGTGGAAGGCGTCTACTAATCGCGGCACACGATGCGATAATGACGCAGGCAACCTCATCGATTCGGCGAAAACTAGTGACCGCGGGGGTAATGGGTGCGGCCTATCTCGGTCTCTTCGTCGCTGCGGATTGTCTTCGGTTTCCCATTCGCAAGGACGAGCGGTTTTTCTGGCCCGTGGTGGAGCAGTTTGCCGCTACGTTTCCGCCGCCGCTTGCGTTGCTTCGCGACTACGACTCGCCCACAACACCGCTCTTGTTTGTGGTGCTCGGAGCAGCGGAGAATTTGACGGGCGGAGGTATTGTCACCGCACGGGCCATCTGCCTTTCGTGCTCACTCGTTATTTCCATGGTCGTGGTGTGGCCGCGAAGCGATTCATGGTCACGACCTGTGCTGGCAATGATCGGGATGGCGGCATGCCCCTATTTCCTCGGAACCAGCATTCACGTCTATACGGACATCCTCGCGTCGCTCTTCGGCGTATTGGGCTTCGTCGGATTCCTGAACGGCCGGCACATCATCGCCGCGCTTTCGTTCGCACTTGCCATCGCGACGAGGCAATACATGGTCGCGCTCCCGCTTGCCATTCTCTCGTCGGTGGCACTGGACGCGATGCGCGGGCAAAGAGTCCAGCTGATACAAGCCGTCACCTATTCAGCCGCCGCCCTGACACTGGCGATGTGGGTCGCGTTCTTCGGCGGACTCGCTCCGGCTACATCGCGGCAAAGCCACCTGAGCGCGGACGCAGCAGGGCGCTGGCATGTCGATCATTCCCTGTACTTCCTGTCGTGCATCGGCGCATATTTCGTGCTGATTGAGATGGTCCTGTTCCGCAGGCGATTCACGATTACCTCTCCGGCATATTCGATGATCATCGTCGCGGTGATTGCGATTCTCGTCCTGATGTTTCCGCCGCTGGGAAATACACCCGGTGTGGGCGTGGAATCGATGGGCTATCTGGACAAAGGACTGCGGCTCATGTTGCCCGACTTCGGGCGCATCGTGATCCTCGCGGTCTTGGCGTGGCTGTGCGTACAACGCTTCGCGCACAACCCGCTTCCGTTAGCCTTAATTCTGATTCAGGCCCTGACGCTGGTTCGTTCTCACATCGCGTGGGACAAGTATGCGCTGCCGGTACTGGTCGTGCTTTGGTACCTTCGTGCAAGAAACGATGCCACCGGCAGCGATCGGAAGATCGACGGGCGCGACGTGAAACCGTTTGTGGATCTGCTTCCCGCGCCGTAAACGGGCTAACTTGGGCGGATCGTCGGCGGTGTGGCCGGGCCTTGGTCGAACTCATCGCCGCGGAAGGTCGTGCCCAGATACGCCTCGCGAACGGCGGGGTCGTTGATGAGCTGCCGCGGCGCGCCTTCTGCAATCACGCGACCCTCATGAATAATGTAACTGCGATCCGTCACTTCAAGCGTCTGGCGGACGTTGTGATCGGTGAGCAGGAACGACAGACCCATGTGCTCGCGCAGGTGGCGAATCTCCCGTTGCAGATCCTGCACGGCGATCGGATCGACACCGCTGAATGGCTCGTCGAGCAGGATGATCGCGGGCTGCGTGATGAGCGCCCGGGCAATCTCCAGCTTTCGACGTTCGCCGCCGGAAAGCGTCCGCGCCTCCTGCCGCGCGTTGCGCGCCAAGCCGAACTGCTCCATCAATTCGCGGGCCTTGTTCTTGCGTTCCGCACCCGTCAGCGAACGATTCAATTCCAGAATCGCCAGCAGATTGTCTTCGACTGACAAGCGCACAAAGACGCTGTTCTCCTGCGACAGATAACCGACGCCCTTCTGCGCGCGCTTGAACATTGGCAGCTTGGTGATTTCCTCGCCACGAAAGTGAACGTGGCCCGCGTCGGGCGTCACGATGCCCATCGTCATGCGAAAGCTGGTCGTCTTGCCGGCGCCATTGCGCCCCAGCAGACCGACAATCTCCCCAGACCCCACGAAAAAGCTCACCTTGTTGACAACCGTTCGCCCGCTGTAGGACTTCACCAGATCGCGAGCCTCCAACAGACGTGCCGTGCCGCCTTGCGGATTCGTCGAACCTTGGGGGCTGGTCGTTGTTGACAACATGTGAGAACTCGCAATGCCTCCCCGGCACAGGGGCGTGTCGCAGACCTGAAACGGCGGAGTATAGTAGCCCCGCCGGATTCCGGGGAGTCTGAAGTCATAGGCTCCGGCACCCCTATCTTGTTGATTCTTCACGCTTTATCTGCGTCGGGCAAATATTCACAGGTATCGTTTCGCAATCGAACGTCTATCCCCTCCGTGAGATAAGGTTCATTGCGAGCATGAGTTATAGGCTGTTGCGCATCCTGTGGATAAAGCCCAAGGTTTGGCTCCGGGTGTTTTCCAATCGTGGCCAATTACAATCCGCCCCTTCGCGGTTGAATTCACGAGTGTCGCCCCCCTAGCATCAATCACACGCGCTGAGGCGCCATCGGCTGCCCAGCACATCACGGCATTATTTGCCGAATGGCCCTGCTGAACCTCGCCGAATTGCCCATCCTCGCCCGTCGCCCCGCAAAACCTCTCCCAGTGCCGGACGGCTGCCGATTTAGTAATGAACAATCGCTCCAGGAGCATCCCACCCCATGAAGGTCCCGATTCGCCATCTGTTCACGACGGTTGTCGCCACGCTTGTCGTAATCGTCTCGGATTCGTGCACGCCCAACGCCCTGCAGAACATCAACGCGCCAACCTCTGACTTCGTCGGTCCGACCGGGTCGCCCACGCCCCGCGCCCTGCAAGTCGGCTTCATTAATAACACGCCCTTCCGCGCCATCTTCACATTTGGCGCTTACGACCAATTGGACAAGGACACGCTTCCAACCGGCTTCGGCCAACTCCGACTGGAGGGCAATACCGCAAGCGTTCAGATCGTCCAGCCCTGTCGAAAAACGTTTTCACTCGGCGGCGATGAGTTGATTCAGTTGATCGACACCAATCGAAACGACCCCTCCATCAACATCACCGATGAACGGGCCCTCGTCCGCGGCGTCAATTTCTCCGGTGCCGCTCTTGGCGATCCCCTTGAGGCCGAGCCCACCGAAGGCACTGCGGAGCCGCGACTCGTCCTCAACGGGATCGACTTCACCTGTCTTCGAACCGACATCCGTCAAACCACGGGGACCGGCCTCCTCCTATTCACCTTCGAACAGGATGCCGCCGCTCCGGGCGGGTTCCGCATCGACTACAGCTTCATGGAACCATGACCGGCATCTCGGCCCGTTGTGTTATAATGCTTCCCATACCGGCATCGTCGCCAGCAACGGGCAGATTCATTATTCTCATTATTCCTTAGCGGATGCCCGCCGCTCCTGTCATTCTGCTTGCGAACGTGCCGCAGCTCCGGACATTTGATTATTCAACCGGGAGACCTCCATGCTGCGCCTGCTGCTCCGCCTGTTTCTGTTTCTCACGTTGCTCGCCGTCTGCATGACCTATGTGGAACGCGGCAGCGTCCTTCCCGAAAATCGGATGGCGCTGATTCTCCTCGCCGTGGTACTGACTGCGGTCGTCATCGTCATTGACTCCAGCATCGCCCAAAAATCACTCAAGGCCATCTCGGGCTTGTTCTTCGGTTTGACCGGCGGGCTGCTCATTACATATGTCGTGGCCATGGTGCTCGACCTTCTCATCTCGGCCTATCGCCCCGACCTCGCCGCCACCAACGGACAGGATCAACCCGCGATCGCCATTACCAAGGTCATCCTCGGCATCGTCGTCTGCTATTTCTGTGTCAGCTTCGTTTTGCAGACGAAAGACGACATCCGCTTCATCATCCCCTACGTCGAGTTCGCCAAGCAGATCAAAGGACAGCATCCATTCATCCTCGACACGTCCGTCATCATCGACGGCCGCATCGTCGACATCTGCGAAACCGGCATCGTGGATTCCAAGCTCATCGTGCCCCGGTTCATCCTCAACGAACTGCAGGCCGTGGCAGACTCCGCCGACAAGCTCAAACGCGCCCGCGGCCGGCGCGGCCTCGACGCCCTTAACAAATTGCAGGGCAGCGCCAACATCGACATCGAGATCATGGAAACCCCCACCATGAGCAAGACCGAAGCCGCCGAATCAGTCGATCTCAAGCTGCTCACCCTTGCCACGCAATTGAACGGCCTCGTCGTCACCAATGACTACAACCTGAACAAAGTCGCCAAGATTCGAAATGTCCGCATCATCAACATCAACGACCTCGCCAACGCATTGAAGCCCGTCGTCCTCCCCGGCGAAGGCATGATGGTCAAGATCATCAAGCCCGGCGAAGAGGCCGGCCAGGGCATCGGCTACCTTGACGACGGCACAATGGTGGTGGTCGATCAGGGACGCGCCCGCATCGGCGACGTCGTGGAAGTCGCGGTCACCAGTGTCCTGCAAACATCAGCCGGCCGCATGATCTTCGGCAAGCTCGACGCGGCAAACCGCCAGCGTCCCGTTCAGCCGGCGTAGTACATGGCCCTGTGGCACCTGCTGTTTGTGGCACCGGTCTCCCAACCGGTGAAAAATAGTGTGGCACCGGTCTCCTGACCGGTGAGATAAGGACCCGACGGTCAGTAGCATCGACTATCGGTCGGTGCATAGGAGAACCACCCATGCCCAACTTTTTCCGCCACAGCAATATGTTTGTTTTGACAGCACCATTACCCATGCCCCGGAGGGGCAACGGATCGTAGCCAGGGGCGCAAGCCCCTGGTTCAAATGGTGAAACACCAAAGCCCCGGAAGGGGCGACGGAGGCAACCGATCCGAATCGCATATTATATTCATCGTGTCATAGTTCCTGTTGTATATCCCACGACCATGCTCGCCAACGATTGAGTATCACCCATGCCCGACTTCACCCCTCATCAAAAGAAAATCGTCGACCGCTACTACGAAAACAAAGGCGACATCATGCTGACGAAATTGAGCGAACTCGTCAGCGAGCTTTATCTTGCCGAGTCAGACAAGAAGCGCGACAAACTGTGGGAGCGCGTCGCCCTCGCGATGAAGAACTTGAAGGTGCGCCCCGATATCGCGGCAAAGATCATGGATCGCCGTGACGCCAAGGATTTGGCACAACACCTAAACGACTGGCTGGCAAAACCTTAGCTCAAAACGCTGATGCTCCAATCTCCGGGGGGGGGGGCGGGGGGGGGGGGCGGGGGGGGGGGTGCGCGGGGGAGAGGGT
>CAZSBF010000010.1:56243-60581 GCA_964605185.1 uncultured Planctomycetaceae bacterium
CCCCAATTAATCATTTTTTTATACGCTTTTGAGCATGTAATCCTAACCTCTTATCGATTACAATTCACTTGAATTAAATTGTCTCCTTCCCGATTCACCCTCTGGCGATAGGAGCTGCCGCCATGCCACTTACACACATTCGCGTCCTCACTTCGAACATCCTCTCACGGACATTCGCGACACGAATGCGTTCAACAACGACCAGGCTTCCCGCCGTCATAACATATGTGGTGGCCTGCCTTTGTTTATCCAGTGTGCTTGAAGCGCGGGACTGTCCCCATGGCTGGGCACCGGGGCTCGGCCAGGATGGAGTCGTCGGAACCGTACTATCGATCTGTGCGTATGATGACGACGATGGCGGACCTCACAGTCCGGAACTCTATATTGGGGGTGGTTTTTCCTCCATTGATGGGATCGCAGCAACCGGGATTGCGCGGTGGGACGGCCAAACATGGTCTGCCCTTGGCACGCCGGCAAATAATTATGGAGTAGACAACAGCAACTGGGCCGTGACCTCAATGGCCGTTTTTGACGATGACGGTCCCGGTCCAATTCTTCCCGCTCTCTATGTTGCCGGCAACTTTGCTTACATGAATGGCGTATTCTGCAACCACATCGCTCGATGGGACGGCACTACATGGACGGCGCTTCCGTCTGGTTTCGTGGGGGTAAGCGGCGACATCCTGACATTGGCCGTGTTTGACGCGGACGGACCCGGTCCGGGAACCGCCGAACTATACATCGGCGGCAATGTTTTCAATGCGGGTGGCGTCGCTGCTAACAACATCGCCAAATGGAACGGCAGCACCTACTCAGCCCTGATTGCGCCGGGTGGAAATGGTGTCAGTAACACTGTGAACGCCCTCTGCGTGTGGGATGAAGATGGCACGGGTCCCGGTCTGCCGGTGCTTGTGGCGGCGGGCCACTTTGCGACCGCCGGTGGCATCACGGCCAACCGAATCGCAAAATGGAATGGAGCGAACTGGGGAGCTTTCGCCGGTCCGAGCGGCACGGGCGTCGACAATACCGTATACGCGGTCTGTGCCTATGACGAAGATGGCGGCGGTCCGAATCCGCCCCGTCTCTTTGCGGGCGGCACCTTTCTGTCGGCTGGAGGAGTTTCAGTCAATCGAATTGCACGATGGGATAGCTCGGCCTGGTCCATCTTGTCCGGCCCGGGCGGCACCAATGGCGTCACCGGTGCGACGGGAGTCCGTGTTCTTTCTGTGGTCGATCCGGATGGATCAGCTCCCATGACCGCATCACTGCTTATTGGAGGCGGCTTCAGCTCGGCCGCCGGCGTATCAGTCAACAACGCGGCATTGTGGAATGGCTCGGTTGCGTCGCCCCTCATTGGCTCGGGAGGAAACGGAGTCGGGGGTATTGCACATTGCGCAGGACAATTCGACATCGATGGAGCAGGACCACTTGAGTCGATGCCGCTGGTTGGCGGGCGTTTTTCGAAAGTGGACTCAACTCTCTATTCCGCGGGGGTGGCGGGGTGGAACGGCGCGTCGTGGTTCTCGTTTTTTGATGATCTTCCGAGCGTTATCTACGGCCACACAATCAACGTATTGGCTTCTGTTGATTTGGATGGACCGGGCGGCAATCCAGCGTCTGTGTATGCCGCGGGTAGTTTTGGAATTCAACCCAGTGTGTCCGGATTAGGAAATATTGGCCGTTGGGATGGTGCCAATTGGTCCAGTGTTGGCGGAGCTATTTCAAACAACGAGGCCTATGCACTTGCAAGTTTTGACGATGACGGCCCCGGACCACATTCGACTGAACTTTATGTCGGTGGACTCCTTGATTCAGTCGCCGGAGTTCCAAATACAGAGTGGATTGCCAAATGGAACGGCTCGGCTTGGTCCTCGCTCGGAAACCCGAACCTGACCAACCGACCCGGGGCTCTTCAGGTATACGACGATGATGATGGCGGCCCCAACCTGCCCGCTCTCTATGTGGGCGGTACGTTTTCAATGGCGGGCGGATTGCCAGTTGGGCGAGTCGCGAAATGGAACGGAACGAACTGGTCGCAGCCCGGATTGGGAGTAGCAGCTCCATTTCTGGCTGAAGTACTTTGCATGACGATCCACGATATGGATGGACCGGGGGGAAACATTCCCTCACTGGTCGTTGGCGGCAGGTTTACGACCGCAGGTGGTAACCCCGCAGAAAACGTTGCCCTTTGGAGAAACAACACATGGTCCGGTGCCGCCACCACCTTCTCGGGAGGCATCCCAGTCGTCAATGCCGTTGCATCGTACGACGCGGATGGAGCAGGTCCGGCGAATCCTGAGTTGTACATCGGAGGCGATTTCGCCGGCGTCAACGGAGTGACTGGAACAAGTTTTATCGCAAAATGGAATGGGATTAGCTGGTCCAGTGTGGGCGGCGGCATGGACATGCGCGTGTACACGCTATCCGTATATGATGCTGACGGAGCCGGACCACAGAATTCACTCCTCATCGCCGGTGGCGATTTCTTGAATGCAGGCGGACAAAGCACTCGAAGAATCGCCGCATGGAATGGAACCGCCTGGTCACCACTGGACGGCCCAAATGGAGAAGGCGTGTTGGATGGTTCCGTCCGCACGCTTATCGCACATCCCGGGCCATCGGATTCGTCCACATTGATGGCAGGCGGTGTGTTCAGTGTAGCTGGCGGTATTTCCTCGATTTCGTTCGCTCAGTGGTCGCAGCCGACCATCGCCGTGAGTAGCACCGGCTCCTGCCCGCCGACTGAGATTACGTTGAGTATTTCCGATTGCACGCCCGGTGCATACACCTACCAGTGGCAAAAAAATGGCGTCAACTTGACCAATGGAGGCAACATCTCCGGCGCGCAATCCGAAGCTCTCACAATCAGCCCGGTCTCCGGCGCGGATGCTGGCAACTATGCCGCGATCGTCTCTGGGAGCTTTGGTCAGGTAAGAAGCTCAGCCTATCCACTCGTCGCAGCCATTGAACCGCCCGAGATCGTCAGTGAGCCTTCCGCGACTAACGCCTGCGTGGGTTCAGCTGTCAATCTCAACGTGACTGCGCTCAACGGGACGCTTTCCTATCAGTGGCGCAAGAACGGTGTCAATCTCTCCAATGGCGGCCGAATCTCAGGTGCGACCTCAAGCACCCTTTCCATTTCACCGACCTTGCTGAGCGATACTGATTCCTATGATGTGCTTGTCACCAACGACTGCGGCGATACTCCGAGTGACTCGGTGGCCGTCTCCGTTCAGTCGGGCCCGATGATCACGACTGAACCAGTTGACACAGCAGGCTGTGCGGGCGATTCAGTTTTGCTGAGTCTCTCGGCAACCGTCGTTTCACCGGTAACCTATCAATGGCGAAAAGGCGGCATTAATCTTACGAATTCGCCCCCCTTCTCCGGGGTCAATACATCTACGCTGACGATCAACCCCGCATCCGAATTCGACAACGACAATTATGACTGCGTCATTATTGATGCGTGTAATCAAACGATCAGTGACGAGGCGACGGTAACGATCTCGAGTTCTCCGCCGATCCTCGGCTTCGGCCCCGACCCCGTCGACACCTGCGCCGGCCAATACGTGAGCCTCGCTGCACAGGGCTTCTCCTCGCCAAGCCCTTCATATCAGTGGCGAAAAGACGGCGACCCCATCGACGGCGCGACCGACTCGTTCATCGAGTTCCTCTCGGCGAGTCCATCGGATACCGGCCTGTACGACGTGGTCATCTCCAACGGCTGCGGCGACATCATCCCGCCGGCCGTTCAGGTAAATGTGTTCGCGACCGCCACCGCCGACGGCAATCTCGACACGACCGCGAACGGCCTCGACATCAACGGGCTGCTTGACGCACTGCTGAATTGGGATTTCGTCACCTACTCGGCCCCCTATTGCGCCTACGACATGAATGGTGATTTGTACGTCGATGACACCGACATCCCCGGCGTTGTGGCGATCATTCTTGGATCGTAGTCGCGGCGAAATAGGTTGACTCGCGAATCGGCCACAAGGTTGTAGGGCGGGTTCTCGTGAACCCGCCATTTCCAGTTAGCCACGAACCGCCCCCATGATGGCGGACGTTGTGATCACCGCTTGGCGCCTCGGCCCCTTGAAACCTTGGCTCCTCAGTCTCCCGATCCCCCAACCTGTTCCCTAACAAATACCTACAACAAGTCACAGCCAACGGTGAAACGGCGAGCAAGATTGATAGGCGTATGAGGAAGACCCCGGACATTCCGCGCCCGCACCATGCCAAACCGCATTCGCGCCTGCCCCATCGCGATATTCGGACAAAAAGGGGCTGTTGAAAAAGCCTGCATTTTTTCTTTGCGTTGACGGTCGTGTTGGATAG
>CAZSBF010000011.1:0-60255 GCA_964605185.1 uncultured Planctomycetaceae bacterium
TACAGAAAATCCGTCCACTTCAGAAGTTCCAGCCCCGACCACAAGGCTCGCAGCACGTTGAGCACAAAGGCATAAAACACAAGAAAGAACGAGGCTGCGACCGCCGTTCCGCGACGCGGGCACATCGCCGAGACCGCCGAGGAGAATGACGCGATCACCACGCAAACGGCGCAAAGGTGCCACGTGACGCGGACAAGTACGTCCAGCCGCACTCCCTCGGCCTTTGCGATGGTTGCGCCCGATTTCACGCCGAGCCATACGACCCAGCACAGCGGGATCAGCAGGCAGATCGTCGAGAGAACGGTTGTGTTGAAGATCCGCGCCCGAGAGATTGGAAGCGTAGCCAGAAGGTCCATCGTCCCGCGATCCATCTCCCCTGCGATCATCCCAGAGGTCATCGTCAGACAAAACACGACGAGCAGGGTCCACACCAGCGGATGAGTGAAGGCGAATGCGCTGATACCCGTCGCCGACAGCATCTCCAGTGGGTCCGTGCCGAGCATCACCGTCAGGATTCGCCGGACAAACGGCATCTTGAGAAAGTCGGCGCCTTGCTGGCCGATTGGCGTGGCATGAATCGCGTACATGAAGAGATTCACGAAGATGAACAAGATGACCGCCGTCGCGAGCCACAGCCATGCGTAGTCTCGAAGCGTGCGACGCAGGAAAGGGAAGTCAATCATCGGCCGCCTCCCTCGTCCTTGTGGTAATACGCCGCGAAGAGGTCTTCCAGGTCCGGGGCCCCGATGACCACATCTTGGACGGGCAGGCCCGCCAGCCACGACAGCAGCTCGCGCACGTCACCTTTCCATGTGCCGATGACCGCGCCGTCGCGCGATTCAATTTCGCTCCATGCCACAGGGGCGGTCGTCTTTCGCCAATCGTCGCTGCCGATTCTCAATTCAACCCGGCGGACGGCCCGGCGTTGCAGGGCGTCGATCGTGTTGTCTTCAATAATGCGACCCCCGCGAATGATCGCGACGCGGTCGCAGAGCGATTCCACTTCGGCGAGCGTGTGGCTGGAGAAGAGCACCGTGCGCCCATCGGTGGCGGCCGCGCGAAGTTCCACGTAAAGCGTCTGCTGTACGAGTGGGTCAAGGGCTGTCGTCGGTTCATCGAGAATGAGGAGCTTCGGGCGATGCATGAGCGCGGCGATGAGGCCAAGTTTCTGCTTCATGCCGCGCGAGTAATTGCGAATGACTCGGTTGATGTCGAGGTCGAATCGCTTGGTGAGGCGGGTGATCTCCGCCTCGCACCCGCCGCCACGTGCCCGATTACAAAACGCGAGCAGGCGTCGGCCGCTCATCCACTCATACAGCCGCACGTCGCCGGGCAGGTAACCCACCTGTGCCCGAATAGCCCGCGAATCGTGCCATGCATCGAGGCCCAGAACACGCGCAGCGCCGCCGGTTGCCCGAAGCAGCCCGACGAAGATTCGCATCGCGGTGGTCTTGCCCGCGCCGTTCGGGCCGAGGAATCCAAAGATGCTCCCGGTGGGAACGCGCAAATCGACACCGCCGAGCGCCCGCATCTCGCCGTATTGCTTGGTCAGGCCGGTCGCTTCAATGGCAAGTACGGAGGACATTTCATTCCAAGCGCCCCCGGTGGGCGGCATCACTCAAGCTACTGGCACGGCTCGCGCAGCGCCGCCGACCAAGATGTTCCACCAACGCCGCGCGGCATCCACGGCGATCACCGCGGTCAGAAAGAGCATGAGCACCGCGAGTCCGCACATTAGCTTGAGTAAGAACACCTGTTCCGCCGGGGCCGTCGCGGTCTGCGCCCACCAGCTTTGAATATTCATGACGCCCGCCGTGAAGACCGTGATGATGATCCCGACATAGGGAATTCCGGTGCAAAGGGCGTAGCGCCGCTTGGGCGCGTGATTGAGCAGATAAGTCGTTCCCACCGCCAGCGCGATCGACGCCAGCAGTTGATTCGCAATGCCCAACATCTTCCAAAGCGTCGAAAGTTCGCCACGATACAGCAGATAACCCCAGCCAAAGCAGACCAGCAGGCTCATCGAAACATTCATGAGCCACTGCGGCTTCCGGTTCTGTGGCGGCGCATAAGCCAATGTAATGGGTTCTGCCCCGTCACTGGGCCGTTCGACGGCCGTCAAGCTCAACTCTCTCTCACGATTTGGAAAAGGGTCTATTTCGCGAAACCCGGATACTGCCTCCTGAAATACAAATCGCGCCACCCGCGTGCCCGTCTCCAACAGGGTGAGAATAAAGAGGGCCTCGAACATGATCACGAAGTGATACCAGTACGCCATCAATTGTTTCATGCCGGGAAAGCTGGAGAACACCTTCGCCATACCCACGGCCAGCGTCACCGCACCGCCGACCCGTCCGGCCAGCTTTTCCTTCGTGCCCGCCTCCAATGCGGGCAGTTCTTTCGTCGTCAAATCCCAACTGCTTGTCGACTGATGCGTCGAAACGAAACTTTCATAGCTCGCCTGCTGTTGTGGAGTCGATTGCGAGATGTTGATCGCGAAATAATCTCCCGGCTCCAGCGCGCACGCCGCCACCAAGGCGGTCACCGCGACGAATCCCTCGAGCACCATCGCGCCGTACCCGATGGGCTTTATGTCGGATTCCTTGTAAATCATCTTCGGCGTCGTGCCCGAGGCGATCAGCGAGTGAAACCCTGAGATCGCGCCGCACATGATGACGATGCACACAAACGGCCACACCGCACCGGGGATCACCGGCCCGCCACCCGAGATAAACGGCGTCGTCGCGGGCATCTTGAGCACCGGGTTCGCCGCGATCAGCCCGACCGCGAGCACGATCATCACGCCGATCTTCATGTAACTGCTGAGATAGTCGCGCGGGCACATCAGCACCCACACCGGCAGGATCGACGCTATCGCTGCATAGATCGGCAGCATCAGCGACAGCGTCTTCGGATGGAAGATCAGACTGCTACCCCAGGTCGATTCCGCGAACGGCTGCCCGAGGAAGACTCCCGCCAAAACGATTGTCACGCCGATCGCCGATGCCTCGGCCACCTTTCCCGGCCGCAGCTTGTACATCCAAAGTCCGGTGAGCAGTGCAGCGGGGATCGTCACCAGGATCGTGAACATGCCCCACGCGCTTTCAGCCAAGGCATTGACGACCACAATGGCGACGCTTGCCAGCGTACACACGATGATGAACAGGGTCGCGACGGACGTGGTAAGCCCCGCGACCGGCCCGATGTTGGTCCGTGCGATCTTGGGCAGGCTCAAACCGTTCTGCCGCACCGATGCCCAGAGGATCACAAAATCATGCACAGCGCCCGCCATGCACGCGCCGATGACAATCCACACGAACCCCGGCAGGTAGCCCCATTGCGACGCCAGGACCGGCCCGATCAACGGTCCAGGCCCGGCAATGGCCGCGAAGTGATGGCCGAAGAGCACCCATTTGTTTGTGGGGTGGTAGTCGACGCCGTCTTTCAGCCGATGGGCGGGCGTCGGTCGACGATCATCGAGCATCGCCACCTTCGTTGCGAGGAACGCACCATACAGTCGATAGGCGATGGAAAACGCCGCGAGCGCGCCAATCAGAAGCCAGAGTGAACTCAAGGATCGTCCTCCGGGTCGGAGTCCCGAAGCTCCACGGTACCGGTTGAGCTGGTGGCATTCAAGCGCAAGGCCTTTAGCAGCCGCAGAGGCCTTCACCCTCCAACCGCAGATAGATCACGTGGGCCGCGCAGAGGAACGCCCACGCCAGAAACGCCGCGATGATGACATGTGGCGTCCAGTGAACGGCGCGTCGATGGACCGGCCCGGCCGTAGCACGCTCGACCTGGAGGAGCTGCGGTGCGCCCGATCCCGGATACGGCACCCCGCATTCGGTGCATCGGCCGCTCCGATTGCCGGTGAGGTCGTAGCCGCATTCCCAGCAGCGGGCCGGTGCCACCGGCGCGACCCAGTTGACCAGTGTTGTCCCCGCGAAAAGCAGATACGCACCGACGGCCAGCGAGGCCAGCGGCGAGAGGTAGTCATACATCCACGACAGGCCGATCAGCGACCAGTCGAAGAGCCAGGTCTGATCGATGAGGTCGTAGCCCACCTCCGTCATCCCATCCACCAGCCCCCGGCCGATGAAATACACCCCAAGGCAGCGGAGAAACATCCGAAACAGCCGGCGTTCGCGAAGCATGACCCCATCCCGTGGCAGAGAACCGCGGGGCACCGTCCGTGGGCCCCGCCTGATTCCAGCATTTACGCGAAAACCGCCGATGGGTTCATACGGCATTTGGATTTTCCAGCCGGTTGAGCATGACGTCGAAGACACAATCCCAAACCTCAATTCCCCGCGACTGGACCGTCTCGGTCATCATCCCGACGTTCAACTCGTCGACGGTCCTGGCCGACGCGATTCATTCGGTGCTGAATCAAACGCACGCCCCGAATGAAGTGATCGTGGTCGACGACGCCAGCTCCGACGCGACTGCCGCCGTGTGCGGCACCATGCGAAACCGCATCCGTTACATCCGCCATGATCGCAATCGCAAGGCCTCCGCAGCACGCAACACCGGCATCGCCGCATCGACCGGCCTGTGGCTGGCATTCCTCGATGCCGATGACACTTGGCGGCCGACGAAGCTCGCCGCTCAGTTGCAGGCTCTTGCCGCGAATTCAGCTGCCGACTTTTGCACTACCGGTGCCGATGTCTGGTCTGAATTCTCGCGGGAATTGATCCCTCACGCCTATGGCGGGCCCCTCGACCGCGACGCGCTTCGCAGTGAATTGCTTGTGCGTAACATCTTCACGGGAATCTGCTCATCGCTGGTCGTTCGGCGCGATGTCCTTCTCGCCGTCGGTGGGTTCGCCAACGGCCGCGGCTGTGAGGACCGCCGTCTTGCCCTTGAGCTGCTTCGAAACCACACGCCCCTTGTTCTGCCTGACTGCCTGATCGAGCAGCGCCCCGGCCCGGCCCACTGGCGCGACCCGGCCACGCATCGCCGCGCCATGCTTCGGCTTCTTGTCGACTATGACCGCCTCTATCACGACCTCGATCCGACCGGCCGCCTGAAGCGCAGGGCCATGGCTCGCATCCACGAGCGCACGGGAATGCACTATCTGGAGAATGGCGACCTTCCCTCCGCCGCCCGCAACCTGGCCCGCGCCGCGGCGACGTGGCCGTTCACCGCGAATCCATGGCGTGTGCTTGTGAATGCGTGTCTGGGGCGCATCAAAGTGCCGGCTGACTTGCGGAGTTAGCGGTGCGCGAAGACGTGCCGCCGTCAATTGGTAGTGTCAGGATCGCATGTTAGTGAAGAATCATGTCCGAATTGTCATCCCGCCTTGTTTGCTTAATGGTGAATTCACTATCGATTGGGTGGTCGTCACCATGCAGGATCGGCAGAAGAGTAATTTGACAATGGAAGGGCAAAACCACCTAAAAATAACGAACAAATTCGCCGATCCGAATTTTCCGCTATGATCAGGAGACATGCCTCGGCTAAAATCAAGTTTCCTCGGGCGGGAGTTCTGCGGGGGAATTCTACTTCTCGCTGTTACGTTCTCAGCGCCAGGCTGTCGTCGGTCCAGCCAACGAATCACCGAGACGCTGCCCCACGAGCAGCCCTGCGTTTTCCTGTTGTTGGGATTTGGCGATCGGGCCTGGTCCGGCGGACTTGACCAGATCGGAGCAAAACTCCGGCAGAAAGGCTGCTTCGCGCGTGTCGCGCCCTATCGCAAGTGGGACGACATCATGCGAGATGTCGTTCGAGATCGCCCCGAGAACCTTGTATTGATCGGACATTCACACGGCGGCGTCGTGGCGATCAAGGCCGCAGTCAGAGTTCTGGAGCGGGAGAGAATACCGATAAGACTGTTGGTACTCCTGGATGTGGGCAGACCCGACCCCATTCCGGCAATCGTCGACGTGGCCGTCCATTATTATGTCGTTCCAAGAACCACGTCATTCCGAAGTGGCCCGCGCTCGAAGCTGGAACCGGGAAACAGCCACACCCGCCTTAAGAACATTGCCGTCGGCCCTGAGGGCGACGTGCCGTCCGCTCGCGATGTCGATCATTTAACAATCTGCGACTCCGCGGCGATTCATGAAATGATTCTGACTGAGATCAAGGCGGCAAGACTCCTGCCGCCCGAGAATCGGACATCATTCACATCCGCAGATTCAGGGAAATAGCAATAATTTTCCTGAGGTGCGATGACGAATGCGTTCCCATGTGACCTTCCCCTCAGCACTCGACACGTCGGCGTCTCAAACACCCGGAACCTGAATGCACACGTTCTTCGGCTCGGTGTAGAACCGAAGCGCCTCAAGGCCGCCTTCGCGGCCGACGCCGCTTTGCTTCATGCCGCCGAAGGGGACGCGGAGGTCGCGGATCATCCAGCAGTTCACCCAGACGGTGCCACTGTTGATGCGGTCGCCGAGGCGGTGGGCGCGGGCGAGGTTTTGCGTCCAGACTGTCGAGGCGAGGCCGTACTCGGTGCCGTTGGCCAGTGCGACGACTTCGTCTTCATCCTTGAAGGGCGTGATGGTGACGACGGGGCCGAAGATCTCTTCCTGATTCACGCGGCAGGTCGGCGAGAGGCCGGTGATGACGGTGGGCGAAAAGAAGTAGCCATCTTTGCAGCGCGCGGGCAGGTCTGTGGGCGAGCTGCCGCCGCAGTGGAATTTGCCGCCATCCTGTCGGGCGAGGTCGACGTAGAACTTGACCTTCTCCAACTGCGTCTTCGACACGACGGCGCCCTGATCGACGCCCTCGGTGAGCGGGTCGCCGACCTTCAGCAACTTGGCCGCGGCCACGAACTTCTCCAAAAACGCGGGGAAGATTTTCTCTTCGACGTACATGCGCGAGCCGCAGAGGCAGACCTGCCCCTGATTGGCGAAAGATGCCCGCACGCCGCCTTGAATGGCGGCGTCGATGTCGGCATCGGCGAAGATGATGTTTGGGTTCTTGCCGCCCATCTCCAACGCGACCTTCTTGAAGAACGGTGCGGCCGTTTTGGCGACCTCGCGCCCTGTGACCGTGCCGCCGGTGAAGGAGACGGTGCTGATTTTTTTGTGACCGACAATCGCCGCGCCGGCCTTCGCGCCGAGGCCATGCACGATGTTCAGCACGCCCGGCGGCAGACCGGCCTCGCGGCAGATCTCGCTGAACAGATGAGCGGTCATCGGCGTCAACTCCGACGGCTTCGCCACGACGGTGTTGCCGGTCGCGAGTGCGGGTGCGACCTTCCACGTAAGCAGATAGAGCGGCAGGTTCCACGGCGAGATGATGCCCGCGATGCCGCGCGGGCCGCGCAGGGTGTAATTCAGCCCGATGCCGTCGGTGACGTGCGATTCGGAATGGAAGTGCAGAATGGCCGTGGCGAAGTGGCGGATGTTGGCCGAGCAGCGCGGAATATCGAGCGATCGGGCCAGCGACAGAGGCTTGCCGTTGTCGATGGTCTCGGTCTTTGCAAGGCGGTCGACGTCGATGTCGATCAGGTCGGCGATCTTGCAGAGGATTTTCGAGCGGTGGGCGGCGGGCATCTTCGACCACGCGGGGAAGGCTTTTTCGGCGGCATCGACGGCGCGCTCCACGTCGGCCGCATCGCTGTCGGGCACGAGCGAATAGACCTGCCCGGTGGCCGGCTCGATGTTGTCGAGGTATTGCCGGGAGACCGGCTCGACCATTTCACCGGCGATGTAGTTTTTGATTTTGAAGAAGTTGCTCATGTTTGTTACATGGATTCTAGCTTGAGGCCGGACACATGCGAGAAATGTGAATCTCGCGTTACGAGCGTGGCGTCGTATTGCAAGGCCAATCCCGCGATCCAAATGTCGTTTTCAGGAATAGGGCGCCCAATGCGGAGTAGTTCCGACTTTACCCGTCCGTACTCCTTCGCGGTTCCGGCGTCACATGCAATAACGGGAGATGTCGCGGCGACGACTTCGAGTTTGGCGAGATTTTGTTCCGGCATGGAGGATCTCAATGCACCGAAATAAAGCTCGCCGAGCACAGTACTCGGGATTGAGACGTGGGCTAGCTTCCCGACTCCTTCGATTACGGCATTTTCCCGGTTAAGGAGTCCGACCATGATATTTGTGTCAAGAAGGTGCATTCCATTCGCCGGGGTCGATTGATTCACAGGCGTCTTCGATTGATCGTTTCATCAGATCGACGTCGTCCTTTGGAATAATGCCCGCCCAAGAAAGGAGCTGCGTGCCTGGAACAGCATCATGGCCATTTCTTCCCAGAAGCCGGGCGAACTCCAGGACGCGGCGCTGCTCTTGATCACCGAGTTGCGAAACTTGCTCAAGTAACTCACGTTGATAGGACGGCGCGACCATTGCGAATACGTAGCTCCTTGTATGGTGCATTATAACGCCGGACTTTCCGGCGTTATTAGAGAGCGCTAGTCCTTCCCCCGTCCACGGTCAGGTTGATGCCCGTGACATAGCTCGCGGCGGGTGATGCGAGAAACGCGGCGCCGGCGGCGATTTCTTCGGGGCTGCCGAGCCGGCCCATCGGGATTTTCGCGACCATCTCGTCGCGGACGGCGTCGATCGACCTGCCTCCCGACTTGGCCTTCGCGGAGATCAGCTCATCGAGCCGCGCCGTCGCGGTGTAGCCGGGAAGGAGGTTGTTGACGGTGATTCCGAACTTGGCGACCTCGCCGGCCAGCGTCTTGGCCCACGCGGCGACCGCCCATCGCGTGGTGTTTGATACGCCGAGCCCGGGAATTGGCTCCTTCACCGACGTGGAGATGATATTGATGATGCGGCCGTACTGCTGGGCCTTCATGCCCGGCAGTGACGCCTGCACGAGCAATTGATTGCAGGCAAGGTGGCGGTTGATCGCGTCGAAGAATTGCTGAGGGGCGGCGTCAGTAATCGGGCCGTGGGGCGGGCCACCGCTGTTGTTGAGCAGAATCTGCACCGGGCCGGCCTTGGCGATGAACTCCGAGACGCGAGCGGCAACGTGTTCGGGCTGGTTGAAATCGGCACAGACGTATGCGTGCTGTTGCCCTTCCCCTGCGGGTAGTTCCGCAACGACCCGGCGTAGGGCCGCTTCATCACGTGCAGCCAGGACGACCGCCGCCCCAAGGGCCGCGAACTGACGGGCACAGGCCAGGCCGATCCCCTGCGTGCTTCCGCAAACAATGGCCCGCTTGCCTACCAGACGATAACCGTCGATACCGGACACGCGAATCTCCTTTCGATTTGGAGCATGGTACCCGGCATGGCGAGCCGTGGCACGCCGATTGCCCGGAAAAGGGTTGGACGGACGACTTTGCATCCCTACGATTTGGTAGGCCGCTGCGCCGGAAGGAGAGTGCGCCATGACAGTCGAGATGAATCAGATCGAGATGAAGCTGATCGAGGACTTGGTCGAGCAACGGATCGAGGAGCTGGGTCCTGAAATCCACCACACGGATTCGCGGGACTATCGGCGCGATCTGGAGCGAACGCGTGATCAGTTGATCGTGCTGCAGGAAAAGCTGGTCAACACTTGCGTCTAGGTCAATGTCGTTTGAGTGCACGGCGGACCGTACAAGTCCGCCGCGCGCAGACCATGCGCAGAACCACCTCTGGAGGCCGAGTGCTCTCGGGGGTTTAGTGTATGCCGGCGACGTCCAGCTTTTTTACAAGCCAGGCAACATACGCAGCCAGGCCCAGGCCTGCCACGAGTCCCACTGCGCCGAGGGCGAGGATCATGGGCTCGCCGCCGCGGCCATAGTGGTAAAAGGCGTAAGCCCCGAACATGTCCGCCCCGATCATCACGATCAGAAGAAACACCATGTGAAACCAGCGAAGTGTCATGGCGCATCACCTCCGACGGGCAACGTTGCAATCGCCATGCCACGGACTTGGTTCGTGAGGCGGTGTCGGCGGCAGTGGGGCCTGCTTATAGGAAGTGGGCGGTTCCACGGGCCTGTGGGGCTAAATCCACAGGCGATGCGTATGGACGGTCTGCGTCCCAGAATCGCACGAAGCCCTTCGGCCGAGAATCCTCATATCGCCACCATTGAGCCGCAAATCCCTCACCCCACGCAGTCCTTGCGCCGATGATCGAAACGGTCGCGCGTGCGCCCGCAGCTCGGGTTGTACGTCGCGGAGGGGTAGTAGAAGCCATGGATATTGCATCACTCATTGGCGTTCTCATCGGCGTGGGCTGTCAGGGGTTCGTGGGATACGAAGCCTGTCACGGCCACTGGGTCATGTTCTATTCACAGGAAGGCGTGTTCACCGTGTTCGGCGGCAGTCTTAGCGTCGCCTTCATGGCCATGCCCATGAACAAGATCAAATGTGTCATGGGTTATCTCAAGCGATTCATGTTCCACAAGGGAAGCTCGCCGGAGGTCGCCGCGAAGACGATTGGTGAACTTGCAGACAAGGCCCGTCGTGAAGGCGTACTCGCGTTGGAATCCGACTATGGACGGATCAAGGAGATCGATCCGTTTCTCGCCACCGGCCTTCGCATGACGATTGACGGCATGGACCCCGTCGCGGTGGAGCAAACGCTTCGCCTTGAAATCATGGCCATGCAGGAACGCCACAAGGCCGGGAAGAAATTCTTTGACCTGATCAAGCTCTACGGTCCCGGATGGGGACTGGTCGGAACGCTCGTCGGCCAGATCGGTATGTTCGGCAATCTCGAAGGCGGCTCCATCGGCGCGATGGGCAAGATGCTTGCCGTTGCCGTGTGCGCGACGATGTACGGAACGGTCATTGCCAACGCCGTGGCGGGACCGATCGGCGACAAGCTGGCGACGCGCTCATCCGAGGAAATGATGAACCGCGAGATGGTTCTGCAGGGCATTCTCTCCATCATGGGCGGTGACAACCCGCGCATCACGGTAGAGAAGATGCTGGCATTTATTCCGGCGGCGGCGCGAGTGAAACTCCAGGCCGCGGCGTAAAGCGGCCATGATGCCGATTGCGAACGCTGTCTAACGCAGGATTGAGCCGTGTCTGAACACAACAGCGAACACAAGGAAGAGCACAAGAGCCACGGCTCCCACGGGGGCGGCGGACATCATGGCGGCGGCGGCCATGAAGAGGGGCATGAGGGCGCTCCTGAGTGGCTCATTTCATTTGCCGACAACGTCACGCTCATGATGGGTTTCTTCGTAATTCTGCTGGCCATGAACATGGCCAAGCCGACGGGTAGCGGCAACGGGGCGGGGAGCGGTACATCGCCCAACGATTCCCACATGCTGGACATGGCAATCGCGCTTCGCGAAGCCTTTCATAATCCCGTGAATGTCAATTCGCTGAATCCGAACGAACTGCCGCTGATCAAGCGCGTGCTGGAACGGGCCAAAGAGGGCTTTGCTCTGGATGCGGGCATTGTCGGCAACAAGCACGAAGTGCAGTCGATTCGCACCACGAACTATCGCAAGCCGGCGGGTTCCGTAGCGTTTGCCAATGATTGCAGCGCGCTGGATGAAGCCGGAAGGGAAAGCGCACGGGCGATTGCCAAGCAATTCACCGGTGTGCGGACGATTCTCGAACTCCGGGGGCATGCCAGCGCGGCCGAGGTGTTCGGTGATACGTCGAAGGGGATGAAACTTTCCTTCGATCGTGCGCTCGCGGTGGCCGGCGCGTTGGTGGAATTCGGCGTTGATTGGCGACAGATTCGCATCGTGGCCTGCAAGGACAACGATCGAGTAAAGCCGCTTGCCTACGACGACAAGGCTCAGCGTGAGAACGAGCGTGTCGAGGTCTTCCCCACGGATATGGTCATGCCGACCTACATGCCGGAGGAAGAAGACATTTCCAACGAGCCGATGTTGCACAAGAAGATGTAAAATTTAGCTACGGTCCAGTGCTGGACGTGCGCGTGGCGCGCTATCTGCATGCCACAATTTGTAACACCTTCCACTTTTTGCTTGTCCATGGTTCACTATGGACCTACCATTTTAATAATAATTTGCTTTTTCTAAGGGTGCATGTACAGGAGTGCGTGCAGGCGTCGTGAATGGTCGGGCCGCCATTCAACCTGCAGGCGACTTTCAGATTGGTGCTTACCGGTTGTGCTTCGGGAACCGTATGCACCCTCCTTGAGACGAATTCAGACACGGAAATTTATTGACGCAAAGCCCGCACCGAAGGGTATTGAAACGGCGCGTTGCCACCTCAATTGCCGGAATGCCTGCCCAATCGTGCCGCGACATTGAATGAAATTCAGACGCTCACTACGTCGGCCTAAGGAAAAAACGATGGCAGTGAAAAAGAGCGTGTTAATCATCGCCAATCGATTACCAATTCACCGCGTGCGGTCGGGTCGTCATGCCAGGTGGGACACGAGCCCGGGCGGCCTTGTCACGGCGCTTTCACCCATTATTAGGGATTCAGGAAGCGGATGGATCGGATGGCCCGGCGGAACAGCCGGGATGCGCACCTTCACTCATGACGAAATGCGCATGATTCCAATCCACTTGAGTGCACGTGAAGTTGAGCACTATTACCACGGATTCTCGAACGCGACGATTTGGCCGCTCTATCACGATGCCATACGCACGCCGACTTTCAATCGTAAATGGTGGAAGCCGTTTGTGGATGTGAATAAGCGGTTCGCGCAGGCGGCCGCGCGAATTGCAAAGCCTCACCAGCGCGTATGGATTCATGATTATCAACTTCAGTTAGTTCCGAAGATGCTCCGGGAAATGCGGCCCGACCTGCGAATCGGATTCTTCTTGCATATTCCGTTTCCGCCCGAAGAGTTGTTCGCGTGGTTGCCGTGGCGTCGGGAAATTATCGAAGGCGTCTTGGGGGCCGACTTGGTCGGATTCCAGACCACGGCGGATGCGCGCGACTTTTCACGTGCGGCGCGTCTGTTTACATCGGCGACCGGGACGGATCACGCGCTTCGTTTTAAGGGTCGCGCGATCAAGATTGATACTTTTCCGGTATCTGTTGATTCGCATGAAATTGAACGATGCGCGGCCGATCCATTGACCATCCGCCATGCCCAGGAACTTCGTCGTCGCGTTGGAACGTCGCGCCGTATTATTCTGGCGGTGGATCGGCTTGATTACACCAAGGGCATCGACCTGAGGCTGCTGGCTTTTGAAGAGTTGCTGCGGCGGGGGCTGGCGACGGTGGACGAGTGCGTCATGATTCAGGTTGCATCTCCGACACGCGAAACTGTCAGCGACTATGTCGAGATGCGGACTACCATTGAGCGGATCGTCGGCCGCATTAATGGTGAATACAGTATTCCGGGTCGCGTTGCCGTCCATTATTTCCGGAGGAATATTCCGCGCCGTGAACTGGTCTCATACTACGCGGCGGCGGATGTCATGATGGTGACGCCCCTTCGCGACGGAATGAATCTTGTGGCCAAGGAATATGTGTCGAGTCGGATTGACCAATCGGGTGCGTTGGTACTCAGTGAATTCGCCGGTGCGGCACAAGAGCTTCGGCAGGCTTACCTTGTCAATCCATGGGATATGGACGGAATGGTCCGTGCGATGGACACGGCGCTGCGACAATCGCGTAAGGATGGGCGCGTGCGCATGGGTATGCTCAGAATGCATGTTCGCCGACATCATGTCCACCAATGGGGCCGCGACTTCATAGGAGCCATGCCGGAATGAAAACGCTGGAATCAGCCGTAAGCGAACTATCGTGTGCTTCGGTGCTTCTGATAGCGTGTGATTACGACGGTACGATCGCGCCGATTGCGGATCGACCTGCACTGGCCGTACCAGATCGGAACACGCTGGTGGCCATGCGGGCGCTCGCCGCCATGCCTCATACGCATGTCGCCGTGATTTCCGGCCGCGGACTTGCCGATTTGGCGTCGATCATTGGCGAGAGCTCGATTCAATTTCATCTGGTCGGCAGCCACGGCGGCGAATTCGACCCGGGTTTCGCGACGGAACTGACCGAGACCCAACGTTCCACGCGCGCGTCCCTTATTCAGCAGGTCTCGGCATATTGTCAACAATGCCCGGGTGCCTTTGTCGAGGAGAAACCCGCGGGCTTGGCCTTCCATTATCGCAACGCCGAATCTGCTTGCGTGGCAGCGACATTAGCGCAGATCAGGGCCTTTGTTGAGAGTGCCTCCGGAGTTCATGTCCGCGCCGGGAAAATGGTGCTTGAACTCAGCATCGTAGAAACAAACAAGGGCAATGCCCTGCGAACCATTCGGGCTCGCACCGGAGCAGACGCATGCCTGTTCATTGGTGATGACACGACTGACGAGGACGCCATCGCCACGTTGACCGGACCCGATGTGGGCATTCGCGTTGGTTCGGGAGGTTCGCACGCTGAGTATCGTGTGGCTGATACTCAGGAAGCGTCGCGTGTGCTGGCGCGACTCGCCGAGGGCCGCGCCAAGTGGTTTGAATCCTCGACGCCTCCGATACAGAGCCATTCACTTCTTTCAGATCAACGGACAGCGGCATTGGTCAATGATGCCGGTCGCGTGGTGTGGATGTGCCTTCCGCGCTTCGATGCGGAGGCGCTCTTTGCCGAGTTGCTTGGCGGGGAAACGGCCGGCTACTTTGAGATTCGCCCGGCCGAACGATCCGCTACGGCAAGGTGTGGTTATGCCGGAAACACGATGGTTCTCCAGTCCCATTGGCCGGGAATGTGTGTTACCGATTATCTCGATTGCAGCGGCGGACGGGCTTATCAACGCGCCGGTCGCACCGATCTTATTCGCGTTATTGAAGGTCGTGGACATGTTGTTATTCGCTTCGCCCCTCGCCTGAATTTCGGTCGTGGGGCCACTCGATTGCAGATCACGCCGGAGGGTCTCGCCGTCGAAGAAGGCAGAGAGCCGCTTGTACTCGTTGCGCCTGGTTTGAAATGGCGTATCGAAGAGCAGGGAGTGCATCAAATGGCCGTCGCAGAAGTTGAGGTCTGCGATCAGCCGATCGTACTTGAACTTCGCTATGGAACTGCCAGTTTCAATCCGGCGACGCTTCCAGAGGCGGAGCGTCGTCGTCAGACATTGGATTTCTGGGCGCGATGGGTAGCGAGCTTGACAGTACCACCCCGGCATCAGGCACTCGCTGTTCGCAGCGCGCTGGTGCTGCACGCATTGTCCTATGGACCCACGGGAGCTATTGTCGCGGCGGCCACGACCAGTCTGCCGGGTCATTTGGGCGGCGTGCGGAATTGGGATTATCGCTATTGTTGGCCGCGAGATGGAGCGATGTCCGCATCGGCATTGTTGCGCCTGGGTGGCACGGGACGGGCCATGCGGTTTCTCGACTGGCTACTGGGTGTCGTCGAACGATGCGAGTCGCCGGATCGATTGCACCCGATTTATTCCGTGACGGGCCATCACATTCCGACCGAGGCGGAGATCGGCGGTCTGCCAGGATACGGGGGAAGCCGCCCGGTGCGTGTTGGCAATGCGGCCGCGCACCAAGTGCAGCTGGATGTTTTCGGCCCGATCGTCGATCTGGTTGCGTGTCTGGCTGAGCGCGGTGAAGCCCTCTCGACCGAACACTGGAGGCTCGTCGAGCAAATGGTTGATGCTGTTGAGAAGCGTTGGTCCGAACCGGATCACGGCCTTTGGGAGGCTCGCCAGTCGAAGCGACACCATGTTCATTCAAAAGTCATGTACTGGATGACGGTGGAACGAGCTATTACGTTGGCGCGCTACGTTGGCCGCAAGCGCCCCGAATGGCCCGCACTTCGTGACTTGATCGCCTCTGAGGTATTGGCCAAGGGATGGAGCGAAAGCGCTCAGACTTTCGGGGCGTTTTTTGATGACCCCGCTCCTGATGCGGCCGTTTTGTGGGTTGGTCTGAGCGGACTATTGTCTACCCACGATCCACGCTGGCGTTCCACTGTTGGCGTGATTGAAAGCCAATTGCGAAGTGGCCCAAGTGTTCACCGATACCGCTACCATGACGGCTTGGCAGGCGTCGAATCGGGATTTCATATTTGCACGGGATGGCTGATTGAATCACTTTGTCGAGTCGGCCGCCGCGAAGCAGCAGACGAGTTGTTGGACCAATTCGCGAGCCTCGCGGGACCGACCGGTCTCTACTCAGAGCAGTTCGACTCGCAGGCGCAGCGGGCGATGGGTAACTTCCCCCAGTGTTACTCCCACCTAGCTTTGATCAACGCGCTGACTACTGCATGTTAAGACTCGTTATGCCCCGATGCGTGCAGGATCGCGCGGGACAGTTTGCGCGCCGTTGTGTGGTCATGTGCTTTCTGACAAAAGTGACTTGGCGGTGTCAAGCTGCGTGTGAGAACCGACCAGCACGAGAACGTCGCCTTCCTGCATGTGAGCATCGGGCGAGGGGTTGGTGAGGGGCTTTCCGGAACGAACGATCGCGATGACGGTGGCGCCGGATTTGGCACGAAGGTCGAGGTCTTTCATGCTTCGGCCGTGGGCGGGACTGTTAGTGGGAATGAGAAACGTCTGGGTCGCGGTGGCATCGAGCATTTGCAGGATTTCGCTTCGCTGGCGGGCCGTTATGGGGGAGCCGCGAAGCATTCCATATCGCCCGGATCGAACCATTAATATCTGATTTTCGATGACGTTGTCCGGGATGCCGAATTCCTTGAGAACGTGCGCGAAGATCTCGATGGAGGTTTCGAATTCCTCCGGAATCACCACACGGGCGCCGAGTTTGTAGAGCGTATCGAGTTCACTGAGATAACGCGTGCGGGCGAGGATGAACAAATCGGTCCGGGCGTGGTGGGCTTGGGCAACGATGCGGCGCGTGGCGTGCTGATCGTCGATGGCGATGACCAGCGCGCGGGCATCGTGCAGGCCGGCGTGTTCGAGGATCGTGGATTGGGCGGCGTCGCCGACCACCACACGGCAGCCTTCGATGCGGGCCCGGTCCGCCAGATAGCGATTCATTTCGATAACGCAGAAGGGCACACGCGTCTCGCGAAGGACGGTGGCGAGGTTGTGACCATTCAGGCCGTAGCCGACGATGATGACGTGGTGCAGTGCAGCTTCGGCGTCGGACGAGGGAGGAATCGGCTTCTCCGGCTTTGTGAAGCGACTCAGCGCAGAAGCGATGCGATCGGAGATGGGCACGAGGGTCGCACCAAGCAGCATGGTGCCGACGGTGATGGCAAGAAGCACTTTCACCCAGTTTTGCGAAATGATTTCAAGCTCTGCCGCTTCGCGTGCGACGATGTATGAGAATTCGCTGATCGTGCAAAGGCCGAGGCCAACCTGAATGGCCAGTCGAAGCGGCCATCCGGCGATGCGCACAGCGAAGGCGGCGATGGCGGCCTTTGCAAAAATGACTCCGACAATTGCACCGGCGATGAAAGGCAGGTGCGGCGCGACGGCGGGGAGATCCACCAACATTCCCATCGAGATAAAGAAGAGGGCGTTGAAGACATCTCGAAAAGGGAGGATGTCGGCGAAGAGTTGATGTCGAAGGTCCGTTTCGGCAAGCAGTAGACCGGCGATGCAGGCACCGAGCGCCCCGGACCAGCCGACGAGTTCGGCAAGGTAGGCACCGGCACATGCCATGAAGACCGCGAGAAGTGTTACAAGCTCCCGCGCACCCGGGCCGACAAGCCAGCGAAGCAAAGGCGACAACGCTTTTCTAACGATGAGCGTTGTGATCACGAGGCCGGTGATCGCGAGCAGCCCGCGACCGACGACCGCGCCCAATGATGCCGTCGACGCCGCGGCGAACATCGGCTTGGTCATCATGATCATGATGATGAAGATGTCCTGCACGAGGAGAATGGCCGTGATGATCGAGCCCGAGGGGGAGTCCGTTTGGCGCAGGTCCGCCAATTGCTTGAGGACGATGGCTGTGCTGCTTAGCGCGACTGCGATGCCGATGAGGATGGCAGCGACGGTGCCGGCGGAATAGCCGAGTTTTATAGCGATGGCCGTGGCGCCGACGGTGGCGACCATTTGAACGAGGGATGCAATAACGATCTGCGGCCCGGAACGGAAGAGGGTCTCGGGCGTGAGTTCGAGGCCGACGGTGAAGAGAAGGAGCAAAAGACCAATCTCAGCGAACTGCGCGACGTCATCGGCGGGAATGAGGCCGATGCCGGAGGGTCCGATGAGCAAGCCGGTGAAGAGAAACCCGATGATGGCGGGGGCGCGGAGCACGCGAAACAGCCATGCAACGAGAAGCGCACTGCCGAAGATGAGGACTGTCTGTTTGAGGAACAGTGTTTCGTGCATCGCAAATCATCCGGTCGGTTGGATGCCGGGGTATGACTCGATGGGTACGCGAACGTGCGATCGGACGAGGTCGGCGACGTGGGCGAGTTTTGCGTCGGACAAGGCGGTGGCGTAGGCCTCGGTCGCGCGCCGGGCGATGGTGTATATCTGGATGAGCTTGAGCTTGCCGCCTTCATGGAGGATGGTATTGAGGCGTTCGCAGTAGGCGAGGATTTCAGCGTCGGGTGGCGGCACGTTTCTGAGGTTCATCCAGAGTGATTGAATGACGAGGGGGCGGGCACGTGCGGCGTCGAGGATATTGGCGAGGACGTGGTCGAGCGAGACGTTTGGGCGGTTGACGGCCTCGTAATAGGGCTGGGTGCCGGCATCGAGCTTGGCCCAGATTTCGCCGTTGTTGGAATCCATAAGCGCAAGGCCACGACGCACGGGATCGCGCGCGAGATAGCTGGCGTCGGTGATGAGGACGATCTTGGTGTCAGTAAGTTGTCGCTCCGCCTTGCACTTGGCAGCGAGGGCGACGGCCTCGTCGAAGTGGGGGTAGCTTGTGGGTTCACCGTCTCCGGAAAAGGCGATATCCCTGATGACACGCTGGCCGACGGGGAGGGCGTTGAACGGGGCCTCGCTGAATAGGTCCCCGGAACGGGCGGCGTCAAGGAGTGCGGCCAATTCCACAGCCACTGTGGCCAGATCCACTTTTCTCGTCGCTGGTGCGGTCGTACGGTCAACCTGGCAATAAACGCAGTCGAAATTGCATGCCTTGTCCGGATTGAGATTGATGCCGATTGATAAACCTTTGCTACGCCGAGAGATGACGGGGTAGCAGTAGCGGAACTCCCGCCACTTTCGACCGTGGTCTTGATAGGCCTGCTGAAGGATCGCGAGGTTTTTGATTGGCTCAGGCATCGCAATTGCCTTAGGGGGTAATAAGTGTCGCCAACATGGCGTTGGAACACTAGGATAGCAGAGCGAATCAATGGACGCATCGGCACGACGAGTCTGGTTCCGACGACACCGCACCAAATTCTGGCGTGCGTTATGGGCGATTGTGCTCGTATCTCACGCGCCGCTGACGATTAATGCGTTTGGTTCGCTGTTGGGGTTGGCCGAGGGGCGAGCGTCGGGGTCGTCGCTGCTGCTTCTGGCGGCCAGTAATGCGTTTTTCGTGCTTGAGATACTGTTTGCCTGCTCGCTGCAGTTATTGTCGAGCCGGCGGAATGCCATTGTCTTTGTCTTGATTGTGGTTCTCCTGCATACCGGTGTTTTTGAGAGTAGGCTTCCCACGGCGGTGTCGGAATCTCAATTAGTGTATTGCCTGATTCTGACGGCCATCGGGGCGGCGGACTGGCGTCGACTGCTGTCGCTGGCGAGGCGTGCCGCTCAGGTATTCGCTTCAGCACTTGTGCCGGATGGCCATCGGTGGTCTCGGACCGCTAATCGCGACGAGCGGGAAACGCCGTTGCGACCGCGACCAGTCAGCTCATTTCTTAGCGTGCCTCCTCGCGCGCCTCCTCTTTCCGCCTGCTAATTGCCCCATTCGACGCTGCGTGCGTTTCGTACGCGGCACTTCCCGGCGTATCTGGCGATTCGTTTCGTGCGCTTTGCGCACATCGATCGGCGTCCATCCGCCGGGCATCTTCGAGAGTCAATATTGAAATCAGGGAAGCCCCGTTTCGGCACGGTACCGAGGAATCTCTACGGCCGAACGGGAACGGAAGTGGATCGAGGAGAATCGTAATGCGATCGTTTGAGCACATGACAATGGTTTTGGCGACAGTTGTTTTTTCCAACGCCGCGTATGGCGGGACGTTTACGTTGATGACCGGAAAAGACGCGACGAAGTATCCGGGGCCGAATCGGTTTCTGATGCCGTCTCCGGGGCCGGGCTTTCCCGGGACGGTGCACGACGGGGATCGGCTCGCGGGAACAAGTGACGTCGGCGTGACGGCTACCTATCAAGGATTGGGCACGCCCATTTACGTACCGAATCACGTCGGTGCGATGAGTTTTCTTTATCGACGCGGCTCGATTCCGGCCGGCGGATCGAATCGCGTTCCGATTCTCGGCACGGATTTCCTTGGTGGGCCGCTGCTCGATTTAGACGGCGATTCGGCGGGACCACGAAGCCTTGTGCCGGTGGCGAGCCAGGTGCCAGTGGAGATTCCGGGCACGTCAAGCCACGTGGATCTGTCGTTTGATCTATCCAATCTGACCGTGAGCCTGACCAATTTCGATGCGACCGGCACGAATGAAGGCGGGCCGAACATTCAACCCGAGATTGCGACCGTGGTTGTCACGCTGGCCGGCACTTCAGAGTCGGGCGCGCTCGGCGGCGCGATTAATCCCGGAATGGATACGCGCACCGGGACGTTGACAGCGCACACGGGTCCCGGCGGGACGCTTATGGGTGTGTATCAAATCAGCAACCTCGGGTTCGAACTTTGGTACGACGCGATCGACCCGGCTAGCTCGTCGGCCGATCAACTCGGCACGCTGCAACACCTCGGGAAATTTCGGGGATGGCTTGTCGTCCGCGATTGTGTGACCGGGCAGTTCCCGACTTTGGCGGGCCAGAGCCTCGGCGGGACGTTATGGCCGACGGTGAACAACACGAATGTTGGGCAGGTCTTTAATACCGCAGTGACCCTGTTCGGCCCGACGGCGACGATCACGAACGGCCCGGCAAGTGACCAGTATTCCGCGGCCGGCAATGGAGGACTCGCGCTGACCGATGGTGCGGGCGACATTGGGGCGTACTTCGACACGGTCGTTGTGCCGATGCTGTCGGCCCAGGCGCAGTCCTTCGTCTATCTGGAAGCTGCGGGCGTCGGCATCAACAACAGCGGTGATCCGGTGTTCAGCGATACGACCGGTTACGACGTTGTGGTGGTTGCATCTTCGATTGAAGCGATTCCCGGGATTGCCGGTGACGTGAACGGTGATGGGTCGATCACACTTCAGGATGCAACGGATCTGGCCACGATGTTGCTCGCTCCCGACACATACGCCGCGTGCGAGCTGGCCCGCGGAGATGTGAATCAGGACGGCAGCACGGACGGCCTCGACATCGCCGCATTGGTTGACAAACTCATCTAGGCGTGATGAAGGGAGACGACCATGAAACGAAAACATGGATTCACGCTGATCGAACTCCTCGTCAGTGTGTCGATTATCTCGGTGCTGGTGTCCATCATGTTGCCGGCGATGTCGTCGGCGCGACGACTGTCCCAGCGTACGAACTGTCAGACGCGGTTGCGCTCGGTTGCGCAGGCATTGTGGGCCTATTCCGTGGCGAATGACTCATGTGTGCCGTTTGTCATCTCGCCGATGACGAACGGCAGCACGGGCAATCCCGGTTTCGGCCGTTCGAATGTTCCGGATGCGGATATCAACCCGTTCGATGCGAAGCGTTGGCCGAATTCGTTGCCGAACTTGTTACTTTCCCTGTATCTGCAAAACGCGAATGAGCTGTTTGTCTGTCCGTCAGCGCGTCAGGGTTGGCCGCGTAAGGGCGGGTCCTGGCAGATGACCTATCGCGATGCGGCGGTAAATCAACCGAGCGGACGAATCTCGCTGGAGAATTCCTATGATCGCGAGACATTTGGATTCCTCGACGGCCGGCCGATGCGGGAGTTGCGATACAAGACGACGGGTGATCCCATTCGGGATGCACAGGGCCTCAGTGCGCTTCGCGGTGCATACCTGCGTGATATGGTCATTCGCGAAGGTGAGCAGGTTCTCGGCCCGCATGATGGCGGCGTGAACCTGATCAATCGTGAATTCGGCGTCGAGTTCCGCGATCGGGAAACGACGCAGCAGGATCTGGCCTTGGTTGGTGGAGGCGTGCTCTTTTGATTTGACATAACTCCTTGTCAGGAAGGGACTAAAGGCGGCCGCGGGAAATGACTCCCCCGCGGCCGCAGTTGTTTTGGATTTTTTCTGCGCAGCGCGTGGAATCTTGCATGGTCCCTCGTTGTTAGTGATATGAGTCAGCGGCGCGATTCCCCTTCGGGGGCTTTCGACCATGGCTCGTCGTCTGGCCGAGCGCCTTCCGGCGGCCGGGCGTATTACCCAGCGTGTTTGGCCAGTGGGTGATTGTCGGCTCGCCCACCTGCTGGTCATCAGCCCACTCGGTGGTCGGACCGGGTGGGCATTTTTTTCTCCGTGCTGATTCTGGTCTGATTTGCGAAAACCGGACAGAGTGCTTACGTTTTGAGAGTTGGCGGAGGCCCCCTTCGCCGGTTCGGGAGTATTCGAGTTTTCCTGCCTATTTTTCAGCCCCCTTTTTTGGAGGAGCATGCGCATGTCATCCATCGAGAATTCGTTGCGGGTTCGACTGAGCCGATTCGGCCTTGGCGTGGTTTGTGCGGCGGTGATCAGCACTTCGGTGTCGTCGGCATCGGCGCAGTGGGCGCAGTGGGGCGGACCGAACCAGGATTTCAAGGTTGATGGGTCGACCCTGGCCAAGGAATGGCCGGACGAGGGGCCGAAGACCTTGTGGAAGCACGAGATCGGCGACGGCTACTCGGCGATCAGTGTTGAGGGTGACACGCTGTACACGATGTGCCGCACGAAAGAGAAGAACAAGAAGGAGCGCCGCGAAGTCGTCATGGCGATCAACGCCAAGGACGGCGAGGTTCTTTGGGAGCACAAGTATGAGGCGCCGGTTGCGCCCGGACATGTGGCGGAGTTCGGTCTTGGTCCCCGGGGGACACCACTCGTAGAAGGCGACAAGGTCTATACGGTCGGCGTATCCGGCCATATGAACTGCGTCGACAAGAAGTCGGGCAAGATGGTCTGGGCTCACAATCTTTGGGAAGAATACAAGGGTACATTCCTCAATCATGGTTACTCAAGCAGCCCGGTTGCGTATGGCAAGACGGTGATCGTGCCGGTCGGCGGCAAGGGGCACGCGCTCATGGCGTTCGACCAGAAGACGGGCGACGTTGTCTGGGCGAAGCACGATTTCGACAACAGCTATTCGACGCCGAAGATCATTAAGGTCGACGGCAAGGACATGATGATCTGCTTCATGGCGAGGGAGATCATCGGGGTCAATCCTTCCAATGGCGATCTGCTTTGGAGTCACGGGCATAAGAATGAATGGCGACAGAATATTACGCTGCCGATCTGGACGCCCGAGGAGCGGTCGCTCTTCATCACATCGCCGGGCGACGGCAGCGAGAATCTGAAGCTCGTGAAGGACGGCGATGGATACAAGGTCGAGCAGCTCTGGGAAAACAAGAAGATCGGCGTTCACCACACAACGGCGATTCGCGTCAAGGACTGCATAATTGTTTCAGCGGGTGGCATGGGCGGCGGGCCGAGCTTCATTCAGGCGCTCGATGCCAAGACGGGCGAGGTGAAGTGGAAGGAGCGCGGCTTCGCCAAGGCGAATTTCCTGTACGCCGATGGGCGATTCATCGTGCTCGATGAAGATGGAAATCTCGGCCTCGCGGAATGCACGTCGGAGAAGTTCAACATCGTGACGCAGTATCCGATCCTGAAGAAGGTGTCGTGGACGGTGCCGACGCTGGTCGGGAAGACGCTTTATATTCGGGATCAGAAGCAGATCATGGCGCTGAATATGGGGTGAAATAGGTTCTGAATTCTCATGCTCCCGGTGAAGGGGTTCCGGCGTTCTTAGGTCCTGCCTCCTCATATCGTTAGGCGGCTTGTGAGCCGTGCAGTTCTCAAGCGGGAATTGCATGGCTTTGTGGCTTTTCTTGATTATCTATCAAATTTGGCATAATTGTGATATAGTTGGCTGGTTAGGTGTAGAGAGTCTCCATTCGGCGCTCGGCATAATTGGCGGGCGGCGACATCACAGTTGGCGGACATACTATTACCGAAACGGAGCCACCGATGATGAAACTGGCGATCATTCTTTTAGCCGGTGTGAACGGTCTCACCCCGATACATGAGCCGATTGACAAGTTGGTGTTGGCGGATCGAATTGCAATCGCGTTTGCGGATCTCACCTCACTTTCATTTGAAGCGACCACTCGTGTAGTCGCCCACAGCCCGTTTCCCGGCCCAAAGCCGCCCGGAAAAATGCGATATACCGTTCGAATGGGCGATGGCGGCAGATCGCGAGTTGAGGCATTCCATGACGAGAAGCCTTGCTGGGCACTGATTTGTGATGGTGTCAAAACGACCGAATGGACTGCCGAGCCAAACGAATGGTCGGAGTATCCGGTCGCCAGTGACTCAAAAGGCCAGCCGCAACGTTTCCGGCAAGTGCTCTTGGCTGCCAAGAACGGGCCTGCGATGTCAGCAAGGATGTTAAATCGATATGGAGATAGTTGGATAGGTAAGGAAAACCCCGAGCAAGCGCGGCTCCAAGCGCTTGTGCGTAGCGACCTCACCAAATGTGTCTTGGGGCGCTCCATTGGCGGTAAAGAATGTCATGCTATCAAGATGACTGACAAGTACATGCATCCCGACGGTGCACTTTACGGCAAGGGCGGAGAAGAACTTAGAATGTATTTCGATGCACATACCTTACTTCCCGTGCGCGAAATTCAGACCTTTGGCGGAGGCCCACTCGGTTTCAGCCTTATGGGTGGGCGGGTCGATACCGACTACTTGAACGTGATCCCGAACGCGCTCCTTGCAAAATCGGATTTCGAATTCACTCCGCCGCCCGGCAGCAAATTCGTTTCTCCCGACGATCCGCGTTTTGCTCCGCCGCCGGAGCTGGTGGGCAAGCCCGCGCCGAGGTTTGCAATTGCAAATGTGGACGGTACTCCATGCGACCTCGCCTCATTCAAGAACAAACAACCCGTCCTGCTGGTGTTTTGGGCGACGTGGTGCGGGCCTTGTAGTCAGGAGATTCCGTTTCTGCGCGAGCTTCGATCCGAGCACTCGACCGACGCGCTGGCCATTCTCGCGGTGTCGTCGGAAGCGAAGGCCGCCGACCTTGCTCGCTTTGCAAAGAAAAAGAAGATGACCTATTCCATCCTTCACGACGAGAAGAAGGAAGTCTCCAAGGCCTATCAGGCCAGCGCCATTCCGCGAACCTTTCTGATCGACAAAGACGGCAAGATCGTCAAGGTCTGGAAGGGTTGGTCGGGCGACGAAGAGGCGAAGGAGATTCGGGCCGAGATTGCGAAGCTGATGAAGTGAATGAAGAGGAAAGTCCTGAGTCCTGAGTCCTGAGTCCTGAGGCGCGGACGATAAATGGTCCGCACGGCGGACCCTACGAACTGAATCGCAACATGGATTACGAGCCGCACGCGCCAGCACGCGGTTTCGCATGATCGTCGGTGGCCACTTGCTTGCGCGTGTGGCTCGTTGAGATTACCCCCGAAGGTCGGCGACTCGCTTGGCGAGTGATTCTGCCATGGCGGCGTCTTTTGCTTCTGAGATAACGCGGGCGATGGGTTCGGTGTTCGACGGGCGAACGTGGACCCAGCCTTCGGGCCAGTCGAGGCGGATGCCGTCGGCGTCGTTGAGTTTCGCACCGCTTGTCGCGGCCATTTTCCGCGTGGCGGCGAGCCAGGCATCCACTTGGGGCCGGTCCATTTCGTATTTCAACTTTACCATTGTGTAGCGCGGCAACTCATCGACGATCGTGCTGAGCGGACGCGGGTCATCGGCGAGGAGATTGAGCGTGAGCGCCATGCCGACGAGGCTGTCTCGGACGAGGCCCACGCGCGGGTCGATGATGCCGCCGTTGCCTTCGCCGCCGATGACACATTTTTTGTCGCGGATGGCGCGGGCGACGTGGGCCTCTCCGACGGCAGTTCGATGGACGATGGTGCCGGACTTGGCGGCGAGGTCGTCGATCATCCGCGAGGTGGAGAGGTTCACGGCGGCAGGGCCGGGCGTCTTTGAGAGAACCTGTTTGGCGGCGAGGACGATGGTGTATTCCTCTCCGATGTAGCGGCCGGTGTTGTCGACGATGGCGAGGCGGTCGGCGTCGGGGTCCTGGGCAAAGCCGATGTCGGCGTTGTGTTTGCGAACGTCGTCGCAAAGGCCGGTGAGGTTCTCGGCGGTCGGTTCGGGGGTGTGGGCGAAGCGGCCGGTGGGTTCGCCGTTGACATGAATGACGGTGCAGCCGAGGTCTTCGAGCAGCTTGCGGCCTTCGGCGCCGCCGGCGCCGTTGACGCTGTCGAGGACGACTTTGATCTTGCGACGGCGGATAGTTTCAACATCAACTGTTTTCAGCACTCGGGCGACGTGACGACCAACTGTGGAGTCGTCGCGCGTGAGGCGGCCGATATGCTCGACGTCCACGAGGCGGACGTCCTTGTTGCGATGACGAGCGAAGATTTGCTCCGCGACGTCGGGCGGTGGGGCGTAGCCTTCGCGGGTCAGGAACTTGATGCCGTTCCACTGGATGGGGTTGTGGCTGGCGGTGATGACGATGCCGCCGACGCCGCCGAGTTCGGCGATCATCATGGCGGTGCCGGGGGTTGTGACGACGCCGAGGTCGACGACGGAGCAACCTGTCGAGAGCAGACCGCCGACGAGCGAGGAGAGGACCATGTCGCCGCTGGGGCGGGAGTCGCGGCCGATGATGACGCGGCCGCTGCCGAGGTGGGAACCGAAGGCCGCGCCGAGGTCACCGGCGAGGGCGGGGGTCATGGATTCGCCGATGATTCCGCGAACACCGGAGACGCTCATCATGAGGGGCATGGATAATTCCTGAGATTGGAGGCGAGAACGGGTCAATTTCTTTCTGGCGTCGCATCGGCGACCGGCGAACGCAATGCCGTTAGTGCGGCCGTCACATTGTCGTGCAGATGTCTGAGTGATTCCATGTCGGCCTGTTCGCGCGTCCTTGTGCGAGCGATTTCGACTGCGCCGTAGAGAACATTCTCTTCTTTCTTTGCTTCGCCTTCTGCGGTGGCGATAATGCCGCCGGTTTGTGTGTCCACAAGGATGGCGTAGTCTGCGCTAAAGTGCCCGACCGTGTTTCCGGGAACGAGGAACAGGCCGACGATGGTCCAGTAGGCCATGGCCGCCGAATTGACGCCCTCGGCGTGGGTATCCGCACCGGAGTACACGAGTATGATGGGTGCGTGAAGCATCGCGGCGGCATCGCGCAGGTCTTTCAGCGTGGGATTCGATTTACATACAAGCGGCGAGACGAACTGAACTTGCTCGACAATCGGTGAGCCAAGGCTGGTCTTGAGTTTCGTTAGCGACCGCCAGCGTTCCGCCTCTTCGCCTTGGATGGGAGCAAGTGTCCCTTTCTCTGAGTTCGATGAGTAGTAATTGGCGCCGTATTTGTTCCAGTTGCTCGTATTCGACTCTAGTTTCGCAACTGCGAGGACTGTGGGTAATGTCACCTGCGGATTGAGCTTCAAATGATGCTCGATACTGGCCTCTGTGAGGCTGGACATTTCTGGCGAAAGGGCCGCAGCCTTCGTCGGACGGACGACGCCTTTGTATTGTTGAGAGCAGCCGGTAGTGGTAGCGACAATGAGAGCGACATGGGCAAGCCTTTGAGATGCTCTGGACATACTAACCTCCGAGTCTCCAACAAATGCAATTCTCACAGTTACAACATCGCTCGGCCACCAGGCTTGCGCCAGGTGCTCGGATTGCACATGCGTAGAATTGTACGTCAGGGCATCGCCGCGATGTAGGCGATCCAGCCGGGTTCGTTTTCGGCTTCCTTTGTCTTGCGGAATTGGCCGTCGCCCTCGCCCTTTTTCGTGGTGCCTTCCCAGTAGACATCGGTCTTGCTGAAGCCGGCGTCGAAGAGGCAGTCGCGGATGCCGCCGAGGGTCCAGAGGCGCCAGTCGTAGGTGAAGGCGTTCTTCATTTTCGTGCCGTCGGGGAACGTGAAGTGGATGTGGCAGAGTGTGTGGTCGTTGATCGGGTCGTAGGCAGCCTGATCCCAGATGTAGGTGAAGCCGTCGTGCTTGGTTTTCTCCTGCATGACCTGCTGGGATTCCCAACCGCCGTAGCAGTCGAGAACGAAGAGGCCTTCGGAGGCGAGTGACTTTCGCACGGCCTTGAAATAAGTCACCAGCGTGCGGCGCTCTTTGAAGATGAAATAGCTGAAGTTGAACGCGCCGATGATCTCGACCTTGGGCTTGATGACGTGGAAGACGTTTTGATGGAGTTGGTACACGCGGGCGGCGACATCGGGTTTGAGTTTCGAGATGTTGTGGGTGCGGCCCCAGTCGAGGGTGGGCTGGTCGAGGTCGACGCCCCAGGCCTCGTTCTCTTTCCGCAGCTTGGCCCACTCGCAGGAGATGAGCTGGGTGCCGCAGAAATCCTCGCGAAAGTGCTGGGCAGTGCGGCCGTAGGCTTTTCGGTAGAGGCGGTCAATGAAATCGACCTCGGCGTCAGCGGCTTGGACGGCGTTTTGGTAAAGGACGAATTTGTCGGCGGTTTTGGCGGTGTATTTCATAAAAGTCGAGACGTCGAAAAGTCGAAAAGTCGAGACTTCCCGTGGTGAGTGGTTAATGTGGTTTGACAAACACTTGGGCTGCGTGTCCTTCTATGTCGGCTTCAACGGGTTGGACATCGCGAATTGGGGTGGACAGCAGACAGGTGGCCAGCGTTTCACCCATGATATATTCGCCAAACGTGTTGACGATGCGCTGAATGTCGTCGTCGCCGGTGATGGCGAGGTCGATGCGTTGCTCGTATTTGAGGTTCAGGTTCTTGCGGACCTGCTGAACCTGATTCACCAGATCGCGAGCCATGCCCTCGTCGATGAGAGCGGGAGTGAGCTTGGTGTCGAGGACGAGGATGCCCTGGCCGGGTATTCGTTCGGCGGAGTAGCCTTCTTTGGCGTGCAATTCGACGATAATCTCGTCGGTCGCCAGTTCGACGGATTGGCCTTCGACTTCAATCGTTCGGCTGCCGGTTTGTTCCCATGAACGAACAAGCTGCTCGGCATTCTTCTGGCCGGCAAGTGCGGCCTTGATCTTTGGCGCGAGGGGGCCGTGCTTGGGGCCGATCTTCTTGAAGTCGGGCTTAAGTTCGTAGGTGACGTACTCAGCGATGGCGGCGGAGTCTTTGAACTCGATGCGCTTGATATTCAACTCGTCCTTGATGACGGCTTCGTGGCGCTTCACGACGTCGGTGGCCCGGTGGAAGAGTTCCACGGCGGCGAGGGGCTGGCGGACGCGGAGCTTGGCTGCGCTTCGGGCGGCGCGGCCGCAGGAAACGAGTTGGCGGACGAGGTCGATTTCTTCGTTGAGCTTGGAATCAACGCGCTTCTGTGCGGCGGCGCGGGTCGTCGCGGTCACGGGATAGTCGCAGAGGTGGATGCTCTCGGGCGCGGCGGCGGCGTGCGTGCGTACGAGATTCTGGTACATCGACTCAGCGATGAAGGGTGTGAACGGGGCGATGAGTTTCGCCACGGTGACGAGGCATTCGTGGAGCGTGGCGTAGGCGCTTGATTTGTCGTCGTCCATCCCGCTCTTCCAGAAGCGATCACGGCTTCGGCGGACGTACCAATTCGACAGGGCGTCGACAAAGGCGATGAGGGACTTGGCGGCGTTGTAGTTGTCGTACTCCTCCATGCGGTTGTGGACAGTGAGGCTGCATTGGGCGAGTTCGCTGAGAATCCAGCGGTCGAGTTCGGAGGCGACCCCTTGCTGGCGCGCGGGGCTCGTTGACGGCGTCCACTTGTCGATGTTCGCGTAGATGACGAAAAAGCTGTAGCAGTTGTAAAGGCGGATGAGGAACTCGCGCTGGGCCTCGGCGATGGCGGATTCCTGGAAGCGGATGCTGGTCCACGGTGTCTGGCCGGAGAAGAAGAGCCAGCGCATGGCGTCGGCCCCTTCGTGATCGAAAATGTAGGTGGGGTCTTTGTAGTTCTTCTTGCTCTTGGACATCTTCAGGCCGTCCTCACCCATGAGGAGGCCGAGGACGATGCAGTTGCGGAAAGGATGGGGATAGTCCTGGGGTGGCATGGGCAAACTCTGTTTGCCCGTGGGTTCTTCGCGCGTCGCCACGGGTAAGCTGCGCTTACCCATGCCACCCGTTGCGACGCCATCCTTGCCGAAGAGGAGAGTGCTGATGGCGGTGAGCGAGTAGAACCACCCGCGAGTTTGATCGAGGGCTTCGCTGATGAAGTCGGCGGGGAATTGGGAGGAGAACATCTCGGCGTTCTTGTGCGGAAAACCCCATTGGGCGAAGGGCATCGCGCCGGAGTCGTACCAGCAGTCGATGACTTCGGGGACGCGGCGCATCGTCGACGAGCCGCGCGCGCCAGCAAGCGGTTGCGCATTGGGCGAGTGGCCCGGTGCTGGCGCGTGGGGCTCGTTGGTCGCGCACTTGGGGCAGGCGTAGGTGATGGCGTCGATGTAGGGCTTGTGGACCTTCAGGTGATCGCTGAGGGTTGGCTCCTTCGCCTTCGCATTTTCCCAGACTTCGAGGCCCTTTGTGTCGGGCTTGGCGACGAGGGCATCGTAGGAATCGATCGCTTCCATGTGGCCGCAGGCGTCGCAGATCCAGATCGGCAGCGGCGTGCCCCAGTAGCGCTCGCGGGAGAGGGACCAATCGACGTTGTCGCGAAGGAAGTTGCCGAAGCGGCCCTCCTTGATGTGGTCGGGCAGCCAGTTGATTCGGCTGTTGTTCTCCAGCATGGCATCTTTGAACTGCGTCGTGCGGATGAACCAGCTTCGACGCGGATATTGGATGAGCGGGTCTTCCTCGGCGCGCCAGCAGAAGGGGTAGTCGTGGCGGTATTGTTCCTGATGCAGGAGTATGGAAATCTTGCTGCCCGGAAAGGCCTCACGATCTTTCAAATCGCGGATTATGTCTTTGTCGCAGTCTTTGACGAAGCGGCCACGACAAAATTCGGGGCCTTCGTCGGTGAATTTGCCGTTGGGGGCCACGGCACAGAACAATGGAAGGTCCCACATTAGGCGCCTTGATTCTTGCTTCCATAGGTCGAAGTCGACTTCGCCAAAGGCCGGAGCTTCATGTACCAATCCTGTGCCAGAATCGAGCGTCACGAACTTAGCGTCTAAGACTCTCCATGCGATGTGTTCCCACACCGTGTCCTTCATTTCCCATGTCTTAGAAATCTTGTTTCCGTATTCAGTCTCTTGAATCTTCGTAGACGTGGAGACAGGCGAACGGAATTCGCCGTAGTGCTTTGCAGGAGAATTTATCTGTCCGCCGCGCCAGTTCAGATCAGGGGGCTTGTCATAATAACAGTCGCGGAATGGAGGACAATATCTCAAGCCTACGAGTTCGCTGCCCTTCACCGTCCGCTCGACCTTCCACTTCTCTGTCTTCTTAACTTTCTTAGCGATTGCGTCGACAAGTTTCGCCGCAAAGATCAGGCGCTCGCCGGTTTCTTCGTCGTGGACGACTGCGTAGTCGAAATCCTTGTGAACAGCGGCGAACATGTTGCTCGGTAGCGTCCACGGTGTGGTGGTCCAAACGAGAAGGGAAACCCTATTGAGCTTTGCAATCACCCGAAGCCATGCAGCGGGATCACGTTCCGCGAGTTGGGTGAGCGCACGATCAAGTTTCGGCGTTGAACGCACAGCCTCTTTTTTCTCCGATGATTTTTCCGCGTCTTCCAATGCCATGACGAGTTCAACATCGTCGAGTGAGTCGGGGTTGAATGATTTGGAAATCTGATCTCCCAACTCTGATTCTGCAACAATCGGAAACCGTACATACACCGATGGATCATCCACTTCGCGATAGCCCTGGCCAACTTCGCCGGCGGAGAGCGCTGTGCCACCCTGTGCCCACCACCAGACGATCTTGTGACCTTGGTAGAGCAGGCCGGCGTCGTAGAGTTGCTTGAGGCTCCACCAGACGCTTTCGACGTACTCTTTGTGATAAGTGACGTAGGCCTCTTCGAGGTTCACCCAGAAGCCGAGACGCTTGGTGAGTTCCTCCCACTCCTTCGTGTAACGAAAGACGCTTTCGAGGCATTTGCGGTTGAAGGCTTCGATGCCGTAGGCTTCGATTTCTTCCTTTGTGTGGATGCCGAGTTCCTTGCAGACTTCGACTTCAACGGGGAGGCCGTGCGTATCCCAGCCGCCCTTGCGGAGGACGTAGTGGCCAGTCATGGTCTTGAAGCGCGGGAACAAATCCTTGATTGCGCGGGTGAGGCAGTGGCCGGGGTGAGGCAGGCCATTCGCGGTGGGGGGGCCTTCATAGAAAACGAAGGGTTTTCCGCCCTTGCGATTGGCGAGGGATTTTTCGTAGACGTTGCTCGCTTCCCAGAAGGCGCGGATTTCCTGCTCCATTTTGGGAAAGTCGAATTGGTTGGGGACTTCTTTGAACATTGTGGATTCGTTCGTTACTCCGCATCCGCGGAGAGTAGAGGTACGCCGGGCGCGTGCTCCGTGCCGGCCATTTCATCCTTTTTCTTGAACAGGTCGATCCGCTGCCATTCGCCGCGTCGCCAGCGGACCCATAGCGTCAGGCCGAGCAAGATAATGTAGAGCGTACACATCATCCAGGGTCCGTGGTAGCCGATGCCTGGGGCCAGTTTGGCGACGAGCAAACCGCCGCCGATGAAGACGACCCAGCAGTGGAAGACGACGTACATCATTGGCCATTTAGTGTCTCCGGCACCGCGCAGGGCTGAGATGTAATTAATGCCGAGTGCGTCGAAGATCTGGAACACAGCTACCCAGAGAAGGATGCCCGCGCCGATGGCGATGACGGCCGGATCGCTGGCAAGAAGCCCCATGAGTCGAAAGCGGCCCAGCCAATACAGCAGGCCGACGGCACCCATGTAGAGCATGGTGACGATGATGCCGGCGCGGGCATGTCGAAATGCGAGGCCGTGCTTCTTTGCCCCGATGGCGTGGCCGACGAGGGAGCTAACCGCAACGCCGATGCCGATGGCGGGCATAAACGAAATGTGAGTCAGTTGCAGGGCGATATTGGAGGCGGCCAAGGTCTCGGTGCCGAAACGCCCCATGATGATGCTCATAAAGACAAACCACGAAGCGACATCAAGGAACCACTGCATGCCGATGGGGCCGCCCATGCGCAGAATCTCACCGAGCTTCTTTGCGGAAAACCGCCAGTGGCGGCGCGTTTGGTACACGTGATCTGTTCTCGTCGAAAGAAACACACTGAACATGATGAGGACGCGGATGCCCCACGACAGGACCGTCGCGACCGCAGCGCCGGCGACGCCCATGGCGGGCATACCGAACTTGCCAAAAATGAGTGCGTAGTCGCCAAAGGCGTTAAAGACAATGGCGACAAGAACGGAAATGAGTGAAACGCCGGGCTTCTGAATACCGTTGAAAAAGCTCTCCAGTCCTACGCATATGATGGACAGGCCCATGCACCACAAGGCGACGTGGCAGTACGCGATTTCCATCTCGCGGACGTTCTCGGGATGGCCCACCCACGTCCAAAGTGGACGAACAAACTGATTCATCGGAATCGTTAGCGCGAGAAAAAAGAGACCGACGTAGACGGACTGCCATACATACGCGGCGGCACGATGCGGTTCACGACGTCCAAGGGCTTGTGCTGCAAAGGTCTGAATGCTGGTGACGCTACCCATGCCGAGGCAGAGGACGATGAAGACAAACATCGTCGCGGGACTAATCGCGGCGGTGGCTTCGGTACCCATCCACGAGACCAGGACGAAGTCAGTAAACCCCAAGGCCATGTGGGAGAGTTTGGCGCCGACCGTGGGCATGGCGAGGACGAGAAGCTGGCGCAGCTCCTGCCTAAATGATGGAGCCTCGATTAGGTCGAATTCGTGCGTCGAGTCGTGCATGGCGTATCAACAAAAAAGCCCCGGAAGTTTCGACTTCCGAGGCTGACGGTTGTTCAATCGTGAACGGGACGGTCAGCCGGGGAACCCTGCAATATCAATGGCGATGATCCGGTCGATCACCGGTGTCATGGTCGGCAGGAGTTGCTTTTTGTGGGCTGAAAACATGATTCCGTTCCGTTGGGGTGGGATTAGAAACGACAGGGGAGCGAATGTCAACGGCGTGGACAGGTGGAACTAATTCACGCAGACGACTTCGCGGACGCGGGGGATTTGGCTCTTGAGTGTTTGCTCGACGCCGAGCTTGAGCGTCATGGAACTGCTGGGGCAGCCGATGCAGGCACCGAGCAGGCGAACACGGACAAGGCCGTCGTCGGAGACGTCAACGAGTTCGATGTCGCCGCCATCGCTTTGAACGGCCGGGCGGAGCTGTTTCAACACCTCGGCGACTTCGCGTCGGAGAGGGTCGTCGAGTTTTGTTTCGGTCGTGGGCATTGTTGGCGTCAAACGGGGCCTTGTGCGTCCGGATCATTATAACGAGAAATGGAGCCTTCGGGGCCTGTTACGGAGCGGTCGGAAAGACGTGGGCGAGGAATTGAGTGATAGCAGGAAGGGTTCGCATGTTGTCGTTTTCACAGAAGAGCAGGCCCCAGCCGTGGCCCGCGCCGGAGACGCGGACAAGCTTCGAACGGCCGCCGACCGCTTCGACTGCCTTTTGTAGGATTTCGGCCTGGGAGTAGGGGACCACGTTGTCTTTGTCGCCCTGGATGATGAGCACGGGCGGGGCATCCTTGTGTACGTAGGTCAGGGGTGAGGCGGCCTTCCACTTTTCAGGGTGTTGGCCCGGCGGGCATCCAATGTAAGCGAGGCCGAGTCGGCGGATGAGCACGCCGGAGCCGTTGAAGAGTGTGGACAAATCGGTGGGGCCGTAGATGTTTACTACTGCGGAGACGGAAGGCGAGACGCCGGGGTACGAGTCGTCGCCGAAGATGGACGGATCTTTCACGAAGCCAAGCATGAGGGCAAGTTGACCGCCGGCGGATTCACCACCGACGGCGATGCGATTCGGATCGGCGCCAAAATCGGCGGCATGTGAACGCATGAACTTCACCGCGGCGAGAGCGTCTTGCAGCGGGATGGGGTGATGGGGCCCTTGCTCGGTACAAAGGCGGTAGGTGACGGTTGCGGTGGTGTAGCCCATGGAGGCGAGAAACCTCGCAAGGTCGTGTTCATCGGAACGCTCGCCGAAGACCCAGCCGCCCCCGTGAAAGAGGACGACGGCGGGGCGGGGAGTAGGGGCGTTGAGAGGAGAGAAGACATCCATGTGCAGGGGACGGTCGCCGCGGCGAACGTATTCGACGTTCATGGATGATTGGACTTCGTAGAGGCCGGCAGGCGGACGGTTGCAGGCAGTAGGAAGCAGGAAAATCGAGAATAATATTGAGACACTCATGTTTATTTTCATGGCCGTTGATGCTACTCCATCATTACCTCTTGCGCAACTCCCGGAATACCATCGGTGCTTCAGTGTTCGAATGGGGCCTAGGCTGCTCTTGATTCTGATACACTCGTGATGCTCGTATGGAACTCATTCTCGTTCTACTGGCTTGGTTTTTCATCCTTCTTGGCATCCTTGAGACGGCGTGCTATCGGTTGTTTGTTGCTGGCTACTACCGGCTTGGGTGGGTCGCGCAACGCGAGGAGTGGCAAAGCGGAGTGCCCGTTGAAGTGGCTCATTCTGCCATGGGTCGGCTTTTGGACACGGGTGAGGTCGCGGGGTGTCGGCGCGGGGATATCTACTGCTTTCGGAATGATGGGTGGGAATGGACGCCGATGCCGCGGTCGGTGGTGATGATCGTGGAGAGTGTGAAGGGTGCTGCATTCATCCATGAGGTGCGACAGTTTTTCGGCGTGTTGTGGTTCGCGCTGGGATTTGCCGGTTGGATGGCTGCGACGCGGCACGAGGTGTTTGGCGTGGCGATCGCATTGTTGGCGCCGATTTATCAGATGACGGCGTGGCAACTCAATTTGAAGGCCTGGGGGCGACTGCGTTCGATTCGTCGGGCGCTGCGACTGGTCGGCGTACAAATTTGCGAGCATTGCGGCTACGACTTGTTCGGCCTTCCTGCGAATCACGAGTGTCCGGAATGCGGGCAGTTTTCGGATGGCAAACAAGGGCGGCCGAACGTCGAGCGGATTGGTCGGTGCATTGACCGACGGACCGACATGAGACGAGGGCAGGCGGCGTTGTATTTTTTTGTCGGCACGGTGATGTTGTTCGTGACGGCGGCGATGTGGACCTTTGTCGCGCTATTGGCGATGGGGCGACGCGGGCCGGCATTGCAGAATCTGGGCATTCTATTTTGGGTGGTCTTTGCAATTGTTTTGATCGGCGGCACGATCGTGAGCATTCTCCGACATCGAGGACTGGTGAATGAATACGACCCCGAACTTCCCGACCCAACCGGAGGGTATTACTTCCAGCGGTGGGCCGGCATGAGGTTTTCGTTGCAGGTGCTGACCAAGCTCGTTCTGGTAGGGCCGGATTTGTTCGTTGAGGGAATCTCGAATCTTCGATCGAATCGACTCACCGATGCCGAGCGCGAACGCGCGGTGCGAATGCTGATGGAATTGATGAGGAGAACGAGCGGGATGCCGTGGGAAGACTTACGCGGCCTTGAAGACACAATGGAAGAGACGCATCGAACGGCGCGATGGTTGCACTTGCAGGGGTGGATCGAGTTTACGGATCGCGGACGACGCGTGTTTCTGTATTCGCAATCTCGGGAGGAGTTGCATGCGGGGGAGTGACGGTCTTCATTACGACAGGCGAGAGCGCAGTGAATCGAGAAGCGCCGCGTGAATTGTCGGTGCTCCCGCGATAATTGGCACATCCTGGCCGCTGTACCCTGCAACGTCGAAAGGCCAGAGCGGTTTGCCATCGTGGCCGGTGATCGTGCCGCCGGCCGTTTCAATCAGCAGCGCGCCGGCGGCGGCATCCCAGAGTTTGCATTCGAGCGTGTAGGCTGCGTCGAGTAGGCCTGCGGCGACCCACGCAAGATGCAGGGCAACCGAGCCGTGATTGCGGAAGAGATAGCGGTCCATCCACCCGCGAACGGCGAGTGGTATTTCGCGCCGTCGGAAGGATGAGATCGCCACCGTGGAGTCGTGGTCGATAGGGCGGTCGGCGAGGTGCATGGGCTCGTCGCCACGAAACGCCCCCTCTTCGAGCGACGCGGAGTAGAGCAGATCGGTCGTTGCATCGAAGACGGCTGCGGCGACGGGGCGACCGGCGTGAAGCACGGCGATGCTGACGGCGTAAAGACGTACGCCTCGGGCGAAATTTCGAGTGCCGTCGATGGGGTCGACCAGCCAGCAATAGTCAGCCTGTTGAATAGCCTCATGGCGGTGGGGTTTCGCGACGTCTTCTTCCGTCAGTATGGCGTGATTGGGAAAGCGGTGCGCGAGATGGTAGAGGATCGCCTCCTGCGCAGCGTGGTCGGCGTCGGTGACGGGGGTGTTGTCGGCCTTGCGCGATGCGGTGACGCGTCCCAGCCAGCGTCTTGCTTCGTTGGCGCCGAGTTGGGCAAGGTCACATGCCGTCTTTCGAAGTTCGGCGTTGGTGGGAGGGCGCGACATTGGTTGGATCATCTCGGAGCGCGCGTGGGTGTGCAACGGAGGCGCTTTTCTGCGCCGCTCAGGAGACCAATGCGCTGGCCGGCCGAGCGACAGTGATTCGGTTCTTTCCTCCGGCCTTGGCGAGATACAAAGCTTCGTCGGCAAGATTTACAAGTTCGGCGGCGGTGGTAGGGAGATTTCGTTCGCGGCTGACAAGCCCGATGGAAAGCGTCGCGATGTTCGCCTCGGGAAGATCGCGCGCGAGTGTGGAGCGGAAATTCGCGATGATGCGCTCGGCGGAGTGGCGGGCATCGGTCGGCGATGTTTGCGGAAGGAGGATGGCGAATTCGTCGCCGCCGTATCGAACCGCTACATCGGCCTCGCGAATGGAAGAGCGGATGACGTCGGCGGCCAGTTGCAGGAGCTTATCGCCCGCCTGGTGTCCCAAGGAGTCATTGACCCGCTTGAAGTTGTCGAGGTCCATCATCATGCAGGTCAGATCCGTGCCGTATCGCGTCGATTCGGCGAAAAGCTGGGCGAGCAGGTCATTGAAATGGCGGCGGTTATAGAGGCCGGTGAGCGAATCGCGGGCCGCCATTTCGCGAAGCTGGCGATTGGCGTTTTCTAGTTCGGTGGTTCGGCGAAGAACGCGGTCTTCGAGTTCCGCATTCAGTTTAACGAGCTGGTTGTGGGAGCTTGCCAACTCGTCGGCCATCAGGTTGAAGGAGCGGGAGAGTTCGCCGATTTCGTCGCGCCGCTTGACCTCCACGCGGGCATCGAGTCGTCCGGCGGCGAAGGCCCGGGCCGCGGACGACAGGTGCTCAATGGGGCCAATGACGTATCGTACGACCTGGTAACCGATGGGCACCATCAGCAGCGTGATGCCAATGGAAAGGCCGAAGACATTTCGAACGAGCGCGTTGAGGCTCGCCTCCGATGACTTGAGGCTTACACCGATGCGCACGAACCCGACCGTCGGACGATAGGCGGATCCGACGGCGTTGGGCATAAGGGCTTGCACGGGATAAACCACATCGATTCGCGATCCACCCTGTTGCGACGCAACGAGGTCGGGCCGGTCGATGGGTTCGACGGAGACACGGTCGGTTCCATTGTGCAAGAGTGCGCGGATGCTGCCGGGTTCGCGCTGAAAGCTGGCCAGCATCTGGCCGGTGGTTGTGGCGAAGATGGCATATGCGAGTCGGCCTTTATTGACGGATTCTTCCGCGACGCGCATGAGCGATTCGCGATCTTCCGCTTCAACGGCGGCGGATGAGGAAAGTGCGAGGGCGCGGGCTAGTTCGCGTGCATTGGATTCGGCGTCGGCGACGATCAATTGCGTGGAAAGGCGCAGAAACGTGGCACCGATCAGACCGGTCGCGGCGAGAACGATTCCCGCTAGCAGCACAGTCGTTCGGAACTGAAGTCCGAACAAACCGCGGTAAACGACGTCACGGACAGCCGACACGCGGAGTAACCCCCTAAACACGATTACGACGCATGGTCGCAACCGGGTTGTTGCAATGTCTCGAGGCGAATGCAACCGGCGGTTTCCGCCCGAAGCATCGAGGATTCGAGACCGAGTCTCTCAGATTTATCGAGTCGTATGGTGTGGTACTTGATGATCGGTATGGTCGAAGATGTGGCTTTGGTCCGGGATTAGTCCGCCGAATCGGCATCTATCCGACAGCTTGAAAGTCTGCCCCGGTCCGAATAAAGTTTAGTGTTCCACCGGGCCAGGCTATGCAGCGGTGACGGCCGTACTTCGTGTGCGGCGTTGATGGTGAGTGTAGCTCAATTGGTTAGAGCACCAGGTTGTGGTCCTGGGGGTTGCGGGTTCGATCCCCGTCATTCACCCGTCCAAGAAAACAGCCGGCGCAGGAAATGGCGCCGGCTGTTTTCATTTCAGGGATTTTGGACTGCAAATCAACCTGCGACTTTTTGCGCAGCCGCAATCACAGCATCGTAATTCGGGTGGCTGGCGATTTCGGGAACATACTCCACGTATTGAAGCATGTCATTTCGATCCACGACGAACACGGCACGGCAGAGTACCCGCAGGCCGGGAATCAGCGTTCCATAGGCTTTGCCGAAGGATGTGTCCTTGTGATCGCTGAGCACCTGAAATTTCGAGGTATCGATGCTCTTGCTGGCGCAGAATCGTCCCATGGCCATCGGGAGGTCGCAGCTAATGGTGTAAAAATCAACGTTCGCCAGGTTGGCCATTTCCTGATTGAAGCGAACGGTCTGCTCGGCGCAAACGGGTGTGTCGAGCGAGGGAACGACGCTGAAGACGCGCGGGCGTCCGGCGGTTTGGCTGACCTTGAATTCCTCGACGAGGTTTTTCTTCAGGGTGGCATCCGGTGCCATTTGGCCGACCTTCAGTTCGGGGCCTTCGAGGGCCTGGGGGTTTCCTTTGAGTGTGCACGTACGGCTCATCGCTGGGCGTCCTTTCTCAACCTTTGGGTTAGTAAACAGTAGGTCGCCGACCTGGCGGCGGCGGAAGGAATGTTAGGTGGGCTGACAAAGGAGGTCAACGTAGCTCAGTTGTGACCGAGATGCACCACGATCAGATTGGCAACGCTGAAAATACGTGCGGCACGTGCGTCTTGCTTTTCTCAATGCAGCGACGAATCGTCTCCGCGAACTTCGAGCGGTTGATGGGCTTCGTCAAAAAATCATCGCAGCCGGCAGCGAGGCACTTTCCCCTGTCTCCGGCCATTGCGTGCGCCGTGAGTGCGATGATGGGGCCGGTGTATCCTTCTTGTCTCAAGATTCGGGTGGCGTCGTAGCCGTCCATTTCCGTCATTTGCATGTCCATGAGGATTGCATCGAAGGGCACGCCCCGTTCGAGGCTTTCGAGGGCGAAGTCGACGGCCAGTTTTCCATTTTGAACGGGCACAGTTCGTGCCTTCAGTTTTCGGAGGATGTGAAGGATAAGCCGAAGATTGTCCGGGCCGTCTTCTGCGATGAGAATTCGATATGGAAGCTCCGTCGTTTGACTGGGTGAACCCGTCGACGGAGCTGTGCGATCTTCCATCGGTGGTTCGGCGAGGAGTTCATTGTTGTCGACCGGTTTGTGTTCGATGGACAGGCGGAAGCGCGTACCGAGCCCCGCGGCGCTGTCCACAATCACAACCTCTCCCCCGAGGAATTGAGCAAGTCGCCGACTGATTGCCAGCCCGAGCCCGGTGCCGCCGAATCGACGGGATGTCGTCGCATCCGCCTGACTGAAGGGCTGGAAGAGCGACGCTTGATCGACTTCGGAAATTCCGATCCCCGTGTCGACGACGTCGAACTGGAGATTTTGCGTATTGTCCGGATTCACAACAAGTCTCACAACCAAACGAACGCCGCCTTCAAGCGTGAATTTTACGGCGTTCCCCAGGAGGTTAATCAGGATCTGGCGGACACGCGTCGGGTCTGTTTCGGTATAGCGCGGGATCGGTGTGCCGAATTCAATGCCGAACGAAATGCTCTTTGCCGAAGCGCGTGCCTGAATAATGGATGCAACGTCGTTTAGGATGGCGGCAATATCGCATCGTTCTCGATGCACCGTGAATTTGCCGGATTCCACCTTGGAGAGATCGAGGACGTCGTTGATAAGTGATAAGAGGTGTTCGCTATTTCTGACTATGGTTGATCCCGATTCGCGAGCAGAATTCTGATCGATATCAGGTTCTTGTAGTGACTCCGCGAATCCCATGATGGCAGTCAGCGGAGTTCGCAATTCGTGGCTCATATTGGCCAGAAACTCGCTCTTGGCCCTGCTGGCGCCCTCCGCGGCCTCTTTCGCTTCTTCGAGTTCCTGCGTCCGCCGGACAACCTGTGCTTCCACATCTGATTTGGTATCTTCGAGGTCGGCACAATGCCTGGCGACCAACTTCATTTCGGCAAGGCTTTGAAACGTCGCATAGAAGAAGAAGACGTCGGCAAAGATGACCCATGCCGCGTGTTCGACGGTTCGCCAGATCGGCGCAGTGGCCACTCCATACACCGACAGCGGCCACCAGATTCCCCGCAGGGCGTGGTCCAGTGCCGTCACGATCGTTGCGGTCAACAGCACGCGCCAGTCACGATAGTAGGCGAGGAATGCAAGTGATCCGAAGACATGGAAATGGGTTTCGATTCGACCACCGGTCAAGTGAACCAGGAGGCCGGAGTAAAGTAATTGACACATCGCGACCACGTGCCGGGTCAGGGCATGACCGGGTCGTTGAATAATGAGGAACAGCGGCATGCCTGCGAGTAGCGCACCCAACACGACGGCCAGGTACACATGAATGTGAATGGAACGCTGTGAGCCTGACCATGCATATGGTGTAATCAGGCAGGCGGCGGCAATTCCCGCGAAGTATTGCATCAGCATCAGAACGGCGAAGAGCCTGTCAGTTCGCCGATAGTTTTCGCCCAGGCTGGCCCGGAATATTTCCGTTGACCGTCCAATGGACATTGAAAGCGGTGCCTGATTCGAAATCACTGGACGGACTCCTTGCAGGGTTGCCGAGTGGTACAGATGGAATCAAGCAATGAGCAACCAAATACCGGGGCTGATTGTGTCAGAGACGATGCGCCGCGAAGTAATGATGAGACGGCCAGCAGACCAATGCTGTCCCCTTCATGCCCTCGAGAGGCGGTTAATCCGCCCGAGTATCTCAATAGGAGTTCCGGGTCGTAAAGGACCGCATGGCCGGAAGTTCCCGCGCCGAACCGGCGAGCCTCTACGCCGTTTTCGTCGGTATGCGTCTTAATTCCGGGGACTTCCCGAATGAGCGTGGCGATCATTGCGTCGCACCAATCGGGTCCGACATGATCCGGCCGAGCCAAAAGAACATAGCAGTCGATCGGTTCCGTTGAGGCGGCGAGTGTTCGTGCGAGGTTGGCGAATGCGGAATGCGTGCAAGGACACTTGGGGTGTGCGAATACGAGCATCGTCCAGTGTCCAGCCACGGGCTTTAGCGCCGCATGAGTGGGCCACAATGCGGGTGAACCCGATTGTGGTCCGGGTGTGGCTGCTTCACTCAGAAGCAGATAGCCGCCGCACAGAATTGCGGCCATCCAGCATGCGAGTCCGATTGCAATTGATCTCGACACAGGCCTCGCCTGCACGAGTGCGGGATTGGTTGAGTTCGTGCTTTCGCGCATCGACCGCCTCAGGCAAAGGCAAATGACTTACCGGGAACAACATCCGATGTCCGATTTCCTCCATCAGTGCTGAGAAACCGGCACCCGTTGCTATCGGTTTATTGGGGTAAGTATGTAAGTAGTGGACTCAGGGCGTGATAGCAAAGTGAATCGCTGCTGAACGTTTTGCATCATTCGTCGCTTATGGGCGCATCCCGAGCCCCTGCAACGCGAACGGGCAGTGGTTCATTGGACAGTCAGGCGGTGCGTGACTGCGCAGGCAGTTCTTCACGGTTCCAATAATGCAAGACGGCTCGCAGCAGATGCGAGCCGTTGCAACACTGAAATAATCATGGAATCGCGAGGCAAGTTTAGTCGCGAATCGGCATGGTTGGCGCGTGAAGATTCGCGTCAACGAGTATCGTCGTCGTCATCGTCGTCATCTGAATCGCCGTCATCCGAGTCTCCCTTGGAGTGGGTGAATTCGGCGAAGCGTGGGTCCTTGCGAATATTGTCGAGGTCGGAGTCGCCCTTCATGTGCTCGACCTCCTGATAGCCGGCGGCCCAGGCCTTGCGCAGCCAGTCGAAGGCACGGTCCTTGTCGCCTTTTAGCGAGTAGCCACATGCGATGTTGTAATAGGATTCCGCCATGCGATCGTGCATCTCGGCCGCCTTTTGGAAGCATTCAATCGCCTCGTCGTACTTCTTGGCCATGTGAAGCGAGTAGCCCTTGCTGTACCAATCGTGTTTCGCTGCGGCCGCGGCGTGCTGCTGTGCAGCGCGCTCGTGTTTGAGCTGTTGGGCATGTTCGTCGTGATCGTCTTCGTCGTCTTCATCTGCCAGGGCGGCGAGTGTTTCGAGTTCGGCCAGCTCTTTTGTAAGTGCATGAAGTGTTGGTTGCACATCACGGGCATGCTTGGCCAACTCCTCTGCTTGTTTGACGAGCGCCTGAGCCTCTTCGCTCAAGGCTTTCTTGGAAGCGCCGGCAAGTTCCATGGCGCGTTCCCGCATTTCTTCGGCACGCTCCCGAAGTACATCCGCCTCTTCCATCATGCGATCGCGGTGTTCCTGGAGGTTTTCGATTTCACGCTCGTGCATTCGGCGAGATTGGCGTTCCTCGATCTCGGCGAGTCGCTTTTTGAGCTTCCCATCCTGCTTGATCTTTCCGAGATTGACGCCCGGCACTACGCGGACCGCATCCGGTGCACGAGTTCGCATCGGGGCCGGTGTTGCGCCGCCCGCTGAACCGGTCGAGGTGACGCCCGGATCGATCATGCGAACGAAGGCGGCGAAAACCTCGTGCTCCGCCGGAGTGGCGGATACGTGAATGCCGTCGTTTTCCGAGCGGATCAGGATCGGAACATCCTGGCGTGACATGAGTTGCGTAAGGGCCTGGAGTTTGCCCTGCGTGAGTTTGTAGACGCGATCGATTTTTTCTCCGCCGGCGGCCTGGGGCGGAAACGGGGTTCGGGGCATGACGGCGGCCAGCGGCGCGACCGAGTGCATGGTGACGCCGGGTTTGCCAATCGTTGACAGTGGCGCCGGTGTGCCCCGAAGCGCAGTGCGGCCCTCAATACGGGCCATCAATTCCTCAATGCGTCGTTCGAGCCGCTCAATTCGTGCGTCAATGTTGTCGTCGTCATCGCGATAACGTCTGGCGCGCGGGCCTGATTCATCATTGATTCCTATGGCGCCGTTGACCAATGCCGCGCCGGTACTCCAGATCGTTCCGGGAACGACTACATCCGCAACCGGTGCTACGTCCACGACATCCGCCGCGGCAAGGTCGGCTTCGGCAAGGATGGCGTCGACGTCGTCCTGGGTAAGCTCGAAGGGCTCAGCCGGCTCGGGGGCATCCGGCGCGCCGGTTTCGTCGCACGGTGCGCTGTGTTTTTCATCATCGGGGCAGTTGTCGGCGAGCGACCAGGCCGGCGTAAAGAGCCAGCCGGCAGCGGCCAGAATCGCGGCCATCGCGATTCCGGTCGCCGAGAGTCGCGGACGGGGATTTTCAGTCATGACCATTGTCAGTCTCCTCGCAAATCGTCTCGCTCGCACAGACGCCATGCCGATTCCCACCATGGGAACCGGTGTGCGTCCCTCGGATATGAATTCAGTAGTTTTCAATAATGCACGGGCATATGCCGTTCGGCCCTCGGGCCAGAGCCAGGTAACCCATGCATCGCAGCAGTTTTCGGCTTCAGTGTGGACGCGATTGCGCACAAACCACACGAGCGGGTTCCACCAATAGGCCGCGCTGATCAGCGACTCGATCCATCGGACCCAGTGGTCGCGGCGCCGCAGGTGGGCCAGTTCATGGAAGAGGACGGCGCGACGTCCCTGGTCATCCAACTCGTTCCATAGGGCGACAGGCAACAACAGGCGGCGTTTTCCGATGCACGAGATCATCGGCGAGATGCAGTTGTCGACCATGGTTACATCGGGCGCGTGCCTGAGTCCGATGACTCCAGCGACGTCAGTGACCATTCGATGGACGTGCGCAGGGCACGTGTCGACCGGGCGCAGGTCGCGAAGGAATCGCCGACATGCGGACGCGCGGGCTGTGACCAATGCGGCGACGCCGATGATCCATGCCCATGCAGGCCAGATTTGAATGTTTTCAAGGAGAGTGGACCAGCTCGAGGAAAGGGTCTCCTCGTCAACGATCGACATCAGAACAGGTGATTCTGGACGAGTCTCAAATGAAGCGAGCGTCGTACGCGTCAATGGTTCGTTTTCGACGAACTCGGGCGGCACGTCGATCATGACTGATACACATGGATCGCCAAGGGACGATGGCGTCGCACTCGGCTCGACTACGACCATGGATTCCGGCGTCGGGCTAAGACTGGACCGGCGCTCGTCTGGGCGTGTCGCCTGTGCGAGCGAAGGGGGCGGGCACACCTCGGTGCGAGCGCCGGTCCCGGGTGGAGTGGGTGCCGTATGGAGAAAATCTGACAGTGTGCGTGACGGGTTGTCGTCTAAGCTGACGTGAGTGCGAGTTTTCGTCGCGTTGTACGCGGTGATCGACGATGACCATTGCTGGTTTATTGCTGTCCAGGTGAATGGTCCGGCAGGAAGCATGGGAGCGCAAACGAAGAACGCAAGTGCCAGAAGCCAGAGCGTATGGCGTGTCGCGGGTCGGGCGGGAATGATCCGCACAAGGATCGCGATCAGGAGGACCGCGGGCAGCGCCGACAGCGCGCCGCGTCCAATCCACTCTGCAGCGATGGTCATCCACCCCGTCATAGCCGCCTCCGATGCAAGCGATGTTACGAGTTGTCTTCCAGTTTATTCAGGAGCGACTGTAATTCGCCGAGTTCTTCGGGAGAAAGTCGCCCGTCCTGCATGAGTTGGAGCACGAGCGCGCCCGCGGCTCCATCGTAAAGTTCATGAATGAGGGATCGAACGCGTGAGCGCGAGACGCGCTCCCGCGAGACTTTTGCTTTGTACACGTAGGCCGTCTCGGATTTGTTGCTGGTGACGTAGCCTTTTTGTTCGAGCCGGCTCAAGAAGGTAAGAACCGTGGTGTAGGCGAGACGACGGCCGCGGTCCTGAAGGTGGGCCAAGACGTCGCGCACCGTGGAGGGGCCCACGTCCCACAAGACCTTTAGCACTTCCAATTCGGAAGCAGCAAGTTCGCCCAGCTTTTCATTCATGTCACGGTTCCTCGGACCTCTCGCTACTACAAGCGTCGTAGTCACTCTACTACAAACGTCGTAGGGCGTCCAGCTTTTCTCACGATGGGAGATTTTTTTCATACCTTTCATAAACGTGCCGGGATTGAGTCTCTCATTCCCGCATAGGGGATTTGCATGAGATATGGACGCAGGAGTACCCCTGAGGGGCAACCGTGCGGCACGACGAAACCAGCCGCAAGCCTCGTTCCCGCCTTGAATTAGGAGACCCAATTCGATTAGACTAGCGATTATCGGTGGGTCGCATGGGGTCTTGGGGCAAATCGGGGGTGCCGTTCGTCGCCTCTGTTACTTGGTTGGCTGCCAGACACCTCAGACCGTTCGCAAAGTAGACAGTATTTCAGTACTTCGGCTGTCGCCAAACGTGACGTGCGCCGGGAATTCGGAGCAAAACGTGCGGCCGCCGGAAGTCTGTTTCAGGCATGAAGGAGTCGGGAAATGAAGCCTCGCACGCTATCGATTATTGCATTCGTTGCGCTGGGTTTGACACACATCGCCGTGGCGGAGACGCCGACGCCGCGTGTGGTTTCGTATCAGGGTCAGCTCAAGTTAAGCACCGGCCCGGTGAACGAAAGCTGCGACTTTGTGTTCAGCCTTTATGACGCCTCGGTCGGCGGCACAATGGTCGGGCAATTCGGGACGCCTCTGGCCCCGCAAGTAATCGCGGTGGACAAAGGGCTCTTTACGGTTCCCTTGGAGTTCGGGGCGACGGCGTTCAACGGTAACGAGCGATGGCTGGAAGTGCAGGTTCGACTGTCTTCGCAGGGTGGGGGTTTCACGACGCTCTCGCCGCGACAGTGCATCACGCCGGCGGCTCAGGCGATTCATTCACTAACGGGCGGCGATTATGTCGGCACGCTGCAGGAGGCGTATAACAAGGGTGGCCCGGGCGCGGGGAGAACAATCAATACGGATTCAGGTCCGCTGAGTCTTACCGGCAGCGGAGGATTGCAAGTCCAGGGTCTTATTCACTCCATGTCCGGTGGAATCAAGTTCCCCGACGGGACGGTTCAGACCACCGCGTCACTGGGGTCCGGCAATCCAGTGTTAGGCATTTTCTGGGATACCGACGGCACGAATACCTGGATCACGGGCGGAAACGTGGGCATCGGCACGACGACGCCTTCATTCGACTTGGACGTGGACGGCGACGCTCGCGTGCTGGGAACGTTGATCGCGGATTTCATCAGCAGTCAAAGCCCGCTGGAATTGCAGACCAGCGGCGTAACGCGCGTTTTCATCGACGATCCATCGGGCTTCGTTGGAATAGGCACGGGTACGGATACGCCACAGTCGCTCTTGCACCTTGGCAGCGATGATTCTCTGGATTTGTTTCTCGACATGGATCGCGACGGGGCGGGAAATGATGGGCGCGGCTCAATCGTCTTTGGAACCACGGCGGGCCTGTTCGGCGACCAATATGGCGAGATCATCATTGATGCGGCGACGTTCGGCGCAAGTCCCCCGATGGAGCTGAACGGGGTTTCGGCGAACGACGTTCTGATCGCCAATGGCGGCGGAAATGTCGGTATCGGTACGCTGATGCCCGTGGAGAAGCTGGATGTAACGGGCAACATTCGAACTGACGGCTTCATCATGCCGACCGGCGCAGCGAATGGATTGGTGCTTACGTCCGATGCCACAGGCGTGGCATCGTGGGGAATGCCCAATGCGAATCCGACGGGCCCGGCCGGCGGCGATCTGGCGGGGATGTATCCAAATCCGGACATCGCGGCGAATGCGATTGACACGAACAATATACAGGACGGCCAGGTGATGTCAGCGGATATCGCCGATGGAGCGATCACCTCGGCTGACATTGCGAATGATTCCATCGACAATACGAAGCTGGCCAGCGATCCGATGTCGTTGAATAAGGTGACCGGTGGAATTGCACAGGCGGTTGGCGGAAACATCGACATCCCCGCGCCGGGCAAACTGCTGGTGAACTTTATTTCCAGCCATAGCCCGCTTGAATTACAGACGGGCGGCGTAACGCGCGTGTTCATCGACGATCCCAGCGGAGATGTCGGAATCGGGACGATTACTCCACTGGCTCGACTGAATGTCAGTTCGCCGAGCTTTTTGAATACGGTGTTGGATTCCGCGCATATCGCGGGAACGTGGTTGGATATTCAGAATAACGACGCAGGTGGTACGAATTGGCAATTCCTTTCGACCGGCAGCATCAACGGCGGCGGGCCGGGAAATTTGATCATTGGCCATGGACCCGCGCCGAACAGCATCGCGTTCGCCAATATCTTTGCAAGCTCGACGACAAATAACGTCGGTATCGGAAATACGAACGCATTGGCGCGATTACACGTGACGGCTCAACCCATAGGCTTGCCCGCCGCGGCCATTTTTGATGAAGACCTCGTGATTGAGTCCGGCGATGCCCGGCTGGGCCTGTACAGCGCTCAGGCCGGTCTGGGCGGTTCATCGATCACTCTCGGTGAAATCACCGGCGGCGCACTGGTCAACAACTGGGGCATTCTCCGAGAATCAACCCCCGGCGGGGTGGGATTACGTTTCACCTTCGGGCTGAACCCGGACATCGGTGCGAATCCGTCGCTGGTCTATTTTGATGACAATGGAAACGTCGGGATTGGTAATCTTGCACCGGCGGTGCGGTTGCATGTTTCCGGCGGCACTGATGTCAGTCCGGCCGGGGGTGGCTTTCTGCAGTTGGGCGAGTCGACGGGAACAAATATCGGTATTGATAACAACGAGGTCATGGCCCGCAACAATGGCGGAACGGCAACCCTGTTCCTCAATCACATGGGTGGCGACGTCCTTATCGGCGCGGGTGGCGGCGGTGGCAATCTTGGAATTGGAATTGCCAGCCCACTGACCACCGTCGCGATGTCGGACACTCAGGCCGTGCAGCGGATGTTCACGACCAATCATCCGAACGGCGCCGTTATCGAGTTTTTCAATCTGACACCGACTCCGCCGACCCCGACATTCCTGGGAGCCATTAACTTTTACAACAATGTGCCGGCGACCATTGGCCAGATCGCCTATCGCGGCGACGACAACATGACCTTCAGCGTCAACTTTGCTGAACGCATGAGGATCGATCCAAACGGCAACGTCGGTATCATGACCACGACGCCGACCGAGAAGCTGCATGTCGTGGGAAACGGCCTCTTCACCGAAAGCGTGCTGACGACGATGGTCGACAGCAACACAGACGGGGCGGACATGAATCAGAATCTTGAACTGAAGTCCGAGGGGGCCGCGCACATCATTATTCAGGCCAACGGCCAGGTCGGCATCGGTTCGCCGCCGCCCATGCCGGTGGATCCGGACCCAACAATCGCGGTGGAAGTCATCGGTTGCGTGAAGGCAACCTGCTTCAAGACGCCAATTGATACGACGATCGAGGTGTCGAGCCTGAAGCTGGTGAAGGCCGGCGGCGCCAACATCGACCTGATCGCCGGCGTGAACGGCGTGATCACAGCCCGGCCACTGGCAGCGGGAACGGCCTATGCACTGCTCCCCGTCGATATCATCAGCAAGCTGCTCGGAACGGATAAGAAGCTCAAGAGCATCAAGATTTCGTATAAGGTGGCATCGAGCGCAAGCTTCATCACGGCGACGCACATTCGGTCGTTGAATGATGATGGAACGTTTACGACGATTGTGAGCGATCTGACGGATCAGACCAGCCGTACGTTTGCGACGTACACGCTCGGACCGGCAATGCCGGTGGTGGTGACAGGGTCGATCTTCGTGGCGTTCGATTTGACGTATGCAGGCGCCTCGCCGACGAATGATATTTCGATCGGGCGAATTGTTGTGACGCTGGAGGATTAGGCGAAGCGTGATGTGGCACCGGTTTCCAACCGGTGATTCGTTTGATCGTTGGAGCCGTCGATTGGCTCCGTCGCCCCTGCCGGGGCTTGAAAATGGATGGACGGTTTTCCACGGGCTTACGCCCGCGGCTACGATCCGGTGCCCCTCCGGGGCAAGAGACAGGCTGGCCATGGCTCGCATGAGGCATCAGGCGATTGCAGAATGATGGACAGGAGTGCGCAATGAGTAACTCAACCATGCAACTGGCGCGACGAATATGGGTGCCGGCAGTCGCGGCAGCGCTGTGCGTTGGCGTGGCAGTGGCGGACGACTTCTCGTTGAACTGGTTTACGACGGCCGGCGGCGGTGCGACGTTCAGCACGGGCGGGGATTTTTCGCTCGGCGCGACGATTGGGCAGCCCGCGGCCGACGCGCTGGCGGGCGGGGATTTCACGCTGCAGGGCGGCTTCTGGGCCGGTGCGGCGGCGTGCGGCTGCGCGACCGATGCCAATTTCGACGGCAAATCGGACGGCCGGGACATTGCTCAGTTCGTGCAGTGTGTGATCGCGCCGGCGGGGGAGTGCTACTGCGCGGATATGGACGCGGATTCGCAGATCACGGTCGCGGACATCAGTGAATTCGTGACGGGGCTGCTGAGTGCGGCGGAGTGTCCGTAGGGTCTCGACGAAGGTCCCATTCCAAGATATTTTGTATTTCTCTGCCACCCTTGCATATTCCAATCGTACAAGGAACATCTGTAGTCTCTTTGTTGTCTGGATGGGACATGCAATTATGCCAACAACAATCTACCCGTAGTCATATCAGGTGGATCTGCACTGCAATCCTCGCCTTCGTATTTCTAATGTGGTTCCTGAGTTCCCCGATTCTTAGTAGTGAGAGACTCACGGTCCTTCACTTTGCTGATAACCAACTTTGGGGCCTGTTCGATGGCAAGATCGTCATAATGGGGATTGGATTTGCGAGAGGTGATCCGTATTGGGATTTTAGTTGGTCTGACTATTACGGATTTGACTTTGATAAGCTGAGTCGCTGTGGAATTGTCAGTCCTCGCTGTGAACTTGCTGGATGGCCCCATGACTCGCTCGTGCTGCTGCCGCTCTGGCTTCCGTTTTCCGTTCTGGTTGCTCTGACATGCCTTGTGTGGCTTCGGAAAGCCGATGACAGAGCTTTTCTCATGTGTGTTGATTGCGGATACAACCTTACCGGTAACGTGAGCAGCATCTGCCCAGAGTGCGGATCGCCAGTTACTACACCGCAACCCGTTGCGATTGAATGCTGCTCGATAGCGAAACAAACCGACTTGCCGTTTCGCAATGTCTAGACGCTGACCCTCAGGCGTGCAGCGAGTTACGGTTTGAGTCCGGTGTCTGGAGGCTTGACTCAATTCGTTTGGTTTTGACGCAAATGGCTCAATGCGCTATCCTGTTGCCACTGTATTTGCAGGCTCATTCCTGCGATCGTCGGGTAACTTCCCCGGCATTTTGAACGCAAACCTCGACACCCATTCAGGAGGGTCCATCATGGCCACCGCCACCGCACCGGCTCCGACCGCGAAGCCCGATGTTCAGATCAAGTACACCAAGTGCCTCATCGACGGCCAGTGGGTCGATGCGGCCAGTGGGAAGACGTTTGAGACGATCAACCCTGCGACCGGCGACGTGATCGCGCAGGTGGCCGAGGGTGATGCGGCCGATGTCGAAAAGGCCGTGAAGGCTGCGCGAAAGGCGTTCGAGTCCGGCCCGTGGCCAAAGATGTCCGGGGCCGAGCGCGGGCGGCTGATGTACAAGCTGGCCGACCTGATCGAGAAGAATAAGGAAGAACTCGCCCGGCTGGAGACGCTGGACAACGGCAAGCCGCTGCGCGATTCGCTGAACGCCGACGTGCCGCTGACCATCGCGTGCTATCGCTATTACGCAGGCTGGGCGGATAAAAATCACGGCAAGACGATCCCGGTGAATGGCCCGTACTTCTGCTACACGCGGCATGAGCCGGTCGGCGTCGTCGGCCAGATCATCCCGTGGAACTTCCCGATGCTGATGCAGGCGTGGAAGTGGGGGCCGGCATTGGCGATGGGCAATACGGTGATCTTGAAGCCGGCCGAGCAGACGCCGCTTTCGGCTTTGTACGTCGCGCAGCTTGCGCTCGAAGCGGGTTATCCGCAGGGCGTGATCAACGTCATTCCGGGCATGGGGCCGGGGCCGGGCGGGGCGATCGCTAAGCACATGGATATCGATAAGGTGGCGTTTACCGGTTCGACCGAGGTGGGGCACCTGATCATGGAAGCGGCAGCGAAGAGCAACCTTAAGCGCGTGTCGCTGGAGTTGGGCGGTAAGAGCCCGAATATCGTCTTTGCCGACGCCGACATGGACGCCGCGATTCAGGGTGCCTACTTCGCACTCTTCTTCAATCAGGGGCAGTGCTGCTGCGCCGGGTCGCGGCTGTTCGTGGAGGAAAAGATTCACAGCCAATTCGTGGAGAAGCTCATCGGCATCGCCAAGAGCCGCCGCGTGGGCGATCCGTTCGACATGAAGACGCACCAAGGCCCGCAGGTTTCGCGGGAGCAGTTCGACCGCGTCATGGGCTACATCGAAAAGGGCAATAAGGAAGGCGCCAAGTGCGTGACCGGCGGCGGCCGTGTCGGCGATCGTGGCTTCTTCATCGAGCCGACGGTGTTCGATGGCGTGCGTGATGACATGACCATTGCGCAAGAAGAAATCTTCGGCCCGGTCCTGGCGGTGCTGCCTTTCAAGGATACGGACGAAGTCGTGCAGCGTGCGAACCGATCGATGTATGGCCTGGCCGCGGCGGTCTGGACGAAGGACATTGAGAAGGCGATGAAGATTTCGCAGTCGGTTCGCGCCGGCACGGTGTGGGTGAATTGCTACGACGTCTTTGACGCGGCGGCCCCGTTCGGCGGGTTCAAGATGTCGGGCGTCGGCCGGGAATTGGGCGAGTATGCACTGCATCACTACACCGAAGTGAAGACGGTGACGATGAAGGTGTAGTGATTGTCGGCGTTTTTGAATGGCATCGGTCTACATCGAAACAACGATTCCGAGCTATTACTTCGAGACTCGGACTTCCGTGGAGGCAGTCGCATGGCGACGCGCTACTCGGATTTGGTGGGAGCGATATCGAGGTAATTACGATTTGGTGACGTCCGATGCGGTACTCGCCGAATTGAGGCGAGCCCCTACCAAAAAATCCAGTCGGTCAATTACATTGCTATCAGCGGTTGAGGTTTTGCGAGAACCAACCGAGATAGCAAAGATTTTGGCATATTATTTGTCCCATCGGCTCATGCCCGCCGGGGCCGGCGGCGATGCCTATCATTTGGCAATGGCATCGTACTATTCTGCTGACTACCTCCTGACGTGGAACTGCCGCCATTTGGCGAATGCCAACAAGATCAAGCACATTGAAGTTGTAAATGCGCGATTGGGATTGAGTGTGCCAATCATTACAACCCCGCAATTGCTGATTCCGGAGATTCAACCATGAGTAAGCCACGGCGTAGCACGGATGACCCGGTTGTTTCCGAGGTGCGAACAATTCGGGCCAAGATGTGGTCCGATGCGGGCGGAACGATAGCAGGATACCTCCGATTACTCAGGCAGGAACGCGATACCGTGCCCAAACGCGATGGTGAACCGCGATTGGCGAGGAAGGTACGTAAGCGAGCGAGCCGTCGAAGGGCCGGTTAAAGGAATCGTCACTATTGACTGCCCGCGGTAATCCGACGATTGGCCGCGCGCCATCGTTGCCTTATCATCCATCATTCGTTGAACTTGGAACTTGAAGGATTCTTGATGACCGCCACCATGACCAAACCCACACCGACGCAAGCCGCCATTCCGCTGCTCGACCTCGTCGCGCAGTTCAACGCCATTCGCGATGAAGTCATGCCCGCCATGGAGCGGGTGTGCGAATCGCAGCGGTTCATCGGCGGCCCGGAGGTCACGGCGTGCGAAGAAGAGATTGCCAAGTATTGCGACTGTAAGGTCGGCATCGGCATGACCTCGGGCACGGATGCGCTGCTCTGCGGCATGATGGGCCTGGGAATCGGTCCCGGCGACGAAGTAATCGTGCCGACGTTCACGTTCTTTGCGACGGCGGGTTGCGTGGCGCGGCTTGGGGCCAAGCCGGTGTTTGTCGATGTCGATCCCGACACGTTCAACGTCACGGCCGCGATTATTGAGAAGGCGATCACGCCCAAGACCAGGCTGATCATCCCCGTCCACCTGTTCGGCCAGCTTGCCGAAATGGACGCGATCATGGCGATGGCGAATGCCCGTGGCATTCCGGTGATGGAGGATTCGGCGCAGTCCATCGGCGCAAGCCACAACGGCAAGAAGGCATGCAGCATCGGACGGCTCGGCACGCTGTCGTTCTTCCCCAGTAAGAACCTCGGTGCCTTCGGCGATGCCGGCATGATCGTGACGAACGACGTTGAGTTGGGCGACCGACTGCGAATTCTCCGCGAGCACGGGTCGAAGCCGAAGTACTACCACAAATGGATCGGCGGCAACTTCCGGCTCGATGCGCTTCAGGCGGCGGTGTTGCGAATCAAGCTGCGGCACCTCGACGCATGGTCAAAGAAACGGCAGGAGAACGCCCGGCGATATGACGCGATGTTCGCCGGCACGAAGATCGTTACCCCGACGATCGCCAAGGGCAACGTCAGCATCTACAACCAGTATTGCATTCGCGTTCCAAACCGCGACAAGCTCCGCGAGCATCTGAATGTTCAGGGCATCGGCAACGAAGTCTATTACCCGGTTCCGCTGCATATTCAGGAGTGCTTCAAGCACCTTGGCGGCAAGACCGGTGATCTGCCGGTGAGCGAGAAGGCCGCCGGTGAGGTGCTGGCAATACCGATCTATCCGGAATTGACCGAGGCGCAGCAGCAGCGCGTCGCCGAGACGGTCACCAATTTCTGCCGATAGGAGCCGCATCGCCGATGTGGCTACTCGCGTCGCAGATCGATTCCAGTTTCATACGGGCATACGGATGGCCATTGCTCGCCACGCTGGGCGTCACGCTGGTGGCGGTGCCGGTTGTTCGCGCCGTTGCCATGCGGCTGGGGTTGTATGACCGGCCCGACTCAGGGTTGAAGCCCCATGAGAGGCCGATTCCCTATCTTGGCGGCGTCGGGATGTTCGCAGGCTGGCTGGCGGCGCTGGCGTGGACGCTTCCCGCATCGAGCGGCGGTGGGGCGGAGTTGCTCTGGATCGCGCTGGGCGGGACAGCGCTCATGTTGACGGGATTGATCGATGATATTCGGCATCTGCCACCGAAGACGCGACTCATCGTACAGGCACTCGTGGCGGCCGGCCTCGTGTATGGAGGAATCGGCGACGGCGCGGCCCGTTCGCTCCTGAATCCCATTTCCGATTGGATGCCGGCGTTTGTTTCGCAGCCGGCCATTGCGAAGTTCCTCAGCTGGGGGGTTTGCGCGTTTATTCTCGCGGGAGCGTCAAATTCCACGAATCTAATTGACGGACTTGATGGCTTGTGCGCAGGAGTGCTCGGCATCTCGGCGGCAGGATTTCTCGCGCTGAGTATTCTGCTGAATCGCACGGTCGGCGCGGATACAACCGAGACACTTCGGTCCGCGCTGGCCATCGGTGTCGCGGGCGCGTGCATCGGGTTTCTCGTCTACAACTTCAACCCGGCGACGATCTTCATGGGGGACAGCGGGTCGTTGTTGCTGGGCTACAACGTTGCACTCTTGCTCATTCTGTTTGCCGAGCAGGGGGCGTGGCGCTGGCTGATTGGCGCGGTGCTGATCTTCGGCTTTCCGATTTATGACACGGCGCTCGCAATTACTCGTCGATGGCTTAACGGAAAGCGGCTCTTCGTCGGTGACCGCAGTCATTATTACGATCAACTTCGCGACCGGGGCCGTACCGTGCGACAAACTGTGCTGCTTTGCTACCTGATCGGCCTTATTCTCGCGGGAATCGGGCTATCAGTCGTGTCGCTTTCGCCTGTCCTCCTGATCGCCGTTGCGGTCCTTTGCCCCATAGCGGCTGCATTGCTGTCCCGCCGGTATGGGTTGCTCAAAGTGGACGATTCGGCGGCCCGGTCGAAGCAATCGTGACGCCCTTGTTCCAATTGCATTCCCGGCGTTAGAATCGAATCTCCGGGGTTGGGGCGATGTCGTCCGCTCCTCACGCGTTGCCGATGAAAGGATGCTTTGGCCCGTGGTCACCAACGTCACCACCGTTCGACGAAAGCTCTCCGAGAACCTGAAGCGCGTGCGCGACCGGGTGGAGTCGGCGTGCGCCCGCGCCAAGCGCGATCCGGCGACGGTGCGAATCGTCGCGGTGACCAAGTACGTCGATCTCGATGTGATCCGGCAATCGTTGGAACTGGGCCTGCTCGATCTGGGGGAAAGCCGTCCGCAACAGCTGAATCAGCGCGCGGGCATGATCCACGAATTCATCGAACGTAAGGCCGTGCTCGCCGGACGAACCGGGCCGAGCCTGCCGCGTCCGCGCTGGCACATGGTCGGCCATCTTCAGCGTAACAAGGTCAAGTTGGTGCTGCCGTGGTGCGAGATGATCCACTCGGTAGACAGCCTGCGCCTCGCGGAAGATCTGCACATTCAGGCGGCGCGCCTTGGGCGTACCGTGGATGTTCTCTTTCAGGTGAACACCAGCGGTGAAAAGAGCAAATTCGGCATCGCCGTCGGAGCCGTTCCGCACTTGCTCGAGCATCTGGACGAATGGCCAAACATCCGCCTTTGCGGGCTGATGACGATGGCGCCGGTCGATTCAACGCCGGTAGAGTTGCGATTGTATTTCGAGCGACTTCGCGATGTGTTCGAGGATATTCGCGGGGAGATGGAGCCGGGGCCTCATTTCAAAGAACTGTCGATGGGCATGAGCGGCGATTTCGAGGTTGCGATTGAGTGCGGCGCGACGGTCATTCGCGTTGGGTCCACGCTGTTCGAAGGCTTGTTCAACCCCGCGACGGCGACACCGGACGTTGAGGATGAGCCGTGACCCTTGCCGGCCGCGACCTTTTCGAGTTATACCGTCTCTTGCTGACCACTATTTGCTCGATCTATGCGTTGGTGGTGACGGGGCGTTCGCTCTGGGGCTGGATCGAGTATCTTTCAGCGCCGGACAGAATGACCGGCGTCATGCGACGATATGCCATTGCATCGCTGCTTCGGATGAAGTGGCGCAGATTCTCTTGGGAGTTCGTACAGATCGGGTTTTGGGCGGCGGCGTTGCTGGTGGTCTTGAATTTCCATCGCGTGTTGGGGATTCGCGGATAACGCCCTGTCGCTGCGGTGACGAATGCAGACCTTCATTTCGATTTGCACCGGATGGCTGGTGCTCTCCATCTTGGTTTGGGGCAGTCGGCATGTGCAGTTGCTCCTGGCCCGGAAAAAAATGGCTCCGCTGACAGACGGCATGTTTGCGTCCGATGTCGGCACGCTTCCGACGGTGAGTTTCATCGTCGCCGGAAAAGATGAAGAAGAAAACATCGAGAACTGTCTGACATCGATGCTGGCGCAGGACTACCCGTCGCTCGAGGTAATAGCCGCCAATGATCGAAGCGCCGACGCGACTGGCCCGATCATGGATCGCATCGCGGCCGGCTCGAATCGGCTCACAGTTATTCACGTGAAGGAACTCGCAGCCGGGTGGCTTGGCAAGAACAACGCCATGCGCACGGCCGTTGAGCGGGCGACGGGCCAGTGGTTCTGCTTTACGGATGCGGACTGTACCCAGGTGTCGAAGCGATCGCTTCGCATCGCCATGAATTACGCACTCCAGGAAAAGCTCGATTTTCTGTCCGTGCTGCCTGCACACGACACACAAAGCTTTTGGGAGGCGGTGGTGCAGCCGGCGTGCAGCGGCATCATGATGATCTGGTTCAACCCCATGAAGGTGAACAACCCGAAAAGCAGCGCCGCATACGCCAATGGCGCGTTCATGCTGATGAGCCGTGATTGCTACCTTGCGATCGGCCGGCATGAAGCCGTGAAGGCTGAATTTAACGAGGACATGCACATGGCCCGGCTGGCAAAGGAAAAGGGACTGCGACTTCGCGTGATGTCCAATGAAGGGTTGTACACGGTGCGCATGTACGGTTCGCTCAAGGCGACGTGGGCCGGGTGGAGCCGCATTTTCTTTGGCTGCTTCGGCACGCTGCGACGGTTGGCATTGGCGATGACGGTCGTTGTAATGGTGAGCCTCCTTCCGTGGATCGCGCTCGCATCCTTTGGCGTCGCGACGATGATGTGCGCCGATGTGGAAGATCTGCGGCAACCACTGTACGCAGCCGCCGCGGCATGCCTCGCGCAATTGACGGTGATGTGGCGTTTTTACGCGCTGAACCATACGCCCGCGTGGTATGGCACGCTTTATCCCCTCGGAGCGGTGGTGGGGCTTGGGGCGCTGATCAATGCAGTGCGGCGACTAAGAAATCGCGCGACGATCACCTGGCGTGGGACGACCTATGCCGCAGCCGTTGCAACACCCGTCGCGCCGCGAAGCCACTGATATCTGCAATCGTTAATCACGACCGCGAATTGCATTCGGCGAGGCCCTGCCTTGCTCCGGCGTGATCGGGTTTCCTTTGGAGTGTCTCGACATATTCCCGAGCCGCCTCGTTTCGCCTTCCAAGCTGGAGAAGGGTATTTGCGAGGTTGTAGTGTGGTCGATGGTCAAGTCCATCCGCCGCGCAGGCATTGCGATAATGGTGTACGGCGTTTTCATATTGGCCGTCGCGAAAGAGAGCGTTCGCGAGGTTGTATTCACTTCGGAATTGGCCGGGGTATTTGTCAACCACGTCCTGCCAGATCGAGACTGGACTTCGAAAGATCGCGTTTCGCTGCCAGGTCATCGTTGCGAAGCCGATCACGACTATGAGGCACAGTCCCGTCGCAACCTTGCGAAATCGTTCAGTTGGTAATTGCAGAATCAGTTCCAGAAGCACAAGGCTGGTCGCTATGGCCGCGGCATAGAGCCGGTACTCGACGACTTGGCCCGGGTGGGGAAGCAACAGCCACGGCAATTGGGTCGCGTAGAACAGCAGGATGCCCAATGCGCCGATGGCGATGCCGGACTGTGCCGCAAGCAGGGCGGCCACGATGATGATGAAGTGAAAACCCGCGATTATCCACTCGCCGAAGTCGTGCGCTACTCGGGTTCCGGGTTTCAACGATGCGGCATGATCAATGCACAAAGTGCGGGGCATTGGCCAGAACAACAGTGCGCCATACTTCACGTAGGCCTGCGACTGGAACAGCGCCTGTTGTCGACCACCCCAGTCGGCCTCGACGTTCATCGTTTGCGGCGAGCGCATGGACAGCGTCGACGCGTTGAAAAGCTCCATTCTCCACGCAAACGTGAAGGCCAGCGCCGCGCAAATCAATGCGGGAATCGTGACGCGGGGCAAAATCCGGCGAAGCGACCGCCCCTCGGCAAGTTGAAGCACGATTTCAAGGATGACAAGCACGAGCGGTGCGACGAGACCGGTTGATCTCGACTTCATGCCCAGCCATAGAAACGCAACCGTTGCGATGATCCACCGAGCGCGCTTCCCCACATCCGTTACACCACGGCATCGAAGGTAGGCGAGCATTGCGGCGGATTGAAACAGCCCCGCAAGGATACTCCTCCGCTGAATTACGTCGATAACAGACGAAACATGGATGGGGTGAACGGCATAGATCATGGTCGCTACGACGAGTAGGAACTGCGGGATTTCGCGCGTTGGCCGTAAGCGCGCCGCGAGCGCGTGAATCAGGAAATAAACAAGCATCACATGAATCGCGTGGAGGCCGACATTCACGAAAACGAACGACGGCGCATGGAAACCGTCAAGGCCCAACGCGAGGTTCAGCTTGTAATGGACTGCAATCGTAAGTGTGGCAAATTCCTGACCGGGGTAAACGGCAGTCGCGGCCAGTCGCGAAAACGCAAGCCCCACATCCTTCGCCTCGGGAATGCTGTCGAGCATCAGCGAGTCAAGGAAAAGCACGGTCCGGCCGGTGTTCAGATAAGGGAGAATTGCTGCGGCGAGGACAAGCAGAACCGGCCACACGGTGAACGGTGATTGCCGGCGCGCGCTCATGGCGGAATGGGTGCTCACCTAGATCTTTGCTGGTGTTGGGGTACGTTCAAATCCGAGTTTCTCGATGGGAGAGTTGATCGGCATCGGGTAGTTGCCGGAGAA
>CAZSBF010000012.1:0-9400 GCA_964605185.1 uncultured Planctomycetaceae bacterium
GCCCTGGCGCGATATCGGCCGTGCATAATGCGGGCAACTTAGCTCTTGCACATGAAGCGTCGCGAACCGATCGCGCGGCCGCTAGTTTTCAGGACCTGGGTTGGCCATGCCAACGGCCTCTGGATATTTCTTCCAAGTATGCTCGGGACGGCTGAGAATCTCCCTGATGACCTTGTTCACGGCATCAGCCTGCGACTTCTTGCCGTGCTTGGCAGCCTCGGAGACCATTTCCTGAGCCTGTGGGATGAATTCCTGATAGAAACGCTCCGCGACTTCGAACATTCCGTGCCAATGGGTGTAGTCGGGACCCATCATGGATGCGCCCATTCGGGCGCGTCGACCTTCGTGGTGCCATAGCAGGTAGTAAGTCCATTCGATCTCTTCGTCGAAGTCCTGTTTCGTCAGCAAGCCCTGATCGTAAAAAGAAGTCATGATCTTCTTGCCGGCCTTGGAAAATTTTTCGTTGAACAGGATTACCAGATCGTCATATTGCTTGTAGAACCCGTTCACATAATCGGGGGTGTGGCAATGCAGGCACACATCTTTCATCCGATTGCGCTTCTGTTCAGCCGTGTCGGCAATCAGCTCGGCGCGCTTGGTCGGATCGGTTTCGGTGACCACCTTGTGTGCCTTATCCGTGTCCATTACCTGGCTGATCGGCGGACGATTGGTCCATGAGATTCGCTAGCCGGGGTCATGCGTAATGCGGCCGCCGTTCTTGGTGTTACCTGACATGTGGCATGTTGCGCACGTAGGCGCCGCGGAATAGTCCTTCCCTAGAATCCAGGACTCAGAGTCGAGGTTCATTTGGTCCTTTAGGTCACGGAATGCGATGCCGTGCTTGGATTCGTCGTAGATCTCTTTTTGCGGATGGTCCGGCCCCATGTGGCACTTGCCGCAGCTTTCAGGCTGTCGAGCGCGCCGTGGTGAAAAGTCGTGGCGGCTGTGACACGCCGAACACGAGCCGAGCGAGCCATCGAGATTGAGTCGACCAATTCCGGTGTTGGGCCACGTAGACGGGTGATAGGCCGGCTTGCCCTCTTCATTACGTACGAGGTTTGCGAGCACGGCCGTGTTCGTCGGCTTCCCGTCGGGGCCCGGCTTGAGGTCATCGACCGTCACCATTCCACCATCTTTGGTCTGCAAGCCGACCTTTCCGCCGTGGCACTGGCGACAACCGAGATTGGCGCTGGCCATTCCATCGACGGAATTGACCAGTTTGCCTGGTGTCGGCGAATGGGGATTGAAAAAGCCACGCATTCCTTCGGCGGTCTCCGCAAGGGTGTTGTCGAGGGAAGCAAGAATGTTCCCGGCTTTGGAATGATGGCTCTGAGCGAACTGTTCGGCCTCTATTACGTGGCAGCGTGAACAATCGCGCGGCGTCACGACCGTGGCGATGTGCTGACCGTAATGATCGAATCCATCGGCATCACCCTTCTCGGACAGGTGACATTCGACACAGCCCACGCCCTTGTGTGAATGCGTACTCCCTTTCCAGTGTTCGACGATCGCCGGCGAAGTATTCGCGTGGCATTCGACGCAGGTGCGGCTCGACTCGGGCGTCATGGCCAGTACAGTGGACATTGGCATCTTGTGAGGCGGTTGATGTCGGCGAGCCTCGGTTTCCGCGACCATCATCAGCGCAGCACACAGGGCGATGCCAAGGACAAAGACAATGACGCGTTTCATATTAAGGGACATGTGTGTTCCTTCTTTAATTCATGATTAGACAGTTGCTTCCCAGACCGTGAAGACCAGAAACAACAGGAAAGCCAGGATTCCAATGTAAATGCCCAGGTCTCGTTTGGGCGCGAAGCGTTCAAGCAATGTGTCAATCCACGGCCATGCGACCACCATGACCCCCAGCAGGCCGGAGAGCACGACGGCCGTGTTCAGGCCGGTCAACTTCAACATTCGGAATTGGAAGAAAAAGTACCACTCGGGCTTGATGTGGTCGGGCGTCACGAGGGGATTGGCCTTCTCCGCCAATTCGGCGGGGAAAACCAGCGTCATAAGGGTGAGCAGGAAAAGCAGCAGCGTACCGATGAGTAACTCGCTAATAATATGATCCGGGAAAAAGTTAAAGGGCTTATCGGCGCCTTTTCCTTCGATGAATCGACCCTGGCGCACCACACCGTAAACGGCAGATATTCCCAGCACGACGGCCATAAAGATCCATGCCGGCGTGTTAAGGGCCTCCCGGTGTGTCAGATCGAATACAAGTTTGGCAACGCCCATGATGCTGATCAGGAACCACAGCATCAGTCCGTACATGTGGCCCCTGGCGAGAAGCGCGGATGCGGTTACGAGCAGGCCGCCCAGCACCAACCAAAGAACGCGCGTGCTCTCAAGGCTAAGGTCGCGTGCGATGAAGGTGAAGGCAGACGTCGTAAACGCTGCGGCTACCAGGCAGGCCACGGCACCGATTGCTGCAAGAAGCGACAGCAAGCGCACGCCTGTCAGCTCCTTGGCAAGGCGGGGGTGCTCGGGCTGTGTTCGCGGATCAGCAAATGACAGTTCCGAAACACCATGAAGCCGCAGGACGGCCACGTGCAGCCCGATGAGGAGGATGGTGATAACCGGCAAGATGCCGACATGTAGGTTGAACATGCGTGTCAAAGTGTTGGGGCCGATCTCCTCGCCACCGCGCATGAAAGTCGCCAACGTTTCGCCAATGAAGGGAACGTTGGAAACCAATTCTGAGGCAACAGTAATTCCCCAGTAACTGAGTTGTTCCTGGATGAGCGAGTACCCCGTAAAGCCCAGCGACAACGTACACATTAGTAGGCCGCATCCGACGACCCAATTCACCTGGCGCGGATGGCGAAATGCGCAGGAGAAGAAGACTCGGCACATATGCAAGAGCACCGTGATGATCATCAGGTTGGCCGCCCACTTGTGAATGCTGCGGATGAACCAGCCAAATGGGACCGAATGGGTAATTGCGGCAACGCTGTCGTAGGCGTGATCCTGGGATGGGACATAGTAAAATGACAGGAGGATCCCGGTCGTGATTTGAATCAGAAATAAATATGCCGGCGTTCCGCCCAATGCGAACCACCAGCGCTTGATGTGGCCTGGGACTGGTTCGTTCGTGACTTCCTGGATCTTCCCCCAATCAACCGGCAACAACTGCCAAAAACGCCCGCCAGCCGTTCGCACATGATGGCTGCGATCGATGGGTTCATGCGCCATGAGACGCCTCCTGTGAGACCATCACAAAGACGCCGCCGGTATCCTTCTTCACGCGCACTTCAAATTCAATGAGGTTCTTGCCTTCGGCGGCAGGCGGTCCTGAAACTGCAGTACCTTGCTTATCAAAGATGCCCTCATGGCAGGGGCAGCGAAATCGATCCTTGCCTGACTCCCAGTGCACCTTGCAGCCCAGGTGCGGACATTTCGTCGAGAGTGCCCGGAAGTTGGAGGCGCGGTTGTCTGCGCTGTCGGACACCCGGGCGACGATGATTTCTTGTCCGCGTGGGTCGCGGACGGTTCGCGTTGTACCAACGGCGAAAGTGTCCAGCGTAGCGATGAACATCTCGCGCCGCTGATGCCCAGCCTTTAGCGGTACGAGGTACCGAAAGAAATGAAAGGCTCCGGCGCCGTAACCGGCCACAAGGCCGGTGATCATGAGGATCCAGGAGGCGAAGCCGCGACGCGTTGTACCGTCCGGTGGATCGCTGGGATGAGTCATTGGTCGTTCCTCGCGCATATTCGCTTCCGTCAGTTGATCTGAGAGATCCATCCGTGGGTCTGTATCAAGGCGTCAACTTCCTTCTCGCATGATTTTGTTGCCGGAAACCGGCTCAAACCGAGCCTGGAAAAATCGAAGGTGCCTGGGCTCATGAGTGAATTGCAGCCCGACGATTCGATCGCGGCACTCATGCAGGGCGCAAACCGATTCGAATGTGACATCCATATGCGCCTGAGTGTACACGCGACGGGGAATGGTCAGCCGAACCAGTTCCAGTTTTGGAAACCGGTTTTTCCCAGTCGTCGCATCGCGACCCGCGGATATAGTTCCTCGCTCCATCGCACGAACTCCGGAGTCTACGTATAGCGCGGCGGCCAGCGCCTGCGCCGGAAACTGGTCTCGTGGAATATGAGGCAGGAATCGGGCCGCATCAAGAAAAATCCCGTGTCCACCGATCGGCCGTACCACGGGAATCTCGGCCTTCATCAACAAATCACCGAGATACACAACCTGACCGATCCTCGCGTGCATGTGGTCGAGCTTGATGGATTCGCGAATTCCGATGGCCATTGCCTCCATGTCGCGCCCGGCGAGCCCGCCATAGGTGTGAAGTCCCTCGTACAGGACGGCCATGTTGCGTGCCGCATCGGCGAGTTCATCGTCATTGACCGCGAGAAAGCCGCCAATGTTGACCAGACAGTCCTTTTTGCCGGACATGGTGCAACCGTCGGTGTACGAGCACAGCTCGCGCAGAATTTCGGCAAGCGACTTTTCAGCGTATCCCGGTTCCCGCTGCCGGATGAAATAGCAGTTTTCGATGGCACGTGTCGCATCGAGATAGATCTTGATGCCGTGTTTCCGGCAGAGGGCTGAAACCTGACGCACGTTGCCCATGCTGATCGGCTGGCCGCCGGCCATGTTCACCGTGGCGTGCAGTGTGAAATAGGGAATGTTCGTGGCACCGGCGGAGTCAATGAGTGCCGCCAGCTTGACGAGATCGACATTGCCCTTGAACGGATGCTCGCTTTGAGGATCGTGGGCGTCATCAATGATCACATCGACGAAGCAGCCGCCGGCAAGCTCCTGATGAGCGCGAGTCGTTGTAAAGTACATATTACCCGGAACCGAGTCGCCGGGTTTGATGCACAACTTACTCAGGATATGTTCGGCGCCGCGGCCCTGGTGTGTTGGGATGAGGTGCTTATAGCCATAAACCTCGCGTACCGTAGACTCCAGCCGATAGAAGTTCTCCGACCCTGCGTATGCCTCGTCTCCGAGGAGCATGCCCGCCCATTGTCGGTCGCTCATGGCGGAGGTTCCCGAGTCTGTGAGCAGATCGATGTAAACATCACGGCTTCGGAGCAGAAAGGTATTGAAACCAGCATCCGCAATGGCTCGCTCGCGTTCGGCGCGAGTCGTCATGCGAAGGGGTTCGACCATCTTGATCTTGAACGGCTCTGCCCACGCGCGCTTGGTCATGGCGACCTCCCAGATTGCCCCGGACGATAGTCTGAACCGCCATCGTGCGAATCGATGCCGAGTAATTCACTAATATAGGGTGTGTAGCTCGAATCGAGCTTCGACGCAGTGTTCAGGAGCTTCAGTGCCTCGGCGCGGCGGCCCATCGAAAGGAAAATGCGTCCGAGGTTGAAGTACGGGGGGGCATACCGCGGCTGCAATTGGATTGCCTGCGATAAGTGTCCAATCGCACCACCGAATTCCCCCGCGTCGGCAAGGACATAACCGAGGTTGTTGTGTACCTCGGCATCCGATGGATCGAGACTTAGCGAACGTCGGTACTCGTGAATCGCTTCCGCCTTTCGGCCGGACGCTGCGAGGATTACACCGTAGTTGTAGTGAGTCGGCGCATGGTCAGGGCGAAGGGTTGTCGCTCGTTGCAAATGGTTCAACGCGACGGAAAGGTCGTTGGAGTTGGCGTGGACTGTGGCGAGTCTTCCATGTAGCTCACCCAACTTCTCCAATTGCTCGGAAGACGAAACCAGCCCCCAGGAATTGCAGAATTCCAGATGACCGATCCCGGCCTGAAGGCGCAATCGGTTCTCGGCGGATCCAAGGGCCACGCCAGCCATGGTGGCTTGTTCGGCAAATCGCATCCCTTGGAACTCGTGGTAACGAATGAACGCACTGTGACCTGTCAGGGCGATGATCAGGACGCTGCCAGCACAATAGCACCAACCTGCCCTGGTAAATCTGTTTGCTGATTTGAGGGTGACGTTGTTGAATCGCAGTTCCCGGCGGGAAAAGTGCCTGGCGAACATAACCATGCCGTAGGACAGAATCCCGCCTAGCGCAAGCGTCAGCAGAAAAGGCAAGAGATTGTAAAGGCCTCGGAATATCAGGAGTGTGCCGACGAATGTTGCCGCGACGAATGCCTCTTCGCCGGCGGAGAAGTCGTAACGCGGTCGTGCGACCTTGTTTGTTGCACCAATCGTCAAGAAGGCCGGCTTGCCTATGCCGTATTGCACCACGCCCTCAGGGCAGGCGGCGACACAGTCGAGGTCCTTCAGGCACGCCGGATCTACGACGCGCCCAAAGGCAACTAGCTCTCGATGGACGAGTACGTGTGACTGGCAAACGGCAGTGCACTTTCCACATCGTGAACAATCGCCAGCCGCGACAATGCGCCCCGGTGCGAAGCGGTCGGCGATTCGGAACAGCGCGCCGTAGGGGCAGGCATAGGTGCAAAAGCCGCGTGTCCCGAGCATATAGACAATCAGAAACCCACAGACAAGAAACGTAGCGACGGTGACGCCAGGACCGGGAAGGTTTCGCCAGAAATTCGTGGTAAGGAACGAGGCCCAGCCCTGGGAGTCCGTTTGAAGGTGAAGGGCTGGCATCGGCGTACCGGCCAATTGCCGTGACACCTGTGGCCAGACAAACATGTAGACCATAGCACCAAATGGTACCCACCGTAGGACGCGGGATCGGATCGGCTTGGGGTGGATTCGGACTTTCTCAAGCAGCCAAGCCGCGAGATCTTCGAGCGCGAGAATGTGACAACCCCATGAACAAAAGAACCGACCGAATACTACGGTGGCGAGCATCGCGACGACCATGAAGAGGAATCCGGCGGTCACGATTCCCAGTTCAAGTGTGTACATGACCTCGTTAAGTTCAAGCGGTGCAAGAGTGCGTCCTGCCAGCTTCCAGTGAACGAAGTGGAGAACGAAGAGCAAGTAAACACCAACAAGGGTTGCCACTCTCCATTTGGCGTAATTCCGGGGACTTCGGCGCGAGCCCTTGGTGGTCTGCGGTCGCCGGGGCTTAATCGAGTTCTCGATCATCATGTCTATTATATCGGCAGCTGTGAAACGTAGAAAGCGGTCGTGGCGCGTTGCTCAAGGCGTCCTTGCCTCGATGTACGTCGGAACACGATCGGCTCCCTTCAAAAAAAGCGGGCCGCATGGGCTCATTCTCGACTAGCACCTAACCTTTTTATTGGCAGACTATTAGGGCAGGCCGGGCCCTTGCCGGAGCCTCGTGTCTTTCCAACGGGGACTCGGAACTAACTTGACAGTCCGACGAATTTCATTATTCTTGATGTATAGGTCAACATATCGACATGTAGATATGTGCAGCGTCCCCGAAGCGTCGTTTCGGCAGGAATCTAACGCACGCTTTTAATCGTAAAGGAGGACTTCATGACGCCGGCCCCATCGAACGGGCACCTCATTCACTCAGACATGATGCTGCCTGATGTTCTCCGTCAGTTTCCGCTCCTACGATCAGTGTTCGATCGTTACGGACTTCGCGGCTGTGGCGGACCGCACGGCCCTTCGGAATCCATCGCCTATTTTGCCAAGGCGCATGGCGTCGATCCCACCAAACTCATAGAGGAACTCAATCATGCTGTCGCGAATCACGCGGCCGTTACACCGACACCGGTCTCGCGACCCCACGCACTCGACCAGCTGGCCGATTCCATCTACCGCAGGTTCTTTAAGGCAGGCGTATTCGTCGTTCTTACGGTGGGTGCGGCCTGGGGCGCGCTATTGCTCCTTCGCATTGGAACGAGTCGTTCCTTCACTACCATTTCCATCCACGACATCAACGCGCATGGTCATGCCCAAATATTCGGATGGGTCGGGTTGTTCGTAATGGGGTTTGCCTATCAGGCTTTCCCGAGAATCAAGCACACAAGCCTCCGCAGGCCGGACCTCGCCAATATGAGCTTTTACCTGATGGTATTTGGCGTTTTTGCGCGTGCGGTTGGCGAACCACTCTATTCGTATCCGATGTTCCGCGAATTGGCTGTTGCAGCCGGCCTCGCGGAGATCGCCGCCATTGGGATCTTCGTCGGAGTCTTGCTTTCCACCATGGGGTCGAGTGGCAAGCCGTTCGAGCGCCATGATTTCTACATCTTTGCATCGCTCGGCTTTTTCTTGATTCAGGCCGTTTACGACCTGGGATTATTGTACGCAACGACGGCGGCCGGAACGCGCGATGATTTGCTTCGAGTGATTGCAACCTATCAGGCCCCGCTGCGCGATCTGCAAATCCACGGCTTTGCCATGCTGATGATCCTCGGCGTCGGTATTCGCATGTTTCCGGCCTTGTTCGGGTTTGCCGCACCGAGTCCAACGTTGGTGCGAGCGTCGCTGGTATTGCTTGTGGCCGCCATCGCCGGCGAGTCGGCATTCTTCATCATCATGCGGCGAACAGGCAATTGCGCATGGGCGATTCCACTCTATGCCTCGATGCTACTTCTGGCCGGAACGAGCATTGCCCTCACTCTACGTTGGGGACTTCTGGCCCGTCCCACCGAGCGGGACCGAAGCACGAAGTTCGTACGCATTGCTGTTGCATGGCTCCATACCTCCATGATCATGCTGGCCCTCGCCCCCGTCTACATGCGCGTCGTTTTGCCTGGCGCTGCCACGCTTTCGGAAGGCGGCCGCGCGGCGGCGAATATCGGATTTTCGCACGCTTACTACGGCTCCGTTCGTCACGCTATCACCGTCGGGTTTATCAGCATGATGATCCTCGGCATGGCGGCGAAAGTGGTGCCGACGCTGAACGGTGTCGACATTCGGCGCCTGACGCCGTTATAGCTTCCCTTCGGGCTGGTCAACATCGGATGCCTGATACGTGTGTCGTTTCAGATCGCAACCGATTTTGGCGAATGGGCTTACCCGATTGCTGGCGTCAGCGGCCTATTGGAGTTGACCGGAATTGCGATCTGGGGTGTGCATCTATGGCGAATCATGAACGGCTGGAAACCAGTGGAGTCTGGACCGGTTGGGCCGCCAACGCGAATTACCGCCGACGACAAGATTGGCTGGATCGTCGAGTGGTTCCCGCAGACTTTGCCCTTGCTCATTGGAAAAGGATTTGCCCCGCTGGCGAATCCAGTGATGCGAAAGACGATGGCCCGTACAATTTCGGTTCGCACCGCGGCCGAGCACCATCAACTCGATCCCAATGCATTGCTTGACGAACTGAACGCCGCTGCGTTTGGGCCTCATCCGACGGGCTCAACTGCATCGAACACCAATAGCATCTCATTGCCGGTATTAGGTCATGCCTGAACTCGCGACTACTTCGCCTTTCGATCGGATCGCCGCTGTCTACGACCGCCTAATCGATTGGTCGACACGTCTGGCACGAGAAGGGCCGTTTTTTCGCGACTTATTCGAGCGATATCGCGTGCGGCGGGTGCTGGATGTGGCATGCGGAACTGGGCAT
>CAZSBF010000012.1:9410-57793 GCA_964605185.1 uncultured Planctomycetaceae bacterium
CATTCGTGGGGCATGGATGTGGTGGGAACCGACGTCAGCCCTGTCATGCTCGCTGAGTGCGCCCGGCTGCATGGAACGGATGTTCGGCTCAATTGGCGAAAGTGCTCGTTTTCCGAGCCGGTTTCGTCCGAGCAACCGTTTGACGCCGTGGTCTGCCTGGGTAACTCGCTCGGACTCACGGGAAACGCCGGCGGCATGGAAACAGCCGTACGTTTGCTTACAAGTTCGCTGCGCCCCGGGGGAGTTGGCGTCATTCAGCTACTGAATTTACATGCGATACCAGAGGGCCCAACCCGATGGCAAAAAGTGCAGCGCTACTACGAAAACGGCCATTCGACCGTCCTGCTAAAGGGCGTTCATCGCGTGGCTGATCGAGGATTCGTCGATTTGGTCGAGCTTTGCCTGCCAGACCAAGGCGTCGAATGGCAGACACAATCAGCGTCGTTTTGGGGAGTTACAGCGCCCGAATTGTGTAGGATGATAGGTGCGTGGGGTGGAGAGGTTGACGGCGTCTACGGTACCCATGGCTGTGACAGTTTTGACGAGGCTCGAAGCTCGGACCTGATCGTCACATGGTGGCGGGGTCGGTGTGGGTAGTTTTCGCTTGACTCCCGAAGTAAAGCCCTGACAATAGATATTCAAGTCAGGATGTAACAAATGCTGTCGATGACCGCCCAGTATGCTCTTCGAGCCTTCGTGTACATCGCCGGGAAGGACGATAAGGAACCGGTTTTGGCCAAGGAAATCGCCGCTAAGACGGGGGTCCCTCCACACTATTTGTCCAGAATACTCCGGGATGCCGTCCGGGCAGGGTTGCTAGATTCCGCTCGTGGCGTTGGCGGCGGATTTCGACTTTCGCGTCCCCGGCACAAAATCCACCTTTCCGAAATTTTGGCACCATTCGATGACATTATGACCCGGGCCAGTTGCCCATTTGGCCAGGCCCAATGCAATGACCGCAACCCCTGCGGTTTCCACGAGCACTGGAAACCCATCGCGTCGTCGTATCGCAACATGCTGGAGGAAACGACGCTCGACTGTGTCGGCCCCGAAGGCCTGGGTAGCGGCCGGAAAGGAAGTCGATAGTCTTTTTTTCCAACATTCTTGACAAGAATATCCGTAAGTATGTAATATGCGTTCTCAATGACTGACGGAGGAAATTACTCATGCTCAGTGACAAGGCTCGATTCACGCGTTTTTCTGTGGTCGGCTCGCTTGCGGCCTTACTTCTGCTGTTCGCTTGTGCCGCCCGCGCGCTCAATCCGCAGCCGACAGCTGCCCCCCCATCGGCTGTAGCGCCGGCCGAAAAGGGAGAGTCAGTGCCTGCGCTTGCGACGTCGATCGACGCACGCGGCCAACAGCTTTTCGCCCGACAATGCTCCATTTGTCACGGCGAGGCCGGCGACGGAACCGGCAAATTCGCATATCTGATGAACCCGCGCCCGAGGAACTTCAAGCAGGGAAAATTCAAACTTAGCACCACCCAAAACCAAGTGCCGTCCGACGATGACCTGTTGCGAACCATCAGCCGTGGAATGCCCGGTTCGGCCATGCCGCCGTGGGGGCACCTGCCGATCGCCGACCTTAAAGCAATCGTTCGGTATGTTCGCTATGTCTGGACCGAGGCAGTTCGAGAAGACCTTCAGAAGCAGGTTGCCGCAGGCGAGATGAAGGCAGAAGAGATTGATTCTCAACTCGCGACCATCACCACGCCAGGCGCGCCGATTGTCGTTCCGCCGGAGCCCAAGGGCGATGACCTTCGATGGTTCAACGGCCGACGTGTTTATGTCGAAGCCTGTGCGTCATGCCATGGGCAGGATGGACACCCCGTTGCCGAGGCCGTCAAGTATGACGATGAAGGGTTCCCGGATCCGCCACGCTCCTTTGTGAACGGCATTTTCAAAGGCGGTATGGACGGACCTGACCTCTATGCTCGCATACTAAAGGGGATGCGGGGGACACCCATGCCGGCCTCCGAAGGAAACTACTCCTCTGACGACGTTTGGGACTTGATCCACTACGTTCAATCGCTGGCGCGATCCGGCTCCCAGGACCGCGCCCAACTACGCCAGGGGACCATTAGTGCGCCGATGGCGGCGGGCGCGCTGCCAACCGGCCCCAAAGATGCCGCATGGAATCAGGCCCGAGCAACGTATGTAGCGATGACACCGTTATGGTGGACGGACAATCGTGTCGAAGGTCTGGTCGTTCAGGCGATCCACAACGCGGAGGAGCTTGCAATTCGACTGAGTTGGCTCGATCCCTCTCAGGACAACCGTGCCGTGCGGGTGGACGAATTCCGCGATGCCGTTGCGATCCAGTTTTCGATGTCAAGTGACCCGCCCTTTTACATGGGCGACGCACAACAACATGGCGGCGTCAATATTTGGATGTGGAAAGCGGATCGTCAGAAAAACATTATCGACGGATATCAGGATGTTGATGCGGCATTTCCTCAACGAGCCGTGGATATGTACGACGCGTGCCCGATTCGCGCAAAAGACATGAGCCAGGTGGATTGGCCGCATGGAAAGATCACCGAACACTTTTCGAAGTACATCACGGCCTGGGGTGCAGGTAATCTTGTCGCTGATCCAAATCTGACGACGCCCGTTGAGTGCCTCGTGGCTCGCGGACCAGGCACACTCACCGGAAAACCCGCTAACGCACAACTGGTCAAAGGCCAAGCTGTTTTCGAGCGCGGCATTTGGTCAATCCAACTTCAGCGAACACTGGAACTGCCGTGCAATCACGACCAGCCCAATGCTGAAGCGGACGAACGCGCATTCCGCCCCGGCGATTACCTTCCGATTTCCTTCGCGGTTTGGGACGGCAGTGCCGGGGATCGAGACGGAAAGAAGAACATTAGCATCTGGCAGAAACTGGTTATTGAGTAATGAACGCTTCGCCTTTGGCGTGGCGCGATTGCTGTGGAGTATTCATCATGGCGTCGAACAATCGATATACCCCTTCGCGGCGTGAATTCATTGAAGGCTCGGTCGTTTTGGCTGCCGGCACGTCCGGCATCCTTGGTTGGCCGCTGAAAGCGTTGGCCGCAAGACCGGATGTAGTCAATCCATTGGCCGGATATCCCGCGCGGGGCTGGGAAAAGATTTATCGCGACCAGTATGCCTACGACGGCACCTTTAGTTGGGTGTGCTCGCCTAACGACACTCACGCGTGCCGCGTTCTGGCGTACACGCGAAACGGTGTCATCGTGCGAATGGGCTCGCAATACGACTCGGAGAAATACGCCGACCTCTACGGCAACAAAGCGACGGCCAATTGGAACCCCCGGCAGTGCGCCAAAGGGTACACCTTTCATCGCCTCGTCTATGGTCCTTACCGCCTGAAGCACCCCATCATTCGAAAGGGTTGGAAGCAGTGGGCTGACGATGGATTCCCCCAACTGACGGCGGAGAACAAGACCAAGTACAAGTTCGACAGCCGCGGAACGGATGTTCACCTCAAAATCGATTGGGACAGCGCTCTGAAATACATCGCCAAGGGCTATGTGGCCGTCGGCAAGCGCTACAGTGGCGAGGCCGGTGCGAAGCTCCTGCGCGAGCAGGGATACCCCGAGGAAATGATCCAGCCGATGGAAGGGGCGGGAACGCGTACCTTTAAGATGCGCGGCGGGATGGGCCTGCTTGGCGTGCTCGGCAAGTATGGCATGTATCGCCTGAACAACTCCATGGCCCTGCTCGACTCGGCGATTCGCAAGGTCGGCCCGGACAAAGCCAAGGCAGGGCGCAACTGGAGCAATTACACCTGGCACGGCGACCAAACGCCGGGGCAGCCGTGGGTGCATGGGCTACAGAACTCCGACTGCGACTTCAACGATCTGCGCTTCAGCAAGCTCATCATCATGGATGGTAAGAATCTGGTGGAGAACAAACTGCCGGACTCACATTGGTTCATTGAGTGTATGGAGCGTGGCGGTCGCATTGTCGTCATTGCACCGGAATACGGCGCGCCCAGCACCAAGGCCGATTACTGGATTCCGATTCGGCCCGCCACCGACGCGGCCCTTTGGCTGGGTATCACGCGGATCATGATGGATCACGCATGGTATGACGAAAGCTTCGTCAAGGGCTTCACCGATTTCCCGTTGCTTGTTCGCACCGACACGCTCGTGCGACTCCGAGCGGAAGAGATTTTCCCGGGTTATGCGAGCAGCCTTTCCAAAGATGGCCCGAGCATGAAGGTTCAGGGGCTTACGGCGGAACAACACAAGCGACTGGGCGACCGTGTGGTTTGGGACGCCAAGACCAACAAACCCGTTGCGATCACGCGCGACGACGTCGGCAAGCGCCTGCTGTCGAAAGGAATCGACCCGACGATGAGCGGAACGTGGAGGGTCAAGCTCGTCGATGGCACGGAAGTGGAGGTCATGACGCTCTGGTCGATGTACCAAATCCACCTTAAGGACTACGACGTCGACAGCGTCGCGGAGATGACGCACTGCCCGAAGCAGCTCATCGAGCAACTCGCGAAAGACATCTGGGACGTCACAAAAGCAGGCGGCCCGGTGTCCATTCATCAGGGCGAAGGCATCAATCACTGGTTCCACGCGACCGAGGCCAATCGCGCGGCACTGCTCCCCATGCTGCTCACCGGCAACCTTGGCAAACCGGGCGCTGGCGTTCATGGTTGGGCCGGAAACTACAAGGCCGCGCTCTTTCAGGGCAGTGCCGTCACCGGCCCCGGTTTCAAAGGATGGGTAGCAGAGGATCCGTTTGAACTCAATCTGGACGAGAAGTCACACGGCAAGGCCATTCATGTCCACGGCTACGCAAAGGACGAAGAACCGGCCTACTGGAATCACGGGGATCGCCCCTTGATCGTGAACACGCCAAATGACGGACGCAAGGTGTTCACCGGCAAGACGCATATGCCGACACCGACCAAAGCGCTTCAGTTCACGAATGTGAACCTGTTTAACAACGCGAAGCATGCCTACGACATGTTCAAGAACGTCAATCCGAACATCGAGATGATCATCGCCCAGGACATCGTGATGACGTCATCAGTGCAGTATGCCGATTTCGGATTGCCGGCGAACAGTTGGGTGGAGTTCGAGGACTTGGAGGTGACGGCCTCTTGTTCAAACCCATTCCTTCAGATTTGGAAAGGTGGCATCAAACCCGTCTTCGATTCGCGGGACGATCTTTGGATACTCGCGAACGTCGCCAAAGCCGTCGGCGAGGAACTCGGCGGCGAGTGGAAGCAGAAATTCTACAACTGCTTCAAGTTTGAACATGAGGGCAAGCGACGCGTCTATCTCCAGCGGCTGCTGGATACGTGTACGACGACGATTGGATACAAACTTGATGACATCATGGCCGGAAAGTACGGGCCTCCCGGTTCGGCGTTGATGCTCTTTAGAACCTATCCACGCATTCCATTTTGGGAGCAAGTCCACGACGACGAACCATTCCACACGGACACTGGTCGTCTTCATGCCTATGCCGATATCCCCGAGGCGTTGGAATACGGCGAAAACTTTATCGTTCACCGGGAAGGCACCGAGGCAACGCCATATTTGCCCAATGTGATTGTTTCGAGCAATCCCTACATCCGACCCAACGACTACGGCATCAGTCCCGAGGCCGAGCATTGGGATGAGCGGACAGTGCGAAACATCAAGATGCCGTGGCGGCAGGTCAAGCAAACGAAGAACTTCCTGTGGGAGAAGGGCTTCAAGTTCTACGCCCTGACCCCGAAGACGCGCCACCGCGTGCATTCATCCTGGAGCAATGTCGACTGGCACAACATCTGGGACAGCAGCTTTGGCGATCCCCATCGCATGGACAAGCGCTCGCCCTATGTCGGCGATCACCAGATGCACATCAACCCACAGGCCGCACGGGATCTCGGCATTAACAACGGCGACTACGTCTATGTCGATGCCAACCCCGCGGATCGACCCTACGTCGGCGCGAAGCCGAATGATCCGTTCTACAAGGTTGCGCGGCTAATGCTTCGAGCGGTATACAACCCCGCATATCCGTATAGCTGCATCATGATCAAGCATTCGCCATACATCGCCACGGAGAAAAGCGTCAAGGCCCATGAAACCCGCGCCGATGGACGCGCACTTTCCGACGACGGCTATCAGGCCAATCTCAGGTATGGATCGCAACAGAGCCTGACGCGCAACTGGCACATGCCCATGCATCAGACCGACAACCTCTTCCACAAGGCCAAGGCCTTCATGGCATTTATTTTCGGCGGCGAGGCTGACAATCATGCCATCAACACCGTGCCCAAGGAAACCTTGGTCCGCGTGGTAAAGGCCGAAGATGGCGGTCTTGGCGGTAAAGGCATCTGGCTGCCCGCGACCACCGGCATGTCTCCCGGTCAGGAGAGCGACATGATGAAACGTTATCTCACGGGTGGCTTCATGGGCGCCGACGAATCGCCGTCCACTCCGGTCAAGATGGAGGAGTTCTAATCATGCCATACGGTGACCCCGATGCGACCGATCCGATGACGCTTACCGGTGTCGAATTGCTCGTTGACGATGACGGCGCGGTCCGCGACATGGCCGCGTGCTTTATCGAAGAGTATGTCCGGCTCGGTCACAGCACCGAGGCGATTCTTGCACTTTTTGAATGTGGAAAGTTTGCTGGTCCGTCGATGGCGTTCCGGCAAATGGGAAGAGATTCGATTCAGGGGCTAATTGAGGAACTGGTCCTGCTGCGCGGTCCACGCGGGCTGCGCCTACCGATCGAAATGACTCCGGCGGGTGCCCTAAGCCTTCCGGTGCTTGAGCAATAGGAGCCGATCATGAACAGCGTTTACAACTGGCAGCTCGGCCGACGAATGGGCTATCCCTATCCGCAGGCGGCCCCAAAGGAGCAATTCGCCTTCGTTATCAATATCAATCGCTGCATCGGATGTCAGACCTGCACGATGGCATGCAAGAGCACTTGGACCTTTTCGAAGGGCCAAGAGCACATGTGGTGGACCAACGTTGAGACCAAGCCCTATGGCGGTTATCCGCAACACTGGGACGTGAAGACCCTCGACTTGCTCGGGCAGGCGAATCCGAATGGCCTGACATGGAGCGGAAAACCCGACGGTACCGTGCGCAATCCCTATGGTGAACTAAGCGGAAAAACAATCTTCGAGTCACCGGAAGTTGTCGCACGTGGCGGTCAACCCAATCTCGTTCTGGGCTATCTCCCCGCCGAAGAGGAATGGACGGCACCCAATATCCATGAAGATACGACCCAATACGGTTCGAGCAAACCGATGGACTTCGGTTCCGGCGAGACCATCGACGGATCCGCCAAACACAAGGCATGGTTTTTTTATCTTGCCCGTCTTTGCAATCACTGTAGCTATCCGGCCTGCCTCGCAGCCTGCCCCCGCAATGCGATCTACAAACGACCTGAAGATGGCATCGTCCTGATCGACCAGCAAGAATGCCGCGGCTATCGAAAGTGCGTCGAGGCGTGCCCCTACAAAAAATCACTCTATCGCGGGACCACGCGCACAAGCGAGAAGTGCATCGCCTGTTATCCGCGTGTCGAGGGAACCGATCCTGAATCCGACGGCGTTCCCATGGAAACGCGCTGCATGGCGGCCTGCATCGGGCAGGTGCGTATGCAAGGCCTCGTCAAAGTGAACCAAGACGCCACGTGGGTCGAGGATCGCAATAACCCACTTTACTACCTCATTCACGTTGCCAAGGTCGCATTACCGCTTTACCCACAGTTCGGAACTGAGCCTAACGGCTACTACATCCCGCCACGATGGGTGCCCACGAAATATCTGGAACAGATGTTCGGCCCTGGCGTGAAGGACGCAGTTGAGCGATACCGCACCCCGGACCGCGAGTTACTTGCCGTGTTGCAGCTCTTCCGCCGCTCGAATCGAATCATCTTCCGCTATGAAATCAAGGAAGGCCCGAAGGTCTGGGAAACCACGATTAACGGAAAGACTTTCGAGATGTACAACGACACTGTCATCGCGTTTGACGGGAAAAACCGCGAAATCTTCCGAACCCAAGTCGAGGAGCCTGTTCATGTCCGGCCAGCCACTCACGCCAACTCCATCTGACGCAACGGTTGCGCGGGAACGAGCCAAGCTGGCACGCTTCGTTGCTGCGATGCTTAGCGAACCCTCACCCGCATGTCTGGCTGATCTCGCACACCCGGAGATCAGCGGAGAGCTGTACACCGCCGCAGCCGTTCTGGGAATCGACGCGGAACTGATCGAGCGTCTGTTGACACCCAGGGCGAATAGCGAATTTGCAGAATCCTACGTTCGCCTGCTGGGCCATACGGTGCGTAGCGAATGCCCACCCTACGAACTCGAATACCGTGCGTCTGAAGTATTCCAGCAAAGCCAAACGTTGGCCGACATCGCTGGTTTCTATCGAGCATTCGGTTTCGACGCGATAGGACCTTTGACCGAGCGAGCCGACCATGTTGCAACCGAGTGGGAGTTCCTCTCCGCGATTTCAATGATGGAGTCTTTGGCTACGTCCGACGAACAGGTTCAATGCTGCCGCGACGCGCAGTGCAGTTTCCTGACAGAGCATGCTGCGAATTGGATGCCGGCGTTTTTCGAACGCATCCGCCGCGCGGAGCCGCGGTCCTTCATTGCTGATGTGATCAGTCTCGCGGACGCGTTGCTTCGGCAATGGTGCGGCACGAGGCGGGTCGCGGTAGGTCCCGAGTGGCTGGAGCTTCGACCAATCGACGAAGAAGACTCAACGATTACCTGTGGCGCGCCCGGCGCGGTCGAACTCGGGCCTACGCTTGCGGCCGCATTTGGCGAGGGGGCCTGACGACGATGTATCTTGGGGTACAGCCGAACTTAATGGAACGAGTTGCATTCGAATCCGCGCGACGGCAGCCGGAAATCCGCATTGCCTATGAGCGACAATTCGCTGATTGCTACGAATATCGTGACTCGGCCCGCCGTGATCAGGCTTTTGCCGAATTGCACGACCGCTGGTTCCGCGAGCTTGGCTATCGGGCGATTTTCATCAAATATGCCGCCGCTTTCCCGTACGTCAGTCGCCTCGTGGACCGCCTGATGGTCACGCAAGCGTCCGGAGCGCGGGATCAGACGGTTGAGTTGTTTGGTGAGCCGGGGCAATACACGGTCGTCATGGCCGTCGCACCGGCCGTCCTGTTCGAACTCCCCGCCTTTGATTACTGGGCGCGACACGAGCTGCAGCACGTGGACGATATGCTCAACCCATCATTTGAATACGACCGCGCCATGAAGCCGAAGGGGGCGACTGATGGCGGCCGCAATCTTGCACGCGACCGCTACGCCGTGCTATGGGCTGTTTCCGTGGACGCACGCCTTGAAGCGGCTGGTCACTTGCCGGAGGACATTCGGCAAAAGCGCTATGCGGAGTTAAGTCGCGCTTTCGGGGTCGCAGGCGACGCGTCGGCGGTCTTCGACGAACTCTGGGAGTCGATCAAGAACTCATCGCCCTCGCACCCGACGCTGTTCAAGTGGTCCATGCATGGCCCGCCGGGCTGGGAGATTGGTGCGAACAGGACAAATGACCAACGGAACGGCTCGCTGTGCCCGTTATGCGGTTTCCCAACCTTTGACTGGGGAAATGTGGCAGCAGACGACGAGGATTTGTATCGCACGATTAGCGCTGACTTTCCTGAATGGAAACTTGAAAAAGGCCTTTGCAATCGTTGTGAAGAGATTTACCGTGCCTGTGTTCCTGCACGGGTGTGCGCAGGATGATTATTGTTCGGCATCGCACGATGCCTGAGAAGGAGCTTAGCCATGTTTCCCCCGTTTATTGACAGTTTTGGCGATCAGGCGTCGGCTGTGTTTATTAACACCATGGGCACGATTGTCGCAGGGTTCTTTAATACGCTCTTCGGCGCGTTCGTGAATTCATTCCTCACTCCACTGTTCAAGCTACTCGCAGTAGGAATTGGCGTTACGGCCTAGTTCACCGATTTATTTTCACCGAGAAGCTCGGAGAGGTTGGTGGAATTATGCGGAGCCGAAAGTCCGCGCGATTAGCAGCGCTCACCATCGCGATATTCGTTATGGTGACGCCGAAGAACCGCGCTGAAATACCGACGTCTCAGCCGACTTCGGCACCTGCCGTGGCGACCGTCAAACCCGGCCCGAAATACATGGGCCTGCGCTACAACGACGATTTTTCCTATTTGGACGGGCCGGAAGGAAGCTACGTCAAAGACTTCTTTGACCCAATCAAGAATATTCACCTGACTAAGGACTGGACCCTGAGCCTCGGAGGCGAAGCCCGCGTACGCATGGAGTCGGAAACCAATCGCAACTTTGGTACACGTGATCCGACAAACGACACATTCTTGCTCCATCGTTATTTTCTGCATGCCGACTTGAAATATCGAAAGCTCGCCCGGCTTTATGCAGAACTGGGAGACGTTCGTGTCGAAGATCGCGATTTGCCCCAGGTCCCGGGGATGGAGAACACGTTTGATCTTCATCAACTCTTTGCAGACGTGAAGTTTCTCGGTGAAGAGGCCCCGTTAACTCTGCGAGTCGGCCGACAGGAGATGCTCTATGGAAAGGAACGACTGGTCAGTAAACTCGATTGGTCGAACGAAACTCGCCGATTCGATGGCGCCAAATTAATTTACAGCACACCCACGCTTGACGTGGATGCGTTCTGGGTCAAGCCGGTAATGTTCTCAAACCAGCCGTTTTCCAACTCATGGAATACGCACATCAATGAAGGAATGAACCGAAAGCCGGACCACTGGCGGGAAGAACAGAACTTCTATGGTGTGTACTCAACATACAAGGGGATTCCGCGTCATGTGGTCGATCTCTACTTCCTGGGACTAAACGACCGCGGCATTTTTGTGAACGCCAACAACCGATTTGGAGACCTAAATGTCTACACCTTGGGAAGCCGTTTTGCAGGAACGACCGGCAATTGGGATTATGACATCGAAGGCGCGGGGCAGTGGGGCAAATGGGTCGGTGATGAAGTCCACGCATGGATGATGGGCGCCGACGGTGGATACACCTTTAAGAGCGTTTCCATGACGCCGCGCATTGGCGCGGGATTCGATTTTGCCACAGGCGACGACACCCCACGAGACAACAGCCACGACACATTTAACCAACTCTATCCGCTCGGGCATGCCTACTTGGGGTTCATCGATGATGTCGCACGGCAGAACATCATTGCGCCGAACCTTAACGCGAGCATCAAGCCGATCAAGGACGTCACAGTAAAACTGAGCTGGTTTCACTTCTGGCTCGATTCAGAGCTCGACGCCCTTTACAACGCGGGGGGAAACCCGATCCGGCGGAACGTGACCGGCTCGTCGGGGAATGACGTCGGGGATGAGCTGGACCTGACGATTAACTGGCAGGTGGATGCGCATTCCTCGATGCTCTTTGGCTGGTCTCATTTCTGGCCGAACAATTTCATCGAGACATCCGGCCGCAGCCAGGACGCGGATTACATTTATTTGCAGTACACCTTTAAGTTCTGAATTATGCACACCAGTTTTGTCAATTCATTCGACAGGCTTCTGGGAGCTCAGGGATTCGCCGAGCGAGATGGGGACGAATTTGGAAAAAACACGCCCGCAGGTGCGCATCAACCCAGCAATGCCGGAATACTCGTCGACGGCTGCGGCCGCCAGATTGACCACCTGCGTCTTTCCGTAACGACTGCATGCAATCTACGATGTCTTTATTGTCGTCCCAACCGAATGAGCCGACATGAACCTCAAGCGAGTGCCTTCGATGACACTCAGCGCCTCGAGTTGATTCAGCACCTGTATCACACATATCACCTTCGCCAACTCAGGCTGACAGGGGGCGAGCCACTCCTACATTCATCCATAACATCGCTGATTAGTAGAATCCGATGCATCGCACCGGACCTTGAGCTGGCGATGACAACGAACGGGTGGCGATTGGCGGAGCTGGCGCGGCCCCTCCGAAGCGCCGGGCTTGATCGTGTCAATGTCTCGCTCGACACGCTCGATCCAGTGCAATATCGGGAACTTACAGGCGGCGAACTTGTTCCTGTTCTGGATGGCATCGATGAGTGCATCGCAGCCGGATATCCTCCGCCCAAAGTGAACACGGTCGTCCTCGCTGGAATCAATGACCATCACCTTGGAGAACTCACAAAGTGGTCGATTCAAAAGGGAACCGAAATCCGGTTTCTAGAGGCCATGCCGATCGGCCCGGCAGCGCACTTTAATCGAGATCATTTTGTGGACGCTGGCCGTATTCGCGGCGCGTTGTCGCGCCACTACAAGTTGGTCCCCTTGCCTCGAAGCCACGGCGAGACAGCCAATCGTTTTGTGGTGGAGAATGGCACAATGCGCGGAGTCGTCGGAATCATCGCTCCGGTTTCAGAGCGATTTTGCGGTCAATGCCGCCGCATCCGCGTCACCGCTGACGGGCGACTTTTTCCCTGCCTGTTGGACGAGCGGAACGTGGATCTGAAAATGGCGTGGAATCATGGATCGTTGTTGGAGTCACGCCTGAATCGCCTGATCCAATCCGCGGCGGATACGAAGCAACGCCAGGGACCGGCACTGCAACGAACCGCAATGATTCAACTGGGTGGATAATCCATGAATGCGCCTGTGCTCCAGTCACCGATCACCACACCCCGGAAACATCCACGATTGTCGGGAGCGGTGCTGGTTGGTGGAGCAAGCCGGCGCATGGGCCGCCCCAAGGCCCAACTTCCATTCCAGAATCGTTCGTTTCTTGAACAGATCTTGGTGACCATTGCGCCGTTCGTAGAACAATTGGCGGTGGTGGGTGGGCCGAACCCGGAAGAAGCGCTACGCGGAGTTCGAGCGCAGGTTCGCCCAGATGTCGAGTGGATTCCAGATGTGGTGGCACACGCAGGCCCGCTCGCCGGCATTATCGCGGCTCTGCAACGTGACCCCGAGAGCGATTGGCTGTGCATCGCGTGCGACATGCCGCTGATTCAACCAGCAGCGGTTCAATGGCTCATCAGCCAGCATCGGGGTACTTCGACCGATGTCGTGGCGGCACAATTGTCAGGATCGCACACCCCCGAACCATTCCCGGCCGTTTATGCACGCTCAGCAATCGATCCTCTAAGAAGGACACTCAACTTAGGGAACTTTGGACCGATACACGCCATTCGGAGTCTGCGTTGTTTATCCCCGATGGTGCCAACGGGCCTCGAGTCTTCCTGGTTGAACATTAACACGATCCACGATTGGGAATTGCACTGCATACCATCAAGACCAGCCGATTCCGACTGCCTATCATGTGGAAGTCGATGAAACTATTATCGATCAAACCAACATGTCGCAATGCCGGCACATTTCCCTGCAGAATTCGACTCAATAAGCAAACTGGCTTTTAATCGATCATGAATAACCCATTGCCAGCCAGGTTATGCGAACACGGGATTAAGGCGCTAGGGTATCGACTGCCCGTGCAAGCGCCGGTCAGAACAGGTTTGACACAAACTGATTGAGGTCGTTTTCATCAATGTCGGTGTCATTGTCGATATCAGCGCCCCTGCAGTAGCACGTGATGGGAACGCCAAGGAAGCAATTGACGAAGCACTGAATATCGAGGCTTGAGACTACGCCGTCGCCATTCACATCACCCGGGTCCACACACGAGTTGTTGAGAATCTGCGAGGCGTTGCCGACCAGGGTGTGATAGAAGAGGTGCAATCCATTGAGTCCCAGACGCCCCGCACTGTCAGCAAACTCGAGCGTCTCTACATAGAGAGCCTCGGCGGAGCCGCCGGGTCCATTGCGACGACCGTTATTGATCGCGTCGACGAGTTCAACGTGCGCCCCCGGGCCAATGAGAAGTCTCTGGAGTTGGAAATTAGAGGTCCAACCAGCGGGGACGTTGCCGCTGTCCAGACCGGCGGTCTCAAGTGAGACACATGGCCCGGTCGTTCCACCCAGCATGCGAAGCGTTGTATTGGTACCCCATTGAAATCTCGTGGTGTCGGTCATGGCATGGCTGAAGCTTTCGCGACACCACATCTCGCCTCCCGGGTTTCCACCCGTGCCTAACTGGACCGACGCATTTGAGGCCAATGACACATTTCCTAGATCGATGGTGGATGTACTGCCACCGCCCGCTCCATCGGCGGAAAACACCACATTACCGTAGATCGACTCGACATTCTTAGCCTCGAAGCGCCCCCCGAAGCGAGCCTTAATCGTCAACCCCGACGAGGCGAGGCTCTGAAGAGACACAGTGCTGTTCAAGTCGAGCAAACTTCCGGCCTGTTCCACATCGAGTTGTTCAAGTGCCGATCCGCTGGTGGATACATAGCTGCTGACGAGCGGGAAGCGTACGATCGCACCTTGCAGCACAATGACCGACGTGCCATTGAGATTCGTTACGTGGGATGTGTCGAATACGCTCGTTGATCCGCTGATATTTAGCGTCCCCTCGGGGATTGCAGTGAATGGCGCGCCAATCAGCGTACCGCCGTTGACCACGTCGATGCGGGCGTTTGATCCAAGCGCCGCAAGGCTGCTTAATTGGAGCAGTGCGTTGGCGTTTTGGGCGGCAAAGGAGACATTCGACGCGGACGATAGCAAGGGCATGCGCAGCGTTGCACCATTGTTCGCCTGAACGATCATGCCATTGGCGGCCCCGTCGATGCTGGCCAGTCCGCCGAATTCAAGCAGACTATTATTGCCATTCGCCGTCAGACCCTCTGGTCCATCTGTCCCAGCAAACATGGTTACAAGCGGGATGGAAACTTGTGCGCCGAAGGACACCTGAATGGATGAGCGGTCAATGTTTGTCACGTGTGTCAGATCGAGGACGCTCGTCGGCCACATGACTCTCACCGTCGAGCGGTCAAGCGTCGTCAAAGGCGCGGCGATGACCGTGCCCCCATTGTCCGCCGTGAGAATAATGCCGGGTGGAAGGGTCGCCAGGCTGTCGAGTCGCAAAAGCGAGCCCGAAGCAGCCGACGTTAATGAGGCATTTGCGATCGACGTCAGCGCCGGCGCGAGGACGGTGCCGCCGTTGTTGGCCTGAATGTTCATCCCATTGCCGCCGCCGTCGGCGGCAATCATCTGGCTCAAATCCAATACCGCATTGGCTCCGATCGCGGTCAAACCCTCGATCCGTCCGCCGACGCCGGTGTATGAAGTGATCGGAACCGTGGCGTTACCGTCGGCCAGCACGTTGAAGTCGCACTGCGTCAAGTCAAGCGTTGCGGCTGGACTCACGGTCAGTGTCCCGGAAATGCGGAATACGCCGTGGGCCAAGAGTGAATTCTGAACGGCCAATGAATTGCCGCTCAGTATGTTAACAATCGCGCTCGATCCGGGCATCGACATCGAATCAAGTTCGATTCCAGTGACGTCTTCATTGACCGTGTATGACCCGCTGGGGAGCGTGACGCCATAGTTCACCGCGCCGTTGTCGGGAAAGGAATCGCCCTGCGCCAGACCGCTCCAGCAGGCCGTGTTCGACCATTGCCCGGTCCCGCAGGTCCACTGCGACGCCGTCGCTGGCCCGCAGAGCGTTCTGGACTGACCGGGCGACAGGGCCTGTCCGTCCACGGTCAGAGGGACCGTTCCGCCGGCGATGACGGTCACGCAGTGAAGCTGTCCGTTCTGACTCAGTATCGGAACCAACTCCGCGATTGCACCCGGTGTGACAGTAATTTCATGATTTGTGCTGGATATCACAAATGGGACCGTGACGGTTCCTTGAACTGTTTCAACAATGGTTGAACCGCAGGTGATCAAGAACTCGGTAGTTCCGGAGATCGGCACGTATAGCAATGGCAGGGGCCAGTCACACGGGCGCATCACAAAATATGTCCCGCTCGATATGACAACTCGGATGCCTTGCGCCGGATCTAACGCGTCGCGCGCGACAAAGTCACAGTCACCACTGGCGAGGTAGCCAGTATTTGCATCTCCGTCATCAAAATCGCCCGACACGACGAGCGGCTCGACATCGATCCCGTCGTACAGCCCGTCGTTGTCGTCGTCCGGGTCACAAGCGTCCCCCTGGCCGTCGCCGTCGGTATCTGATTGCGCCATGTTGTAGTCGGACGGGCAATTGTCGCATGCTTCGCCAACACCGTCACCGTCGTTGTCTGTTTGCAATGGATTCGGTATAGACACGCAGTTATCGCATACGTCGCCAATTCCGTCCCGGTCGTGGTCTATCTGCAACGGATTGCCGTCGAATGGACAGTTGTCACAGGCATCGCCAATTGCATCATCGTCCGAGTTTTCCTGAGTCGGGTTGGAGATCGATGGGCAATTGTCCGCAGCGCAGGTGTTCTCGGCGAATCCGGGGTTGCCGTAACCGTCGCCGTCGGTGTCGGTGCACGCATCATTGCAATCGGCCGTACCATCGCCATCGGTGTCGTCCGCAATGCCTCCGGAGGACGTCAGCGTGAGGGTTCCGAGCGTCAACGGGCAGGAAGGACTTGTCCAAGCTGGCGCCATCGACACTGTCCCCCACGGACTTACGGTGATCCCGCCGGAGAACATGTCGGTAAGCGTGCCGCAATACGTGAACACTCTGAAATCGTCACCAGCACATGGAACCCACGGGCCATGGCCGATCGTCAGGTTACCCGAGAGCGTGGCATCGCCTGCCACATTCACCTGATCGTAGCTGGTGCCTGGCATTGATCCCAGAATAGTGAGGTCCAGCTCTGCACCGCTTTGTAACGTGAAGTTGCCGGCAACATCAAATCTCCCGTCGACAATCGTGGTCCCCCCGGCGGCTTCCAGGGTACCGGAACCGCTCATCGTGGCTCCGCCCGTGATCGTATGCGAGCCGTTCAGCTTGAGGATAGCTCCTGTGGCGGGGGCGAAATCTCCCGTGGAGCTGCCACCGCCGGACAGGTATAAGGTGCCGGTGCCAACTTGCACCATTGCAGTGTTCGAGAAGGGCAGCGAGATCGTTGACGTGCCGGTTCCCCCGGATTTGAGGAATTGCCCATCGTTTTTGATCGATGAGGCTAATCCGGACGATTTGATTTCTGTGTTATCGAGAAGCTCGAAGCTGCCATTTATCTGAAGCGTAGAGCCGTCGCGCAAAACCAACGTTTCGTATCCGCCCACGAGCGAAGAATACGACGCAGTAGCTCCAACCGTCACCGTTCGGCCATTAGTCATTTCCGCTTTGCTGTATGCGGAGATTTCGAGGTGGCCGTTAAACACCGTGTTTCCAGTCCCATCCATGATGGCCGACGCCCCATATGGCGACCATGTCGACGCCTCTCCAAAGGTTACCGTTCCGATCCCGGCGAGCATGGCGTTTCCAAGGGTAAGGCCCCCAGTGAAGCTCACATCAGCGTTGAATGTGGCGATGCCCTCGGAGATCGCCAAGTTGCCACTTGCTGTGGACAGCGTGGTGACGCCTGCATCGACGGTTGTAGCGCCGCCGGCTACCTCCAACGTGCCGTCGCCGGCCATGGTTGCGCCGTTCAAAATGTCGTAGGTACCGTTCAGCTTGAGGGCCGTAAGCGTTGCAAGGACAAATGCACCTGTGTTGGTGCCGCCGCCGTACAGATACAAGGCGCCAGTGCCAGCTTGTATCGTGCCGGTGCTGAAGACGGGCACATGAACCCATGAAGTGCCTGTTCCACCCGATTTGAGGAATGTCCCGGCATTGTTGATTGCTGACACTGTACCGGAAGGATAGATGGGTGAATCGTCAAGCAACTCGAAGCTTCCATTAATCTGTAGCGTTGAGCTGTCGCGCAACAGTAGATATGAGTTCACACTCCCGTCTGAAGAATAGCTCGCCGTAGTCCCAATCGTCACCGTTCGGCCATTGGCAATTTCCGCACGGCTGCCCGCGATAATGCTTAGGTGACCGCCGAACACCGTGGTTCCGGCACCGTCCATGATGGCAGGGGCTCCGTTTGGTGCCCAAGTCGACTCCGCCTCGAACGTCACAGTCCCGGTTCCCCCAAGCGTGCCGTAGCTATGAGTGAGGCCCCCCGCGAAATCCACGTCGGCGTTAATCGTTGCGGCTCCACCGGAGATCATGAGATTGCCGGGGCCAGAGAATGTGGTGACAAGGGCGTCCACCGTCGTGACTCCCCCGGCTACCTCCAGCGTACCGCTGCCACTCATTGTCGCGCCGACCGAAATGTTATGCGTGCCGTTTAACCTAAGAATCGCGCCAGCCGCAGCGGCGAATGCTCCCGTGCTCGGAACTGTAGCACTTCCGCCGCTGGTTAGATACAAAGTGCCGGTGTCGACTTGCACCGTCCCGGTGTTGAGGAAGGGCACCGAAATCGTTGACGTGCCGGTTCCCCCTGACTTGAGAAAGGTCCCGTCGTTGTCGATCCCTAACGGGGAACCCGAGGGGTAGATTTGTGTATTATCTAGCAAAGTAAACGTGCCTAATGCGCTAATCTTAAGCGTCGACCCAGTCCCCAATATTAAGAACGAGTTGATGCCTGAATCCGAGCCGTAGTCCGCTGCCCCATCAATCGTCACCTTCCGGGAGTTGCCTATGTCCGCGAAACTATTGAGGTAGATATGCAGTTGACCGTTGAACACTGTGGTCCCTGCACCATCCATGTCGGCTCCCCCTGTCCATGTGGAATCTCCTTCCACAGTCACGATGCCGGTGCCAGACAAGGTGCCGCCGGAAAACGCGAGGCTGCCGCTAATCGTCGTGGTGCCTGAGAACGTGGCCGTCCCGCCAGAGATGGACAAGTCTTCATGAAAAGTCGCAGTAGTATCGACGGTCAAATTGCTGCCCGTGATTGCGAAGTTTTCGTGACACTCAAGACTGTTAATTGTTACGCTTGTAGACGATGCGGAGAACGTGACGCTGGAACTACCCGTCACATCAGGAATGATCACATCATCTCCGGCAGCCGGAACGCTGCCCCCGGCCCAGTTGTCCGAGTCATGCCACGACACGCCGTCGCCATCGCCATCCCAGGTAATCGTTGCTGCGGAGGCATGCTGAAGAGCTGCGAGGCTGCAAAGTGCCATGCACGTCACGCGGATGCCGCACATACGGCGGGAGCCTGGCGTCGTCGTATTAACTCCTTCTTCCCAACAAACACCATTGGTAACCATACGCGTTTGCATGATTCGCTTCTTTCGAGGCAGGGCGGCAAAACTACCTAATCGATCAATGCAGACACAGTCGCGACGCCCGGCCTTGCTATGGCGCGTTCAAAAGGTTGATCACGAAGGAGTCTCCATCCTCCGCGTCGAAGTTTCCGTCGTCGTTGAAATCTCCATTGCTGATGTTGCAGCACGGGTGTGCCGTGGCATAGCCCGCGGGGTCGGTAACGCCAACTACGAAGTCGTCAATGTCGTTGCCGTTTAGTTCTCCGTCGCAGTTCATGTCGCCGAGCAGGTCAAAGACGGCCAGGTGATACCGAGGAATGCCATGCATGGTGAATTCGCCACCGCCAACGCAGAGTCGGCCCCCGAGGTAGGTAATCGCTTCGCTGCCGAGTGAAAATGCAGACAAGTCCGGGGTCCACAATGTAGGCAGTGCGGTGCCCGTGTCGACGACAGAAAGCCCAATATGCGGCAGGCCGCCGATGGCTGAAAACGTGCCACCGACATAGAGGTTGTTGCCCCCCATTGCCATTGCATTGACAATTCCCGGAGTGCCAACCGTCCCCGGATCCCACGGGGTGGCGGATCCGGTCGTAGCATCCAGCGCCGCCAAGCCTTCGCGGATCTGACCGCCGATCGAGTCGTAATAGCCACCGGCATAAATTGTATTGTTTGAAATGATTATATCATACACGTGGCCGAGGGTTCCGGCGGCATTGGGGTTCCATGTCGTGGCGGTTCCGCTGATTGCATCCAATGACGCGATGCCGCTCCGCGATTGACCACCGATGTTGGTGAATGACCCACCCGCATAGATCGTGCTGCCAGAAACCCTGATCACGTCAACGTAGTTGTTCGCATTTGGATTCCAAGCAGTGGCGTTGTTCGTGTTGATCGTGGCGTTTAATGCTGCAATCCGGTTGCGTGGCTGGCCGCCGATGGAAGTGAATCGTCCGCCCGCATAGATGGTGTTACCGTCGACCTCCAATGCAAGGACGCGATCCGATGAAAAAGGGCTCCACGCGGTTGCGTTGGAGGTGTTGAGTGTCGTGTTGAGCGCGGCGATGTTTTGGCGCCCAAATCCTCCAATGATGGAGAAGTCGCCTCCGACGTATAGAGTGGTGCCCGAGAGGGCCATTGAGAATACAGTGTTATTCGCACTGGGATTCCAGTCCGTGGCCATGCCCGTAGCGAGATCGAACGCGGCGATGCGATTGCGATTCTTGCCACCGATGGATTTGAAGCCCCCCCCTACATAGACAACACCGCCGGAGGCCGCAATCGAGTAGACGTCGGCGCTGGCCCCTGGATTCCAGGCGGTTGCGTTGTTTAAGTCGATTGTGGCGTCAAGCGCAGCGATGTTTCTGCGGGATTGGCCGCCCATGGTTGTGAAGAACCCGCCGACATAGACGGTCGTGCCAGAGACAGTAACGGCGTACACCACGGTAGCGCTGGGACTGGGATTCCACGCAGTGGCCGCGCCGGAATTGGCGTCGAGGGCTGCAATCTTTCCGCGGCTTTGCCCACCAATCGTTGAGAAACTCCCGCCTGCGTAGACCGTATTGCCTGACACCGCGATCGCCTTGACTTCGGAGCCCGAATTAGGATTCGGATTGAATGCGGTGGCGAGGCCAGTGGTTGCGTCAATGGCGGCCATCCGATACCGAGCCTGGCCGCCGATATTACTAAATGTGCCGCTAACGAATACGGTATTGCCGGACACTGCGACGGTGTTGACGGTGAAGTCGGCGTTTGGATCCCAGGGGGTGGCTGCTGCGGTAGTTGCGTCGAGCGCGGCAATGCGATTTCGCGGCTGACCGCCTATCGAAGTGAAGGCTCCTACCGCGTAGACCGTATTTCCTGAAACGCAAATGCCCGTCGATCCGATGTTGGCATTTGGATTCCACGGAAGCAGGGCACCCGTGGCGGCATCCAACGCGGCAAGGCCCTTTCGCGGCTGGCCATTGATTGTGTTGAAGGAACCGCACAAGAAAAGAGTGCTCCCGGAGAGCGCGAAGCCATAGACTTCAGCGCCTGCAGAATCCACCGCGGGAGCCCATGTCGGATCAAGTGCGCCATTCCCGAAGACGTGGGCAAGACGGGAACGGGGCATTCCTGATATCGCCAAAAAGTCCCCACCAATAAACCAGCCACCGGCACCATCGGATGCTACTGCATACACTCTCCTCGGAGTTCCCGGAGTTGGGTCTATTGTCGTGGGGGCGAACGGAGGGATCGCCTGGCCGGTGACGGCGTTTATCGCTGCAAATGGACCGGTGTTGGGACCGACGAATGTGAACGCACCGCCCACGTAGAGAGTGCATTCGTTTTGAGCGAGGCAATGTACATCATCGTCTGTTATCCAGAAATCCCGCCTCGGCGAGTTGGAGAGCGTCTGGGCGGAGCCAGTTGAGGCGATCGAAAGCGCAACAAGCGTTGAGAGGAGCCACAGGGATTCGACCCTCAGTTGTGACATCCAGTTAATGCGGTTCATCATGTTTACCTTTAATTTTGACAAAATGAAATCAGGGCAGCGTTGGGGCAGATCGGTATTGGCGGCTTCGCCAGATTGGGAAGCGCGGAGCGGACTGGGTTGTTGCGCCCAATAAACATGGGTAGAAACCGACTGTCGGGCCATTCGGCCTGAAAAACGGTTGATACCGACCGCTGTAATCCGGTAAGATGCAAAGGTCCTTTCCGAGACCGCTTAAAGCCGCCAATCAAGGGAAATCTCGCAATTCAGGTCGCTGCGGGCTCAGGATTTTGGATTTTTTTGAACTGGTCGCGCGATGGGCGAGATGGAAACATCCATAGGCTCAGAGGTCCTTCCCCTTGCCCAATCCGAGGCGCTTGCCCGGATTGATGAATTCCTGCCGATTGCCTATTCGGAGCTTCGGGTTCTGGCTGAGGCCGTTTTGGCGCGATGCCAGCCAATTGACTCGACGCATACAACCTCGCTCATCCACGATGTTTACATGCGGTTGGCCGAACGCGGGGTTCGGTTTCGCGACCGCGGCCATTTCCTCTGTGTCGCGGCCAAAGCCATGCGTTTTGTCCTGATTGATCGCGCCCGTCGGAATGGCGCGGCCAAGCGGGGCGGCGGGCGGCCTGTATTGTCGTTGGATGACGCCCCCACACCGGCCCTCAACGACTCGATGATGCTGGCCGTCGAAGAGGCATTGACCAATCTGACTACATTCGACGAACGAAAGGCCCGCATCGTTGAGTTGCGCTTTTTTGGTGGTCTTTCTGTCGAGGAAACAGCTGAATTGATGGGCCTGTCCGTGGCGACGATTAAGCGCGAATGGACCCTGGCCCGGGCTTGGCTCAGCCGCGAACTTGAAGACTCGGAGGCATGATCCGGTTGATTGGATGAACTAATCTTGAGCTTGAGCCGGTCCCGTTTGCGATTCCTAGTTGTCGAAGGGCGCGCTTTCAAGACGAGAGTTTACGTGGACCCCCACCGATGGCGTCAGATAGATGAATTGTTTCACGCCACGATTTCGTGCGCGCCACCCGACCGGAGTCGGCTTCTCGACCAACGATGCGGAAGTGATATCAATCTGCGCGAGGAACTTGAAACGCTACTTGCAGCGCACGAGGGATCTTCGCACATCTTCGATTCGAGGGCGTTCGAGGTCGTTGCGCGGGCCCGAGCGCGCAGCGAGCCACCCGGACTGACCAACCAGACGATCGGCCGCTACCGGATAGGCGGTTTCATCGGCGCGGGCGGGTCCGGCGCGGTTTATGAGGCCGAACAGGACAGTCCCCGTCGCCTCGTGGCCCTCAAGCTAATTCGGGCCATGCCGATTCAGGATGAACTGGCCGCCCGTCTATTTCGCCGCGAGGCCGAAGCTCTCGCTCGGCTGCAACATCCGGGGATCGCGGCGATCTATGAGGCCGGAGAGTCGGAAACCAACTGGCACTATTTTGCGATGGAGCGCGTTTCGGGCGCCCCCCTGACGCAATACGCTCGGGAGCGCGGCCTGTCCTTGCGGGATCGCCTCACGCTCTTCGGTCTGATCTGCGATGCCGTTCACTACGCTCATCAGCGAGGCGTCATTCATCGCGACCTCAAGCCGTCAAACATTCTCGTCACCGAGGCGGGGCAGCCAAAGGTGCTCGACTTCGGTTTGGCGCGAATACTCGACCCGGACGGTGACACGACACAATTGACGCAACCTGGCGCATTCCAGGGCACGCTCGCCTATGCAAGCCCGGAGCAAGTGCGCGGCCGACCGGATGACATCGATGCGCGGAGCGATGTCTATTCGCTGGGTCTGGTCCTTTATGAACTCTTGACCGATCACAAACCGTATGATCTTACCGGCCTGGCCCTACCGGAGGCGGCACGGGTAATCTGCGCGCAGCAACCTTCCCCGATCGGGTCGATCTGTCATGAGTTGCGCGGCGATCTGGAGACGATCGTTGCCAAGGCAATCGACAAGGAGCCTGATCGTCGGTATTCGAGCGCTTCCGCACTCCGTGAGGACATTGCCCGTTACCTCGATGGACAAGCGGTTCTTGCCCATCCGGCGAGCGCAATGTATCAGATTCGGAAGTTGGTGGCCCGTCACCGATTGCCTTTTGCACTGGCGTCCTTGCTGATGGCCGTGACCGTCGTTTCCGCCATAACCACCGGTTGGCTGGCGTGGAAGTTTCAGAACCAGCGCGACGCAGCCCGTGATGAACGGTCGCGTGCCGCAGCGGCGCAAACGACCGCCGAAAAAACAGCCGCATTTCTCGAACAGTTGTTCGAGCAGGCCGATCCTACTCTGCAGGCGACTGCGGACCCAAAGGTTCGGGATCTACTCGATGCAGGTTTGGCAAAGCTCAATAACGAACTCAGCGATCAGCCCCTCGTGCGAGCGCGACTTCAGGGCGTAATTGGTTCGGTGTATGCGATGCTCGGGTCCTTTGCGAAGTCCGAGGAACTGCTCGAATCCTCGATCGCATTGACCCGTACACAACGCGGCAACGATCATCCCGATTTGCTGGACCCGCTCAATCGACTCGCCAAAGCACACCTCCAGGCCTCCGAATTTAATAAGGCCGAATCGCCGCTTCGCGAGCGGATCGTGATCTGCGATCGGCATTACGGCCCGCGCTCCCGGCAATCCGCTGAGGCGCGCGAAGACCTGGGAGCTGGGCTTCACTACGCTGGGGACTTCGCAGGCGCAGAGCAACAATATCGACAGACCATGGAAATCCGTCGCCAACTGTTTGGCGAGGAGAGCGTGGAGGTCGCGCAGTGCCTCCATAATTTGGGTCATGCGCAGTTGAGGCTGGGGCAACTCGACGCCGCTGAGGATTCGCTTCAGAACGCGCTTCGACTGCGACGCAGGCTCATTGGCACTCACGCTCACGTTGCCTTAACGCTTGAAGCGCTGGCACATGTCGCGTTCGGGCGTGGCAAGCCCGAGTTGGCCGAGCAATACCTGCGGGAACAACTGGACGTCGTGCGCCGTGTTCACCACGCAAAGCACCCCGAGGTCGCGCGGGTTCTTAATAACCTAGCCTTCTTGGTGGCCCGGAACTGCGGGCCGGCCGAAGCCGAACCTGTCATTCGCGAGGCGTTGGCGATTCGACGCGAGGCATTCGGCGATAAGCATCCCGATGTCGCCGTATCACTTTCCGACCTTGCATTCAGGCGTATGGAACAGGGTGCGCTCGATGACGCCCTTGAATTGTATTCGGAGGCACTCGAAATCCGCCGTCAAGCGCATGGTGATCAACACGACCTCGTCGGGCAGTCACTTCGCAACCTTGGAGTGGCATACCACCGATCCGGGCAACTCGATGTCGCGGCGTCGTACTTACTTCAGAGCTATGACGTTCTCGAACGCAATCATGGTGCAGGGGACTCAATGACAATTCCGACAGTCCGCTCGCTTGAGTCCGTTTATCAAGAACTCAATCTTCCCGAGGAAGCGAAGCGATGGCATGCGATACTTCCTAATTCAGAGGCCGCGTCCAATCAGTAATTCGATAGCTGTCCTTCCCAACTCTTTGTGGGTACGTAGTATCGAGGCACGGATCGTGAGGTGGGAGCTTTACGAGTGCGCGGAAACCGATGACGTACAGGCCACCGGGATGCGGAACCCGGTCTCCTTCGCCCACGCGGTCAGATCGACCAAAACGCCATCCTCGATCGCCTGCGCCCGGGTGTAACTGAAGATCACCGGGGCATCCGCAAATGGACTCGCCGACGTATCGGCGTTCTTTTCATCCATGGTTTCATTCTCCTTTCGTAAAAACGACAACGCCGCCGGCCGAGGCCCGAACTCCCGGGCGCCGGCCGGCGGCGTGCATCACCACTTTTCTTTATCTGGTATGACCGCATCCGGCGGCGCCACCCAAATGCGGTCATACCAGATAAAAAAAAGCCCCGGGGCACCGCTCACGGGGCTCAGGAGTTGAACTCTAAACCACCGCCTATGTCTCGTTGCATCGAGAACGGGTAGACGGAAATCGTATTTTGCCTCATTTGCGTGCAGCACACGCCTTCGAACTAGATGTCCCAAGTTCGTCTTGCTTCCAGCGGCCGGGCATTAGCGTCGGTTCCGTGAGCAATTCATAAGGGGCAGTCAACCCCAGCTCCTCCATCATTCGGTCGGCCTTGAGGGCCGCTTTGACCACATCTCGGCGAAGACCGAGACGATTCCGGATCTCAGCCAATCTTAGCCCTTGCCGTTGAAGCAGACGGCCTTCTGCGGCGTGCTGCAAGTAGGCCGGCCTCCCAAACATATCGACGACCAGAGATACTGTGGTAATTGTTCCTATTGCTGATGCCTCTTCGAGCGTCCGCCGACCGGCCAACAACGATTGCCAATCAGAAGGAAACAAAGCGATAAGATTCACGTCAAAGTGGGCCTTTAGTACGATTCGATGCGAGTCAAATGCACGACAGGGCTTCGCAACGATCCGATTCACGAGACGTAGCACCAACCGTTGACATAATAATAAGCGATAATGCCGTTCCGGATCACGGCTTATTACCACGTCGAGGGTGGATCCGCGTGGCGAGCCCTTATTCGTTCGATTTCGTGTATCGCTCGTTGAAGCCGAGGATTCCGAATACCGATTTTCGATCGAACGTGAACGGGGTGGCAATACCTCCGGGAGTTCGGTGTCTAATCCGACCTGCAATAGCGAAAAAAAAGGCAGAGTCTTCCCGGCCGAGCATTGAAGCCTGCACGGCCGGGATCGCTCTTCGTGTTCGCTGGATCGTGCCCATCCTGCATCGGGAAAAGGCCACATGGACCGACCTTGACGATGCACTCCACAACTCAATCCAGAGCTTTGTCGGCTGCTTCAGAATCTGGCCGCTTTACTTTGCGGCCTTCATCGTTCCGTCGCCATTTGCCAAAAGGCAACGGAGGCTCCGCGAGAAGGGTGTACGGGTCCTCGATGTTCTGGGCCGTCATTCGGCGCCAGGTTTCCAGGGCCCGCTCTACGACGCGTGACGACACATTGAGTGCCCCGGCAATCTGGGCGCAGTTCATTCCATGAAGCTGGAGTGCAGCGGCCTGTCTTGCATATTGGATCCGCTGAGGGACCTTAAAGAGGTCGACCACCATCGGTACCTCCAAGCACCGTAAGTCGATGCCGGAGTTTTCTGGCAGCCTGTCCTTAAGGAAGAGGTCGCGCCATTGTTCGGGCAAGAGTTCCACCAGATGTAACGTAAAGAAGGCCCGCAGGCCCACGTTGCCACTGTCGAACTGTTTGCACGGAAAGGCGCGAATCGGGCTTATTAAGCGGCGAAGCAAAGGGCCCGCAGTGCGGTCCATCGTGCCCAGTACATTTGCAGCCTCTTCATCGATCAACCGAAGAACCTCCTCTCGGGTCGGAAGTCTCATTGCCGATGGGAACTCAGCCGAAAGTCGAGTAAGTTCAAACCTGATTGAGTCCAGTTCCGCTTCGCGCTGGTTGAGGCCGGCCATGAGAGTCGAAGAACCGCTTCCTTCCTCTACGGCATCCCTTAGGCGATTGCATCGTTGAATCACGTTGGCTTCCTTTTCACGAAGCTCGCGCAACTGCTTCGAGCGGGCCCGGTCTCCCTCTTTCAGAAAATGTGGCAGGTTTTCGATGACTGCTTCGATGCAGCCACGGGAGCTGAGAATCTCACTGAGGATCGCCTTGCTGAGTTGCGCATGCACGATCTTCGGATGTGGTTTGCACCTGTTCCAACAACGCTCGTTGGTTTTCCGATTCATGGTGGGCCGTCGTCTTGAGTCGGCACAGGTGTAGAGAATGCCTTCGCGATACATTTTGCCGCCACAAATGCCGCAGAAAAAGTGCAACGATAAAGGGCCCCTGCTGTCACGAGGGATTCCTGTCAAAGGCGTTTTGCCAATTCGGTCAGGTCGCCGATGCACCGATCGCTTCGCCAGTTCTGCGATGGCGCGCGCCTGAAGCCACCGAGGAACGTGAGCAAGGTGAGGCATGTCGCGATGCAAAACTTCGTCGGGCGGGGTCGGAGTTTGGACACTTCGCCCTGTCTTGTATTTCTTCACATTGTGGAAGCTCCTGAACGTTTCGACACCGGAATAGATCGTGTTGCGAAGAAGTGTGCGCACCGGTTCATCGGTCCACTTGCTCAGCGTTGATCTTGAGCTCTTCGGAAAAGATTGGGAATCAAGGTACTCCGCTATGCTCCACAGTGGATCGCCACGTGCAGCCATCTCAAAAGCTTCGTGAATCACAGGTGTCCATCGCTCGTCCTTCACATCGCGAAACGGCCCACGTGCCGGCTCGCGCTCCGTCGCGGGATGCGAGGGGATTCGAATGTACCCGGGTCTGAGTGCACCGACGGCAAAGCCATCGCGCCATAATCCGTCCATGGCACGGATGATGCGTGAGGCCGTGTCACGGTTCGACATTTCACTCTTGAACGAAGAGAAGAATGCATTGAGCCGCCATTCGGCTGATTCTGTATCGAGATGGTCATTGATCGCGATCATCCGGATGCCGGCATCAGCGGCAGTTTCCAATAAGCCCATTGCCATGGTGGACTGGCGGTAGAGTCTCGCACCGTCTTCCGCGACAACAAGATCGCATCCACCCGACCCGATCAGCCGTCTGACCTCGTTGATTCCAGGTCTATCCAATTGTTCGCCGGAAATTCCCGCGTCAGAGCAGAGAATCTCATCGAAGTCATCGATGCCATGGGCGGACAGATACCGTCGACATTTTGCGAACTGATCCTCGATGCTTCGTGGACTTTGTTCATCGGTGCTATATCGCGCGTAAAGCACGACCCGCAATCGTCGACCGCTCGTGCTTACAAACGGACTTGCAAGAGCGGCGGAGCCGAGCAATACTGGAACCACAAGATTGCTCGGCCTGTGTATGGCAGGGGCGAATCCATAAGTGCATCGGTTGGGCCTTGGAGATAAATCACCGCCAAAGGTGCCTGTCGAACAGAAAAGCAAGATGGCGAAGAAAGTTGTCGGTGCTTGTCGCCGCCAGAAAGTCATTGTGGACTTCGCCGCTCGCCCGGAATCATGAGAAAGTGCGGCTTGAAACGGTTGGCACAGTGAGCCAGAATCGCTGACTATCCGTGAGAATCCTTGACAACAGGCGAATACAGTTGAATAATCGCAACTTGTTGCTCGAAATGGGGTTATGACTGTAAGTGACTGTTGATCATGGAGTTCAGAGAACGGTGCGTTCGAATCCCTCCCTCTCCGGTTGATGGTTGACAGGCTGATGAGGCCGGAAGCGTGGAATGCCCCGATGCAGGCGCTCACAGTCGCACTGACCGGTTGCGCAAGGGTCTGTAAATCATCCTGACACCTTTTTGGTCCCGGAATTGCATCAGACTGACCACATATTGCACGAGATTTTGCTCTGCCAGGAGTATCGGTATGAATATTGACGCTGATAGTGATGTCAGAACAATTGATCACGAGTCTCTGTTACGGAACGTCTACATTCTGGCATTCATCGAAGTATGTGAGAAACTAGGATATTTGATTAAGTCTGATGCCGTAGAGTTAGTACGTGTAGAGCTCGATTTGCAGAAGGCAAAGGCATAGGCGGCAAAATAGGAATGACCTTCCATAGAAGCTGATCCAGCCCCCAATCCTAACTCAGGATCTGGATCCGTTTCTGGGGGATAGGTCAAATGCATGAACAGCATCTAATCTCACAGAAACCCATCGTCACTTGCGACACATCGGATTGTCATTGACATTCTGGGTGTCATCAACGCAGCGAAAGTCAACTCGTTGATAGTCTATCGTGAAGATCGGGGCGATTGGGGCATGGGGGAAGCACTTGTTGTAGAACTCGCAGAGTTCCACGGGATCGTGATAGTTCGATTGAATCCGCCGCAGTATGCGTGCTTCAACTTCCTCTCGCGGTATTCGCTTCCATGCAAGAAAGAATTGGTAGTCCGAATAAAAAAGGTGTCAGGATGATTTTCCTTGATCCGGCGTCGAGTCCTTGCTAGCATTCGCGAATGCCTCGGCCCCCGCGAATCACGGAACCTGGAATCGTCTATCACGTGCTCAACCGCCGGGTCATGCGGCTCGCGATGTTTGAGAAGGATCGTGACTACGAGGCCTTCGAGCGCATCCTGACGGAGGCGATGAACCGCCCGGATGCCCCGGGCCTGCTTACCTATTGCCTGATGCCCAATCACTGGCATTTGGTCGTCCGAGCGCGGGCGCGGACCAATCTTTCCACGTGGATGCAATGGCTCACGGTCACGCACACCCACCGACGGCATTCGCACTATCGCACGATCGGGGAAGGCCCACTCTATCAGGGGCGATTCAAGAGTTTTCCCGTGCAGGAGGATGCTCATTTTCTGACGGTGTGTCGGTACGTCGAGGCCAACGCGCTCCGGGCGAGGCTGGTTCGCCGGGCGGAGAATTGGCGATGGTGCGGCCTGTGGAGCCGGGCCAACATCGCGAGCACGCTGCACGCGTGCCTGCGACCGTGGCCGGTGGATCGGCCGCGAAACTGGCTGGCCGAGGTGAATCGAGCCTTGTCGGAGCCGACGCTCCGCGACGTGAGGCAGAGCCTGATCCGAGGGGTGCCTTATGGTGTGGAGGGATGGCGGCGTCGAACGGCAAACCGGCTCGACCTCGATCTGACTCTGCGACCCCGCGGCCGCCCGCGCAAGGAACCTGGAAATTCAACCTGACACCTTTGTTCGGGCGCGCAAGGAACCTTGAAATTCATCCTGACACCGTTTTTGGGGGTGACACCTTGTTTCGGGGAGCGGCGTCCATTGGGTTTACGATGTGCTAACTTCGCACGTATCGTGTGGTCACGATTCGATAGATTATCGCGAGCAGGAATGCCGCAATGATCAGTTGCAATCCGCGCCACGCCAGGTGGTCGGTCATGCTACGGCCAGTTCCCTCGCTTGACTGAAGCATCGAACGCAACCGCCCCTCGATGTTGTCCATCCGTTGCGCGAGCTCACTCGTCCCGGACAGGCCGCGTATCTCATCCGCCAGCGTGTGCAACTCCCTTGCCGCCGCACCGAATGCCTCGGCGCTCTTGGTATAGTCGTTGATGTCAAACGGCGGTCCTTTTTTCTCACCGGGTGGTTCTTGCGACCCCGCCGGTGAGCGAAACGAGGCCACCATCGCCTGAATCGCTTGTGCCGTTCGAGCCAGCGCATCGCCGGCCAACGCGGCACTCTGTCCCGCCTTCTCAATCTTCTCCGCGGACAGTTGCGCCTCCTTCAATGTCGTTCGCAGTTCGCCGGTCTTTGCGTTGATGTCGTCGATCGCCTGCGCTACCTCGTCACGAAGTTCCTTCGGCAGTTTTTCTGCCACGTTGGACAGCCGCTTGGAGCTTTCGGACAATTGTTGAAAGCTAGCCAGGGCCTTCTGCACGGTTTCATGTTCCTCGGTCTGAAGCATGAGAAGCTGAAACTGAAGGCGGCCGTCGGCGGCGAGACCCTGCACTACATCCGTCAGGCGCGCCGCGACGACCGTGAATCCCCGGACCGACTCGGCCGTGCGATCGGCCGCCTCCAGCGCGCGAAATGGAACCATCGGAATCGCAAGGATGTTCTTCAGTGCATTGTCCTCGCCGACGGACTCCAGCGCTGTCTGGATATCGGCGCCGCTGAACTCGCCGTGTAATGGGCGGGAGCGTGCCAGTTCATCGACCTTTTTTCTAGCATCTGCCGCTCGTTCGCTGGTCAGGAACAAATGACCCACACGCTCGATCTGCGCCTCGCATTCCCGCGCGGCGCGGACCGCGATCTCCTGCCGCTCGCCAAACAGCGACTTTCCATCGCCGCCATCGAGAAACTGCACCATCCGAAGACACAAGGTCCAAAGGTCGAGGAAGCTGGCCACCGGATTTGACTGATCCAGCGCCTTGCGAGCCTTGGGGAACAACTGCATTTGCCAGATCAGCACGAGCCGCCTGACGCGCGGCGTCGGGCTCTGCTCGGTCAGCTCATCCGCAGCGCGCTGAATCGTCGCTTCGAAGTTGTCCTCGAATTGATTCAGGGCATCGCGAAGTTCCTCTTTGGATGTCGTGCCGGGCGAGCGCGCAAAGGCTGATGATGTGATGGGCCGCGCTCCACTGCATCCGCCGGTGACGAGCGCTGCAAGCATAAGCAAGACAATCCGAGTTCGAAATCGAGACCAACCGCTCATGATCGTTTCCTCTGACCATCGGCGCCGAACCGGCAGATCATATCACACGTGGGCGTGCCTGCCGTGACGCCTTTGTCGATCTCCCACCGCCGATCTTGATCATTTCTTGATGTCTGAGCCGCTTGTTTTAGCGCCTAATTGATCCGCTCCCGTGCTAGTCTTTCCGCGGAAGGTGAATGCATGGACGTGCTTTATTTGTTCATCGGCGTCGGGTTTTTTGCCGGCTGTATTGCTGTGGTAAGTCGCATGTCGACAGGGAGACCTCGAACATGACTTTGTATCTGATTGCCGCGGTATTGGCGGTCGGGCTCCTTGTGTATCTGTTCTTTGCCATGCTCAGGCCGGAGTGGTTCTAATGAACTTCTTTGACATTTTTCAGTGCATCCTCTTCATCGTGGTGCTCCTGCTCTGTGCCAAACCGCTTGGCGGGTACATGGCGGCGATCTATGAAGGGCGGACACCCGGTCCCGTACGATGGCTTCGCCCCGTCGAATTCGGAATCTACCGCGTCTGCGGCGTTCGCCCGGAGAGTGAGTCCGGCTGGAAGCGCTACACGGTGGACATGCTGCTGTTTCATCTGGTGGGGTTCGTGGCGTTGTACGCGCTGCAACGCTTCCAGGGGATGCTCACATTGAACCCGGCCGGCATGGGCGCGGTCACCCCCGATTCGTCGTTTAACACCGCCGTCAGTTTCGTCACCAACACGAACTGGCAGGGCTACGGCGGCGAATCCACCATGAGCTATCTGACGCAGATGCTCGGGCTGACGACGCAGAATTTCGTTTCGGCGGCATCGGGCATGGCGATTCTGGTCGCGCTGATCCGCGGACTTGTTCGCCGGCAGGTCACCACGATTGGCAACTTCTGGGTCGATCTGACTCGCTCGACGCTTTACATTCTGCTCCCGCTTTCCATTGTCTTTGCGCTGGTGCTTGTCTCTCAGGGCGTTGTCCAAACCTTCGGCGAGTACGTCACCGCTCCGTTGCTTCAGCCGACGGTCGATGCCAATGGCGTCGCGGTCACGAGTCAGACCATCGCGGTCGGCCCGGCCGCGTCGCAGATTGCCATCAAGCAACTCGGCACGAATGGCGGCGGATTTTTCAATGTCAACTCGTCTCATCCGCTTGAGAACGCAACGCCGCTGTCGAATTTCCTTGAATGCCTTGCGCTCTTGCTTATCCCTGCCGCGCTGTGCTGCACATTCGGCGTCATGGTGAAAGACAAGCGGCAAGGGTGGGCGCTGCTGGGGGCCATGACCCTCGTTATGGTCGTCGCGTTGGGCGTGTGTCTGTACTCGGAATATCGCCACCAACCCAAGCTCGCGGAACTGGGCGTGGTAACGGGCCATGGGAATTGGGAAGGCAAGGAGGCGCGGTTCGGCATTGCCAACTCGGCCGTGTGGGCCACGTGGACCACGTGCGCTTCCAACGGATCGGTCAACTCGATGCATGATTCCTACACGCCGCTGGGCGGATTGGTGCCCATGGTGCTGATGCAGCTTGGCGAAGTGATCTTCGGCGGCGTCGGATCGGGCCTTTATGGAATGATCGTCTTTGTCGTGGTGGCCGTGTTTATCGCCGGGCTGATGGTCGGCCGCACGCCGGAGTACCTGGGCAAGAAGATCGAAGCGCATGAAATGAAAATGGCGTCGATCGCCGTTCTGGCCCCGTGTCTTGCTGTGTTGGTGGGCACCGCCATCGCCGTCATGTCGTCACAAATCAACGCGTCGATGAGCAATCCGCTGCCTCACGGTTTTTCACAGGCGTTGTATGCATTCTCATCGGCCTCGAACAACAACGGCAGCGCCTTCGCGGGGTTTGGGGCGAACAACCCGACGATGAACCTGTTGCTCGGACTGGCCATGCTCATCGGGCGATTCCTGGTGAAGGTGCCGGTCCTGGCCATGGCGGGGGCGCTGGCGGCGAAGAAGCATGTTCCGTTGTCCAGTGGAACGCTTCCAACTCATACACCACTTTTCGTTTCCCTTTTGATCGGCGTCGTCCTGATCGTGGGAGCGCTGACGTTTATTCCCGCACTGGCGCTGGGCCCGATCGCCGAACACGTCGAACTTTTTGCGACAAGGTAGTCTCATGCAGACGGCAACAACAGTAACCAAGACCAAGCCTCGGCCGCTGTTTGACTGGCCGATCGTACGCGGCGCACTCGTTGATTCGGTGCGAAAGCTCGACCCGCGCCACCAGATCCGCAACCCGGTCATGTTTGTGGTGCTCATCGGCAGCGTGTTGACGACATTGTTGTGGCTCCACTCGCTTGGTGGCAGGGGAGAGGCGGCGCCCGGGTTCATTTTCCTTATTTCGATCTGGCTGTGGTTTACGGTGCTGTTCGCCAACTTCGCCGAGGCCATGGCCGAGGGACGGGGCAAGGCCCAGGCCGAGACACTGCGCAAGGCGCGGCGCGAGACGTCGGCCAAGCGCCTTGCCGAGCCGCGGCGCGATGCCAAAATCTCCCCGACACCTTCCACATCGCTTGAGAAGGGTGACGTCGTTCTGGTTGATGCAGGCGACACGATCCCGCTGGATGGCGAGGTCATTGAGGGTGTTGCGTCCGTCGATGAAAGCGCCGTGACGGGCGAGAGCGCCCCGGTCATCCGCGAGAGCGGCGGCGACCGAAGCGCGGTGACCGGCGGCACGCGCGTCCTGTCCGACTGGTTGATCATCCGGATCACGTCGAAGCCGGGGGAAAGTTTTATCGATCGAATGATTGCCCTTGTCGAAGGGGCCAAGCGTCAGAAGACGCCGAATGAAATCGCCCTGAATATTCTCCTGGCCGCTATGACGATCATCTTTCTGGTCGTCGTCGCGACGCTGCTTCCCTACTCCCTCTTTACGGTAAAGACGCTCGGCCATGGTGACGTCATCACGGTCACGGTGCTCGTCGCATTACTCGTGTGCCTGATACCGACCACGATTGGCGGGCTCCTGTCCGCGATCGGAATCGCCGGCATGGATCGAATGATCCGCGCCAACGTGATTGCGATGTCGGGCCGGGCCGTGGAAGCGGCCGGCGACGTGGATACGCTGCTGCTCGATAAGACCGGCACGATCACGCTGGGTAATCGTGAAGCGACGGAAATGATCCCATCCAACGGCGTCAAGCCGGAAGTGCTGGCCGACGCGGCGCAGCTTGCGTCGCTGGCCGATGAAACGCCGGAAGGCCGGAGCATCGTCGTGCTGGCCAAGACGAAATATGGTCTGCGCGGCCGCGATCTCGAGAAGATGCACGCCCAATTCGTTCCGTTCACCGCGCAAACGCGCATGAGCGGCGTCGACTTTGACGGAGTTCAGATTCGAAAGGGAGCGGCTGATTCGATTGCGCGATACGTCGAAAGCCGGGGCGGAACTTTCCCGCCTGCGGTTCGCACGATTGTCGATTCGGTCGCCCGTGATGGCGCGACTCCGCTTGTCGTCGCCAGCGATGACAAAGTGCTCGGCGTGATTCGCCTCAAGGATATCGTCAAGGGCGGCATCAAGGAGCGCTTCGCGCAGCTTCGTCGCATGGGCATCAAGACCATCATGATCACGGGCGACAACCCGCTGACGGCCGCATCCATCGCCGCCGAGGCCGGGGTCGACGATTTTCTTGCCGAAGCCACGCCGGAGGCCAAGCTCAAACTCATTCGCGAGAATCAGGCCGGTGGCCGACTGGTCGCCATGTGCGGTGACGGAACGAACGACGCCCCCGCGTTGGCGCAGGCCGATGTCGCCGTGGCCATGAACACCGGTACCCAGGCCGCCAAAGAAGCCGGCAACATGGTCGATCTCGATTCGAATCCCACCAAGCTGATCGAGATTGTGGAGATCGGCAAGCAGCTACTCATGACGCGCGGTTCGCTCACGACCTTCAGCATCGCCAACGACGTGTCAAAATACTTCGCCATTATCCCCGCCGCGTTCATGGGCACTTATCCGGCCTTGAACTCTTTGAACATCATGCGCCTTGCCACGCCGCAAAGCGCGATCCTTTCGGCGGTCATTTTCAACGCGCTCATCATTATTTGCCTGATCCCACTGGCGCTGCGCGGCGTGCAATACAGGGCCGCCGCGGCGTCCAGTTTGCTGTCTCGAAACCTTGCGATCTATGCGGTGGGTGGGCTCTTGATTCCTTTCCTGGGGATCAAGTTGATCGACCTGTTGCTCGTGAGTCTCCATTTAGCCTGAGGAACCGTGTCATGCTTCAGCAATTACGTGTCGCAACAGTCATGCTCATCGTCCTTACGGTGTTGACCGGCTTTGTATATCCGCTGGCGATTACGATCGCCGCACAAGGTCTCTTCCACCACCAGGCCGACGGCAGTCTCATCGTGCACGACGGGAGGACGCTTGGTTCCGAGTTGATCGGCCAGCCCTTCGACGATCCGAAGTACTTCTGGGGCCGCCCATCGGCCACCGGACCCTTCCCGTATAACGCCGCTTCGTCGTCGGGAAGCAACTATGGAATCGGCCATCCCGATCAGCTCAAGGCGATTGCCGGGCGAGTTGAGAAACTGCGGCAGGCCGATCCCGGCAATCACACACCAGTCCCGGCTGACCTTGTGACAGCGTCGGGCAGCGGGCTCGATCCGCACATCAGTCCGGCCGCGGCACGATATCAACTGGGCCGTGTGTCACGAGCCAGAAACATTGATCCAACGAAAGTCGAGGAAGTCATTCAACGCTGCACCCTGCCTCGCCAGTGGGGGATCCTGGGTGATCCGCGTGTCAACGTATTGAAGTTGAACCTGTTGCTGGATCATCCCGAATGGCGGGAGGTTCCGCACTCATGGAAGGACGCGTTATGAAGTTCGGTCGACGCATTGGGCTCGCAGCACTGGTTCTTTTCCCGTCATTGGCATCGGCGCAATCCAGCAAGGAGTCCCCCGCATCTCAACCGTCTGAGGATGCGGCACCGGCGCCGTTTTCATTTTTCATCTGGCCGGAGGCCGCGCCCCTCGAGGGGCCGCTATCGACCGATCGTCCCGGATTCTCCAATACCGCATCCCTCGTCCCGCGGGGTCATACCCACCTGGAGATTGGGCATATCTATTCCTACGACCAGGAGAAGCGAAGCGAGACGCAGAGCCATCTCGTTCCCGGGACATCGCTTCGCGTCGGATTGCTGGATGATTTTGAACTGCGTGTGGGATGGAGCGGTATGTCGCTGACCGAGACCAAGTTCCCCGACGTCAGTCGCGCCGGCCGCCACTTCAAAAACCATCAGCACGATGACGGTGCCACCGATATGAGCGTCGGCTTCAAAATGCCGATTCTCAAACACAGCGACACCAATCATCTTCCGAATTTGTCAATGGTGCCGTCAATATCGCTCCCCACGGGCACCGATTCCAAGACCACCGGCGACGTCGATCCGACGTTTCAACTGGCATGGAATTACCCAATCACGCCCAAGTTTCTTCTCTATGGCGTGGGCTCAATTGCCGCGATCAGCGATGCAGACGGACGATACGCGCAGAGCACGGGCTCATTGGCCGAAAGCTACACCATCACGGACAAATTGAGCTTTTTCATCGAGTACTTCGGTATCTACCCCAGTACTCGCAGCACCGATTGCCAGCACAATATCAACGGCGGTCCGGTGTATCTCATCACCGACAACATTCAACTCGATCTGGCCGTTGGAATGGGCCTCAACGAAGAGGCGCCGGATTTCTTTATTAACTGGGGTGTTTCAATACGTTTTTAAGGAGCTTCTCATATGCTTGTCGCTGACATTTTCTTTTCATTGTTCACGTCAGTTATGACTTTTGTGCTGACAGGGTTGCTGCAAATCCCGATCACTTTGATCTCGCGCGCCTTTGGCGTCTGAGTTGCGGCCTGTCCGCCTCAACGTGTTGCAGCTAGAATCCACATTGCTCCCGGAGTTTTGGATTGATGCAGGATTCTCGTCCCGATCCTGAAGCGCTTTTGGCTCGCCTGCGCGAGGACCCGGGTGCTCGCGCCCGCGGAAAGCTGAAGATCTTCTTCGGCATGTGCCCCGGCGTCGGCAAGACGTACACGATGCTGGAGGCCGCCCGCCAGAAGGCCATGGAGGGGGTGGACGTCGTCGCGGGTTACGTCGAACCGCATGCGCGGCCCGAGACGGAAGCCATCTTGATGGGGCTGGAAGTGCTGGCCCGCAAGACCGTCGAATACCGCGGAGTCATGCTGCAGGAGTTTGACCTGGATGCGGCCCTGCATAGGAAGCCGCAACTGATCCTCGTCGACGAACTGGCCCACACCACGGCGCCGGGCTCCCGACATGCCAAGCGACTGCAGGACATTGAAGAGCTGCTCGATGCCGGAATCGACGTCTTTACCACGCTCAACGTACAGCATCTGGAAAGCGTCAATGACATTGTCGCCCAGATCACGGGGATCGTTGTTCGTGAAACGGTTCCGGATCGCGTATTTGATCAGGCCGACGATGTCGAATTGGTGGATCTGCCGCCGGACGATCTGCTCGAGCGGCTTCGAGAGGGGCGCGTGTATGTTCCCGATCGCGCCAAACAGGCCAGTGAGGGATTTTTCCGACGCGAGAATCTCATCGCGCTTCGCGAATTGGCCCTGCGCGTCGTGGCCGACCGGGTCAGCGCTCAGGTGCAGGTTCAACACGCCGGCCGCGGAGTCACCGAACCCTGGGCGACGCGCGAACGACTTTTGGTATGCGTCGGCCCCAGTCCGCTGTCAGCCCGTGTGATCCGCACCGCGCGGCGAATGGCCGCCGCTCAACATGCCCAGTGGACCGCGATCTCGGTCGAAACTCCCGGCATCTCGCAATCGGCTGCCATGCAGATACGGCGTAACCTCCGGCTCGCGGCGCGTCTTGGCGCGGAGACCGCGGAACTAAGCGGGCAAATCGTGACGGATGAAGTGCTGGCCTTTGCTGCCCGGCACAATATCACTCGTATCGTTGTGGGGAAGCCAAGCCTTTCCAATTGGCGCGAATGGCTGCGTGGCTCGATCGTGGATGATCTGATTCGCCGCAGCGGCGAGATTGACATTCACGTTGTCAAAGGAGAATCCGAACCATCGGGGCCCACGGCGGTCGATGCACCGTCAACGCGCACGAATTGGCGCGCCTACGCGGCAACACTGCTGGTGATGGCCATTTGCACGGCGATCTCGTGGGTGAGCTTCTCGTTCTTGTCAGGCGTAAACCTGACCATGATCTATCTTGCCGGCGTGGTGTATGTTGCCACCAAGTATCCGGCCGGACCGTCGGCGCTCGCGTCATTCCTGGCTGCGTTGCTGTTCGATTTTCTGTTTACCGAGCCGTACTTCTCATTTGCGATCTCGGATACGCAATACGTCATTGCATTTCTTGCGTTACTCACGACAGCGCTCTTAATCAGCGGGTTGGCGCAGCGCGTGCGGCGACAAACTGAGTCGGCGCGGACTCGATACCTGGACACGGTGGCATTGTTCTTCATGAGCAGGCAACTCGCGTCGTCGATGGATCGTCAATCCATGGTCACGTTCGCCGTACGCCATCTGCATGACGTGTTCGGGTGTTCGGCGGCCATTCTCCTTCCCGGGGCCGACGGCGGTCTGACGATTGCGGCGGCGAATGGCGACGGACCCTTTGGCAATCCCAACGAGCGCGGCGCCGCGGAATGGACCCAACGGAATCGCAAGTGGTCGGGCCGTGGAACGAATACCCTGCCGGGAGCGGCGTGTCTCTTTGTACCGCTCCTTTCCGGTGAACAATGCGTCGGTGTGATCGGGCTGTGCCCGAGTGACGAGAGCCGATTCGACGAGCAAGGCCAGCAACACCTTCTGGAGACGTTTGCCTCGCAGATTTCATTGGCCCTTCAGCGGGCGCACCTCGCGGACGAAGCACAATCGGCGCGGGTTCAGGTCGAAGCGGAGCGTCTGCGAAACGCTTTGTTAAGTTCCGTGTCGCACGATCTGCGCACACCCCTGGCAACCATCGCGGGTGCGAGCAGTCTGCTGGCGGAGCAATCCGAAAGCCTGTCATCAGGACTGCGCCGCGATCTGGCTGAATCCATCTGTGAGGAGGCCGATCGCCTCAATCGACTGGTGAGCAATCTTCTGGATATCACGCGATTGGAAAGCGGCGCGATCAAGCTCAAGCGCGAATGGCAGCCGTTGGAAGAAGTGATCGGCGTCGTCCTGCGCCGACTCGAGAAGAAGCGCGAGGCCAACCCGATTCACTTGCACATCGCCGCGGATCTCCCCCTGGTGCCCATCGATGGACTGTTGATTCAACAAGTCCTGTTTAATCTGCTCGACAATGCGATCAAATATTCCACCACCGGCGGCGAAATTGAACTCTCAGCCCAAGCGAAGGACGGAGAAGTTCTTGTTGAAGTGGCCGACCGTGGGCACGGCATTAGCGGGGAAGACCTGACCAACGTTTTCGATAAGTTCTATCGGGCGCCGTCGCACCTTCAAAAGAGCGGAGTGGGGCTCGGCCTGACCGTGTGTCGTGGAATCGTTGACTCGCATGGCGGGCGCATTTGGGCGGAACAACGTTCCGGCGGTGGCACGGTGTTTCGCTTCACATTACCGATCGTGGGCGAGCCGCCGGTCGTCGCTTCCGAAAACGAAATTGATGCAATTCGTCAGGTGACAAAATAAATGCCCCAAGCCCCGGACAAGCCGCGAATCCTGGTCATTGAGGATGAAGTCGCCATCCGAAAGCTCCTCCGTGTGTCGCTGACGCATCACCAGTTCGAGTGCATCGAGGCCGAGACCGGGGAAGATGGGCTGGCCCGCGCCGCCGAATATGTGCCCGATGTCGTCATTCTCGATTTAGGGCTTCCCGACATGGACGGCCTGTCGGTCATTCGACGGATGCGCGAGTGGGCCAAGATGCCGATTATCGTTCTTACCGCCCGCGGCCAGGAAGGCGACAAAGTGTCGGCATTGGACGCCGGCGCCGACGACTATGTCACCAAGCCATTTGGCGTTCAGGAGTTGCTGGCGCGTTTACGCGTCGCGTTACGGCACTCAAGCACCGGAAACACACCGGAGTCGGAAACCTCATTCACTGTCGGCGATCTTCGCGTCGATTTTCTACACCGGCGCATTTTCACGGGCGACACGGAAGTTCACCTGACACCAATCGAGTACCGCCTGCTGACAACATTGGTAAAGCACGCCGGAAAAGTGCTTACTCACCAGCAGCTACTCAAAGAGGTATGGGGACCGGAAACATCGCAAGAGACGCACTATCTACGCGTCTACATGGCGCAGCTCCGGCGCAAGCTTGAAGTGAACTCGGCCGACCCGAAGTATCTACTCACCGAACCCGGTGTCGGCTATCGGTTTGCCGGCGACGAGTAATGTGTTCGCACGGTTCCAATATCAAACCGCCACAACGGTGTTACGCGTTTTGAATCCGGGCGGCTGATCCTCCCGGCGCGATGTTCCGAGATCACGCAAGGTCGAAGCGATCGAGGTTCATCACCTTCGTCCAGGCCGTTACGAAGTCATGGACAAACTTCATCTGCGCGTCCGCACTGCCATAAACCTCGGCGATCGCCCGCAGCTGCGAATTCGATCCGAAGACCAGATCGACGCGCGTGCCGGTCCATTTCGCTTCGCCGGTGGCGCGATCACGCCCTTCAAACATGTCTCCGTCCTTCGATGTCGGCTTCCATTCCGTGCCCATTTCGAGCAGGTTCACGAAGAAGTCGTTGGTCAGCGCCTCCGGTCGTTTGGTAAAGACGCCATGACGGGATTGTCCAACATTGGTATTCAGAACCCGCATGCCGCCCAACAGGACGGTCATTTCCGGGGCGGTCAGCGTGAGCAACTGGGCCTTATCGACCAGGAGTGTCTCGGCCGACACGCTGAACTTGCCTTTGACATAGTTGCGGAAACCATCGGCGATCGGTTCGAGCACGTCGAACGAGGATGCGTCCGTCTGGGCTTGCGAGGCATCCATTCTGCCCGGCGTGAAGGGGACCGTCACGGTTTGGCCTGCGTTCTTTGCAGCCTGCTCGACGCCTGCGCAACCGCCCAGCACGATCAGGTCGGCCAGTGAGACCTTCTTGCCGCCGGAAGCAGCGCCGTTGAACGCGGCCTGAACGCCTTCCAAAGCTTTCAACACCTTCGCCAACTGTGCGGGCTGATTGACAGCCCAATCATTCTGTGGCGCCAGTCGAATCCGCGCGCCGTTCGCGCCGCCGCGCTTGTCGGAGCCACGGAACGTCGATGCCGACGCCCACGCGGTCGTCACTAATTCTGAAACAGTAAGACCCGTCGCCAGAATCTTGCCCTTGAGGGCGGCGATGTCCGCATCGTCGATGAGTTTGTGATTGACCGCCGGAATCGGGTCCTGCCAGATGAGTTCTTCGGCAGGCACCTCCGGGCCGAGATAACGCGGGCGAGGGCCCATGTCCCGGTGCGTCAATTTGAACCATGCCCGGGCAAACGCATCGGCGAACTGATCCGGATTCGCAAGGAAGCGCCGCGAGATTTTTTCATAGGCAGGGTCGAAGCGAAGTGATAGGTCTGTGGTCAGCATGGATGGGGCGTGACGTTTGGATGAGTCGTGGGCATCGGGAATTTTGCCCTCTCCCGCGCCGCCTTTTGGCTTCCACTGGTGTGCGCCGGCCGGGCTCTTCGTCAATTCCCACTCATAGCCGAACAAGTTCTCAAAATAGTTGTTGCTCCACTTCGTCGGCGTGGCGGTCCAGGTAACTTCGAGACCGCTGGTGATCGCATCGCCGCCTTTGCCGGATCGGAAACTACTCCGCCAACCCAACCCCTGCTCCTCAAGGCCGGCGGCCTCCGGCTCAGGGCCGACGAGTTTTGCATCGCCGGCACCGTGGGTCTTGCCAAAGGAATGGCCGCCGGCGATGAGCGCCACCGTTTCTTCGTCGTTCATCGCCATGCGTGCAAAGGTCTCGCGAATGTCTCGCGCCGCGGCGAGCGGATCGGGATTGCCGTTCGGGCCTTCCGGATTGACATAGATCAGCCCCATCTGCACGGCGGCGAGGGGATTCTCAAGATCGCGATCGCCGGAGTAGCGCTCGTCGCCCAGCCACGTCTTTTCCGAGCCCCAGTAGATGTCTTCTTCCGGCTCCCAGATGTCCTCGCGCCCGCCTCCGAAGCCGAATGTTTTGAACCCCATCGATTCCAGCGCGACGTTGCCGGCGAGGATCATCAGATCGGCCCACGAAAGCTTGCGCCCGTATTTCTGTTTGACCGGCCAGAGTAGTCGGCGTGCCTTGTCAAGGTTGACGTTGTCAGGCCAACTGTTGAGCGGCGCAAAGCGCTGATTGCCGCTGCCTGCGCCGCCGCGACCGTCGCCGGTGCGATAGGTGCCGGCGCTGTGCCATGCCATGCGTATGAACAACGGGCCGTAGTGGCCGAAATCCGCTGGCCACCAGGGCTGCGAGTCCGTCATGACTTTTTGGAGATCGTTTTTGACCGCCTTCAAGTCGAGACTCTTGAATTCCCGGGCATAGTTGAAATCGCCGCCCATGGGGTCTGGCTTGGATGATTGCTGGTGGAGGATCCGCAGGTTCAGTTGGTTCGGCCACCAATCACGGTTTGACGCGCCACTGCCGGATGCGTGGTTGAATGGGCATTTGGATTCACCTGCCATATGTCTTGCTCCTTTGATCGGTTGTGCTCGATCAGGGTTATCTGCTTAGGCGCCGTTTGGAGACCGTCGCGCGACGCTTAGGATTATATCTGTTGTGATCTGACGTCGGCAACGGAATCGGCGCCGTCGGAGGTACGAATGAGCGGCGCGACGCTTCCGCGGCGGGCGCAGAGTATCCTCCGCGCGATATTGCAGCGATTATGATGTGGTGATGGCTTCAGACGGCGATCGTATTATAGTTCAGGCCTCCGGGCGATTCCCGCGCGAGCGTGTTCGCGTGACATTCGATGCCGCGCCGCGGCCGAGCACGCCTGCGTTGGATGCCTTTATCGCGGAGGAGTGGGAGCGGCAGGTCGCCCTGGCGAAGGGCACGCAGCGAATGCTGTTCAATGGCGAGATGCTTCGCTATGTGTCACACGCGGTCGGGGCCGATGCGTCTGGGCAGCGGTTTGAAATGATGGTCGGCCCGACGTGTTACCGCGACTTTGTCGGCACCAATCTTTATGGCGGTACATGGCTGGAGCGCGTCGGCTGGGAGTGTTTCTCCAACGCCGTCGGCACCACGGCGACTATTCTTACGGCTGATGGCATGATTTGTTACGGACGGCGGTCGCAGCGCGTCGCGTTTCACGCGGGCCATGTTCACACCTTCGGCGGGGCGTTGGAAATGAACGATCGCGCCGCCGACGGCAGCGTCGATGTGTTTGGAAGCCTGCAACGCGAACTGCGCGAAGAACTCGCCCTGACACCCGACGACATCATCGCCATTGAGTGCGTGGGCCTGATCCGCGACAAGGAAATTCACCAGCCCGAATTGCTTTTCGAGGCCCGCGTGCGACTCACCGCGGACGAGATTCGCGCCCGCTGGGAGTCGGCCGAGGCGAAGGATGAGCACGAGGGGCTGGTGTCGTTTCGCGACGATTCGGCGGCGATTAACGAGTTCATTTCAACGTGTGGAGCGATTGCCCCGGTGGCAGTAGGGGCGCTGGAGATTCACCGGCGGTTGCGATCTGAGAGCGGCCTCGGCTAATCCGCAAAGAACTCCGACACTGCAATCGAGAAGCCGGGAAGGATGTCGGCGTCTGCGATGCGGCCATCGCGATCGACGATGACCGGCTCAGCATCCGATCGAAATACATGAACGCGTTCGGTTTCGGGGTCGAGAACCCAGACGCGATCCACCCCCATGCGAAGGTACTCACCGGCCTTCTCCACCATGTCGCGCCAACCCTGGCCTTTGCCGATGATCTCGACGACCAATTCGGGTGGCACGTCCAGGAATCCTTCGACACGCCGGCCTTTGGGCAATCGCGAATAAGAGATGTACGCGACGTCGGCCCCGCGGACAGTATCGGGGCCGATTTCCACAATGATGCCGGCCTCGTTGGTGATTACGCGACCACAAGTCTGTGCTCGCGCCCAATCCTCCAACGCAAAGCCGACATTAATGCTGATTCTGCTATGTCCGAATCCACCGGGTGACAATTGAACCACCTCGCCCCGGACCAATTCGCACGGCCCGAGTGTTAGGCAAATCCTCTCGAATTCCTGCGCGGTCGTCAATGTAGGGGTCGTCGCCATAGCCTTGCCTTTGTCGTCTCTATTATACCATCGACGCTGGAGTAATTCCGCCTTGCGAGAGCAGGCCGTCACCGATACGTTTATCACTGCATGGGCATCAACTTCAACGATGTTTTCTCGGCGTTTGGTTATACGCTCAGTCTGCCCGAGCGGCTGGCCCGTTCGCTCGCGGCCACGCTCGGCGGCACGACCAAGATCCTCACGGATACGCTCATCCCCGAGCCGCTTCGCAAAACGAATACGTACACCGCCGTCGTCGGCAATGCCCAGCGGTTTTTCATCGAGAAGGTGGCCGAGGTGCAGGGCGCCTATGCCGATTCTCCCGGCGGGGCCTTGCCTGATGATTACATTCCGAGAGTCATTGCCGGCAACATCATCAGCACGGCGGGCATTCTCTCGGTGCATCTGTCGCCGCTCTGGGTGTTTGCCCTCGCGTCGGATGTAGCCCATGGGTCGAAGATTTATTTGAATCGCCTTGTGACGGAGTTGAAAGAAAGCAAGGTCATCCCGCCGGACGCTAACATTTCCGAGGTCGATGAATTGCTGGACTCATTGGGCAAAGCGGGCAAGGACACGGCGCAGGTGTTCGACATCCCGCCGGTCGATGTGGGGCAGATTCGCGAATTGCGCGATCGACTGACGGCGGGCTATCAGAACGTGTTCAAGGAAGCGACCGACTTGTTGCCGCGCATGGATGCAATCTGGAAGAAGATGGAAAGCCTCGCCACACGTGACAACGTGGCGATCGACTCGATCGTCGGATTGATGACGGTCGATCTGGCAAAGGGCGCGGGCAAGGCGATCGACGCGGCCTTCGCCGTCGGGAATGTGACCACGAATGTCCTTGCCGAAACGATTCTACAGTCCTATGGCGAGACGATGCTCCGCGTGCAGAACAAGGGCGCGATGGTCTGCCTCGATGAGGCGACCAGACCTTACATGGAAGCCATCTCAACCCACATGAGCCTGGAAAAGGAAACGTGGACCGAGTGGGCGCTAAAGAAGGTGCTCAAGCCCATCGTGGGGACGCCTACGCCGACTGCCGTCCCGCCCACACCGCCGCCACAGGCCTGAAGCCATCGCACTACGTCTGCGGCTCCCATCATTTGCATTTGTGCGTTTCCTCGTGAGCTATTATCTCAGTTACGAATTCGGCGATACATGAACGGTACACCGCCGGATAGTCCTAGTACGATCATGGCGGGCTCGGGGATACATCCAGTGATATTGTTGTCATTGAGTGTCACCGTCTGTTTAGCCAGTGCACTTCCGTGCAGGATGTTCGCGTTGCTCCTCATGATGATGTTCGTTTGTGCGAGGATGTGCCCCTCAAATTCCGTATTGGCGCCGAGTGTTGCATCTCCGCCAACCTGCCAGAACGTGTTGCATCCCGGTGTCGAGCCACCGTTGATCGTGACGACGGAGGAATTGCTATCGGTAATAAGAGAGGACCCGATCTGGAAAACGAATAGTGCGTTTGGATCGCCGTGAGCATTGAGCGTCAACGTTCCATACAAGGTGGCTGATGCCCCAAGACGATAGACGCCTGGATCGAGCATGAGTCCACCAAGATTTTGCCCGCTCAGATCCGATGTGAATGGCAGGTCCAGGGCGACTTTGTATGCAGTTGCGAAATCACTCTGGGCCTGAAGCGCGAGCGCCTCATCCGCGTGTATTGTGTAGGGCAGCATGACTCTCCCCGGCAGGAAGCCCGTGATCGCAGACGTTGACTTTACTCCGATATGACCGCCATCGACGATGGATTGGCCGCTGTTGGTGACCGATAAGCCGGCCAGGACCGCGAAGTCTCCCGCGGTCGCCAGCAAAATGCCGGCGTGCGCCTGCGCTGAAAAGCCGAGAAGTCCCGTGACCACCAGCAGTCGTGTGATTTTATCATTCATTTCCAAGCTCCTTCTTTGCCTGAGCGTTCAACGTCGCAGGGCGTTTGTGGCGAAACGGTCGCCATGTTTCACACGCCCGGGCGAATTTGGTAAAAAAAAAGCCGACGTGGGAACACCCGAGGGTGTTCCAGCACGTCGGCTTACTCGCTAACGAGCTTTCCGGGTTCGCCGGACCGCTCTTTTTCGTGTCTACCGCGAATTGCGATTGAGGTGCATCGCTTGGTCTTCGGATTTCGAATGAATCGCAAAGACGAGAAGGAGCATATCAGTGTGCGGGGGAGATTTCTGACTCTGGGAAGATATTTTGATATGTATTTTGATTATCTATACGTACATATGTTAATCAGGAATCCTGAGAAACGTGAATCGGTGGCACGACCCTACACACGAGGCGTATGTTCAGCTCGCGCGCCGTGAGGTGATGCCACATCGTGAAATCGCGCTGCCGGGAAGCGGAGCGCGGCAGAATAAATGTCGGACGACTGTCAGCCCGATCCGTTTCAGAAGTGCTGACCGTTATGCGACTCTTGTTCCGCTCCGCGATCGGCGCATGGACAACGGAATGGCGCAGATCAGGCTGAGAAACATCGTGGCGGGCTCTGGAATGCAGGCCGTAATGTTGTTGTCATCAAGGGTCACGACGCCATTACGCGCCAGCGCGCTGCCGAACAGGATGTTCGCGTCGGTGTTCATGGTGATGTCCGTGAGCGCGAGGATGTGCCCCTGAAACTCAGTGCCGGCTCCGAGTGTCGCGGAACTTCCAACTTGCCAGAACACGTTGCATCCCGGTGTCGAACCACCGTTGATGGTGACCACGGAAGCGTTACTTGCTGTAATGACCGTGCTTCCGATTTGGAAAACGAATTCCGCGTTCGGATCGCCGTGGGCATCGAGCGTCAGTGTTCCCGTCAGGAAAGCGGATGTAGTAAAGAAGTAGACGCCTGGGTCGAGCGTGAGTCCACCAAGGTCCTGTCCGGTTAGATCATCGGTGAATGGCAAAGCTGCCGCGGCGTTGTACGCTGTGGTGAGATCATCCTGAGCCTGCTGCGCGACTCCATCCCCCGAGTGGATCATGTATGGCGGGACCACTATTCCCGGCGTAACTCCGATGATCGTAGCACCCGGACTGACTCCTAAATGTCCTCCGTCGATGACGGATGGGCCCGTGTTCATGACCGCCGAGCCGGCCAAGACCGCGAAGTCTCCTGCGGTCTCCAGCAATATGCCTGCGTGAGCCTGTGTTGAGTAGCTGATGAGTCCCATGACGATCAGCGGCATCATGATTTTGTTGTTCATTTTCGAACTCCCTTTTTGTGCGTGCAGTAGTCGCCACCGTGCGATCGTGGCAGAACAGTAGCCATAAGCGTCAAGCGACCGAGCGCGGTCCATGAAAAAAGCCGACGTAGGAACACCCGAGGGTCTTCCATCACGTCGGCTTACTCGTTAACAAGCGTTCCGGCTTCGCCGGACTGCTCTTTATCGTGTCTACCGGTAACAGCGTTCTGTTTTAATCCACTGGTACTTCGCATCGAATCAGTGGATTGCGATCAGTCCGTGGAGCATAGCAACGCATACGTCCGTTTTCATTTTCCATGGCTTCATTCCCTGTATGAATTGTTAAGAAAGCGTGC